>DATBNQ010000152.1:0-8618 GCA_036554185.1 Gemmatimonadaceae bacterium | reverse complement strand
TTCGACAACTCTACATATGTAAAGTCGTATGATCTGCTTGGTGCAAAGCTTGGCATCAAGAAGCGGGTCGACAAGCACTGGTCGCTCGACATCTTTGGCGGCGCCGACAATATTCTTGGAAGCACCTATTACAGCTTCCTGTTCGTCGGCCCGAATTACGCCGGCCTTGCAACGGCGGCGGCGGGCGGGCGCGGTGATGGTTACATCATCCCGGCCCCTTACAACGCCACGCTCTACACCAGCCTCAGCCTCAAGTACACGTTCTAGTTCAGAACCGGCACGACAGACACGACAAAAGCGGGGCCGAGGCGAATCGCCTCGGCCCCGCTTTTGTCTGCCGCGTTATGCGACTTGGTTACGGCCGCTTGTGGGCCGTGCGCGGCGGGTCCGCTGGTTGTGACGCAGGCTGAGGTGGTGGTGGCGAATACACTGGACGCGGCGACGCAGTCGAACCGTTCGAGCCGGACGAGGTTCCGCGCTCGGGAGGCGTTTGCGTGTAGCCACGACCCTTGATCGCTCGGCCAGCTGGCTGAGGCGTGCCACTGCCCCTCAGCACGATGATCGGCGGCGAGTACCAGCCACCGTACGCGGCACCGTAACGGGAGTACGGTGAGTAGTAGCCGCCGCCATATGGAGCGTAGCCGTAAGGCGCATACCCGAACGGTGAGTAGTTGCCGTAGGGCGAATAACCGTACCCGTAGTAGTCGTACGGCGAGTAACCGAATGGCGAATAATCATAGCGGGAGTAACTCGGGAGCAGCATCACTCGCGCGTCGTTCCGATTGTAGCCATCAGTCGCCGATGCACTGTTCCCCTGAGTCTGCTCGATATCAACCAGTCCCGACTCGTCCGCGGGATTATTCACTGCAAACGCCTTGGGATACGTCACCGCCACCATTGCATCCGTCACGTCTCCCGGTACGCCAGCATCGGCGAGCGCGACGATCTGCCTGGCATCGACCGGGAAAGCCTGTCCGCGATCGACGATCCACGCTGCAACCACGACGGAGTCCAGTTTGTGCGACGCCTCAATGACGTTCGCGTTTGTCAGACGAGTGGCGGCCGCTGCGCGCGCTGTTCCCGACGCGATGCCGCCCGCGTGAAGCGCATCGGATATCTCTCGCGGGAGCGTCGATGGAATACCAGCATCCGTGTAGTGCAGCGTGTGCACCGCCATGTTGCCACCAGCGTTCACCCCCTGCACGTTCACCCAGTCACCACGCGGCGACATCGCGAACAATCCTGATGTCGTTCGCTTGAGGCCGCCCGGACACGTGAAATCGGAAGTGAGGTACAGGCGACGTCCATCCGCAGACCATGTCCCGTCCTCGACGCCCGTGCAGCTATCCTTTGTGCGTGCAACGTTCCGGCCAGTTGCAGTGATCGTGTCTCGCGCGGCGATAGTATCGTGCGCCACCGTCAATACATAAACGCTCGACGTTGCCGCAGCTTCGGTCGCCGGGATGATGCAGACAAGCGGCGCATCAACGTTGCGAGGCAGGCTGAACGTCATTCCCGGCGTTTGCGGCGCTGCTGGACGCCAGCAACCGACCCATGGCTGCCATCGTGCATCCAGCTGGGATCCGCGCGACGCAAGCTGCTGAGCGGCGCCGACAGACGGAAGGGTTGAAACCAATCCGCAGCCGATGGCGACGAGCGTCGCGAGCCGCGAAAAGGGCGAAAGGCGCGAGCGCCGAGCGATGCTGCCGTGAGTGTACATGTCCACTCCCTTCAATATCTGTAGGTGAGTCCGACGGTGGCCGAGAGGCCGGATAGATCGATGTTGTTGAACCCGGAAAAGCTCTGATCCGGCGTCACTTTTGCCCAGATGTATTTTGCCTCGCCCGTGAGAGCGACTCGCGGCGAGATGTTGAAATCAAGACCGGCCAGTCCCTGCGCCGCCGGTGTCCACTTCGACGACGTGAGGTCACCCGGGAATACAGTGTTGTTGTTCTGCACATCCACGAAATCGCCGCGCTGATTGAATTGGTACCACATCGCTCCGCCGCCTGCACCAACATATGGTGCAAATCGCGCCGGAACCCACGCGAATCGCCCGACCGACCTGCCCTGCGGCGTGAGATACGCACGAGCACTGACCATTACGGGGACGCGCCGGAAAGTTGTCACCTGCGTAATCTCGGCGTTGTTCTGGTCCACGAGGCTCCGGTAATTAGACGCCGTCGATGTGCCGGCGTACGAAGTACCGATCACGACATCCAGTTGCGGCGCCAGCCGGTATGCGACATCGAGCCCGAAAACAGGCCCGCTGAAGTCGGCCTTCTTGAGCGTTAGTTCGTTGGTGACGAATGAGAAGAGATCGCCGCCGGCCGATGCGTGAGCGAAGCCGCCGCGAAGTGTGATGCTCCCGCTCGGCTGCTGGAACAGAAAACCGCTTCCCGCTGCCTGCGCGATCGCGCGCGAGGAGCTGAGCGCGCCGAGGGAAGCCGCGATGGCCAGACCGGCCACCAGCCTGCGCGTCACGGGCCAGAGCCGCGTACGTCCAGATCCTTCATGGTGCACCAGCACCTGTCGCCCTGCAACCACCCGGTTAACCCCGCTTGAGGATGAACAAATGATACCCGCCGAACAGTAACGCGGTCCACCGCCAATGCGACGAGCGGCGGCCCGGCTGGCTATCCGGGGGTTATCTGGCGGCTCGGACGCGGTGGTAGACGTCGGTGCCGAACGGCACCAGGCCATTCTGGCTGGCATATCCAAGATGTTTCAGGCCGAACAGATCCTCCACGCTTCGAAGCATGGAGTAGTGATTGTACGGCACGTCGGAGACCGTACCGGGCTTGATGAACGGCGATAGCAGCACCGCACCCGTACGTCCTCCCCCCGGTCCGTGCGCGCCGGGAAGCTTCGTGTTCGGACCGCTCTGCTCGTTGCAGCATGCCGAAGCATCTGCGCTGGCCGCCTCGTCGAAGGTGATGATGATGAGGCCACCGTCGCGGTATGCCGGCGACCGCATGATGATCGGAACCCAGTGCTTCAAGAATGCATCCGCAGAAACCAGTCCGCCCGGCTCCCCATTCTTGCACGGCGCATTGTGACCGTCGTGACACAGATCCGGCGTGATGAAATTGTAATTCGCAGTGGTCCCGCGGCTGGAAAGATCCGATTCCAGTCCGGCGAGCGGAACCACGCTTGTGGCGCACGAAGGCGAGTCGATCACCGAGTGGAAGTACATGAAAGGGTTGTGCTTGGTTGCATACCGGTCGAGCTCGGTTTCGCGACTCGTCTGATCCCGCGCGCCGATCGCCGGATGCCCGCAGGTCGCAGGCTCTCTCCCGGTATCACTTCCCATTCCTTCCATGTACGCCTTCCACGTGAGATGGTGGTCGGCGAGCTGATTCGCGATCGTGGGGACGTGTGCCGGATAGACGCAGCCGCTCCCGATCGGCTGGCCGTCGGGCGCCGTTCCGGTCTGCACGAAGTCGTCATACCTCCCGCAGTCCGCCTGCGTCGCAGGATCCGGCGCGATCCCGGAAATCATCGAGATGTAGTTGTCGAGACTCGCGTGTCCCGTTCCGTAATACTGCCGGAGAAATGCTCCGGCGCCAATCAGGCTGTCCGCCAGATACGGCGAATGCGAACCTGCACCGAACGTGGTCTCGAACGATTCGTTCTCGAGCACAATTATGAAGACGTGCCGTATCGGAGGATGCTTTAGCGCGCCTGAACTGTACGCGCGAGCTCCAGGGACGAGCGCGGCGAAAGCACATGCCGCGACACTCACCGCGCGACGAATCATGGGACGCAGAATCACGGGACCGGGTCTGGTGTGGATACGCTTGATCGATGCTCCATGGCGAAATTAGCGCGCGCGCCGTCGGAGGCCAGTAGGGATGGCGACGTTGGAGTATCAGACACATCACGATGCGTCCCGTTGCATGTGCCGGCGCGCTCCGCACGGCGACATTCGATGCATGTTGTTCGCAACAGATCATCGGATTTTCCCGACGCTGCAGACGGCGCTGGTCGGACGGTACCAATTCGAGCGTTTTCTGGGCAGTGGCGGGATGGGGACCGTTGTACTGGCGCCTCGACATGTTCAGTTTGCGCCGCTGGCTTGGCGTCTGACGTGCCGCCGCTATTCGAACGATCGCTCGAATAGCGGCGTGGACGCGTGGATTCTCGGTTGGCAAGCTGCTCATCGCCGCGAGACGTCGGCGAGATGCGATTGCGGTACTGCAGGCCCCGCTTCACGGATCACTCGAAGCCTCGAATTATTATCTAACGCAGATCTACCTCCACGCGATACTCGGCGATGCGTTCGACCGCGCCGGAGAGTCTGACAGCGAACCACGCGAGCAGCCGGTGTGCCGGCCGAAGAGTTGGGGAGTCTTGCGCGGAACTGAATCCGGGGGTCGTTTACCAGGAGAAGCCGTGGCCGCTGAACGCGTCGTGCACGCAAGGCATCCTGCGCGACGCCAACCCGCCCGCAATGTCACTCTGGATCCTGGTCGGTCTCATCGTCGCCGGCGCTGTCACGTTGGCTGCCACGCTGGCTGTCAGGCTGGGCGTGCATCAGCGACTCCCGCTCGCATTCGGGCCCATGTCGCTCGATCGGATCCCGGACCGCGCAGCCCGGAAGTACGGCGACCGGGTTGTGTTCACAACCGACGCGCCCTGCGCGTGGGAAGTGCCTGCCTTGCGCGAGCGCTACCCGGACCCGACCGCATGGAGTCCGAGCCGGATCAAAGCCACGGCTGGTTACGTGGCCGCATTGCTTCGCAGCGAGCTCGGCGTTGAGCGAGGCGACCGTGTCGCAGTGCTGAAGGCGAACCATCTGGACATGCACATTTTCAATATTTCCATCGTCCGCGCAGGCGGCGTTGCGTGTCCGATCAACGGAAAGTTTGCCACGAACGACGTTCAGCCATATCTGGATAACATCGGGGCCAAGGTCCTGATCTCGGACGTCGCAACGGTCATGCGTGTGCTCGGCGAGGGAGGCAATTTTGGCGGCGTCACGAAGATCGTTCTGGCGGAAAAGTCGCCCCTCTCCGTGGACGACGCCACGCGTATGCAATTGCATCGTTTCGTCACATCGACGGCGCCTCACGCAGAGCTGCTATGGCTCGAGGACGCGCTCGGGGGAGTGCACCGGGAGAGCGACCCAGTTCGACGCTCGAGCGACGAGCCGTTATACCTCGTCCACTCATCCGGTACCACCGGATTCCCGAAAGCTGTGGTATTGAAGAATGGTCGCCAGTCCCGTGCCGTTCGCGGGTGGCTGTGCTACGTGCACGTCTCGCGCAATCGTGACAAGGGCTTTGTCGCAGCGCCGAATAATCACCAGGCGGTGATCCTCTCGTTCAACAGCGCTCTTCTGCTCGGCCTGCGCGTGCACTGGAGCAGTGCTTATCACCGCGATGGACTTGATCCGGAAGGGATACTCGAGCAGCTGGCCGCGGGCGGATTCACTGGCTTCTTCGGGTTCCCGATCGCGTATACCCAGCTCAAGGAAATCAAACTGGACCGATACGACCTGCATCGGATGCGCTTCTGGGCGAGTACGGCCGACGCGAGCCACGAGACGATTCAGCGCCATTTTGTCGCCGTGGGTGGCGCATTTCGCGGAATGGGGCTGCCCGTCACCGGTTCAGTCTACCTGGACGCTCAGGGCTCCAGCGAGGTCGGCACACCGTCGGTGCTACGCTACGTAACACCGTTCACCAAAACGTTCGAGCGCCGGATCGGACGCGCTGGCTCCGTACCGTTCGGACCTGCGCTGCGAATAGTCAGGGCCACCGGCGAGGTGGCCCGTCGGGGCGAGACTGGCAGACTCGAGGTCAGGGGCAGGACCGTTTTCGATGCTTACTGGAACGATCAGACGAGGACATCCCAGGCATTTAGCGGTGGCTGGTTCTTCACTGGCGACATAGCTCGCCGAGCGACGGACGGACATTTCATTCAGCTCGACCGCGAAGTTGATGTAATCCATACGCGTCACGGTGATGTTTACACGTTGCCAATGGAGGAAAAGATTCACAAGCATCCGGCGGTATTCGACGCGTGCGTATATCGCGCGAGGCACAGTGACGGAACCCAAACGCCCGCGGCCGCGATCGCCCTGCGCGCGGGGTTCGAGATTACCGTCGAGTCGCTCACGCGCGACCTTAACGCACTCCTGGGTGCCGAAGAACGGTTGCAGCACGTCGACATCGTTCCCTGGAACGAATTTCCGATCGGAGTTACTGGAAAGACTCTGAAGAGAGTGTTTTCGGCGAGGACGGAACCGTCGACGGCGCAAACATCAGCGGGAGTCTGATACGTGGATATCCAGCATCAGCGCGCAGCAGAGTCGCTTCGCACGCTCCTCCGGAAGTATTCACCCGCGCAGCTTCTTGAACGGTTGACGCCGAAGCACCACGCTCATGCACGGAAAATTCCGGCCGGTTCCGAAACGTCGGGTGAGGAGCTCGAGGCGCGCTGGAGTGCGTTGCACGCCTCCGAGGGCGCCCGCTGCGAGCTTCTCGACACGCGCACGCAGGAGCAGGCGCCGCACTACGCGCACCACATCGAGAATTTCGTGGGAACGGTCAAGGTCCCCGTGGGCGTGATTGGACCCGTTCGCGTCAACGGAGTACATGCACAGGGCGATTACTACGTACCACTCGCGACGACAGAGGCGGCTCTGGTGGCCTCGTATGGTCGCGGCGCACGGTTGCTGTCAGCCGTCGGTGGGTGCTCTGCCGTCATGACGAAGGAAGGCGTTGGTCGCGCCCCCGGGTTCGCGTTCAGCACCATGTACGATGCAGGGCAGTTCATCGCGTGGATACTCGACGCATTACCCGCAATCGCGCAGGTGGCGGAGCGCACCAGTCGGTTTATCCAGCTGAACGATACGCGTGTGAACCTCGAAGGCAATCACGTCTATCTGATATTCGAGTTTCACACTGGCGACGCTGCCGGGCAGAACATGGTGACGATCGCGACGCACGCCATCTGCGAGTACGTCATGCGCGACTCGCCGGTGAAGCCTCTCTACTCGTTTCTGGAAGCAAACCACTCCGGCGACAAGAAAGCGAGCGCACAGTCCTTCCTCCTCGGCCGCGGTCGGAGTGTAACCGCGGAAGTCGTGATTCCAGCCGCCCACGTCCAGGAAAGACTTCACACGACGCCCGCCATGATGGCGAATTACTTTCGCATGTCAGCCATCGGCGGGGTTCTTAGCGGGACCATCGGCGTGCAGGGGCACTTCGCCAATGGTCTCGCGGCGATGTTCCTCGCATGCGGGCAGGACGTCGCTTGCGTTGCCGAGTCGGCAGTCGGTATCACGCGCCTCGAGTCAACCGATGACGGATCGCTTTACGCTGCGGTGACGCTCCCCAATCTGGTCGTTGGCACGATTGGCGGCGGTACCGCGCTCCCAAGTCAGCGCGCATGTCTTGAGATCATGGGACTTGCCGGAGCCGGCCACGCAAACGCGTTCGCTGAAGTTTGCGCCGCTGTAGTTCTTGGCGGGGAGCTATCGATAGTTGGCGCGCTGGTCTCGAACGAGTTCGCCTCTGCCCATGAGCGCCTCGCGCGCGGTGCGGCGACGCCAAAGAGCTAGCGAGGAGTCAGCTCAGTAGCGAGGGTTCCCGCAAAACAAAACCCCGCCTCGCGACTGATTACGAGACGGGGTTTGATTTCGAACTGTCCGAAGCCTACCAGCGATAGTGCGCGAACGCCTTGTTCGCTTCCGCCATTCTGTGCGTGTCTTCCTTCTTCTTCACGGCGTTGCCCTCGCCCTTGCTGGCTGCGATGACTTCCGCTGCGAGCTTGTCGGCCATCGACTTCTCGTTGCGGCCGCGTGAATAGAGAATCAACCAGCGCATCGCGAGCGCCGTGCGACGCTCCGGGCGGACTTCCACGGGAACCTGGTACGTCGCACCACCAACTCGGCGGCTCTTCACTTCGACCATCGGCTTCAGGTTGGCGATCGCCTGCTTGAAGACGATGACGCCGGGCTGAGCTGTCTTTGCCTCGACACTGTCCATCGCGTCGTTGAAGATGCGTTCAGCGGTGCTCTTCTTCCCCTGATACATCATCACGTTGATGAACTTCGCCACGGTCTGGCTGTCATAGCGCGAATCCGGAAGGATGGTGCGCTTGACTGACTTTTTGCGACGGCTCATTTACTTCTTCCCCTTGGTCGCGACGGCCTTTCCGCCGGCCTTCGGCTTCTTGGTTCCGTACTTGGAGCGGCTGCGGTTACGGCCGTTGACGCCCGATGCGTCAAGCGTGCCGCGCACAATGTGATAACGAACGCCGGGCAGATCCTTCACACGACCGCCACGAATGAGCACGATGGAGTGCTCCTGCAGGTTGTGTCCCTCGCCCGGGATATATGCGGTGACTTCGAAGCCGTTGGTGAGACGGACACGCGCGACCTTGCGCAGCGCGGAGTTCGGCTTCTTGGGGGTAGTCGTGTACACGCGAGTGCACACGCCACGCTTCTGGGGATTGGACTTCAGCGCTGGCGCCTTTTCCTTCTTCGCCACATCACTGCGGCTTTGGCGTACCAGCTGATTGATTGTCGGCATTTACCATGGATCGACAAGGAAAGGCCCTCCACAACGGAGTGGCCACAGCCTGAAGAATCTAGAGGGATGCACCCA
>DATBNQ010000103.1:0-12344 GCA_036554185.1 Gemmatimonadaceae bacterium | reverse complement strand
TACGAAGAGCGGATCCTGACGGCGGCGGATCGAATCGAGTCGCGGGAACGCGAACTGTTCGAGGCGCTGCGAGAGCGAATAGCGGGCGCCGTTTCGCGGCTGCAATGCGCGGCGCGGGTGATCGCGGAGCTCGATGTGCTGGCGACACTTGGCGAAGTCGCCGAGTCCGAGGGATACGTGCGGCCGCGCATGACTGACGGCTTCGACCTTCGAATTGTGGGCGGGCGGCATCCGGTGGTCGAGCGAATGATGCCGCGTGAGAAGTTCATTCCCAACGACGTGACACTCGTCGAGAATGCGCGCGTTATCATTCTCACCGGCCCGAACATGGCCGGCAAGTCGACGATTCTGCGTCAGATTGGACTCATCGTGCTGATGGCGCAGATCGGGAGCTTTGTTCCCGCGCGGTCGGCGGAAATCGGCGTCGTGGACAGATTGTTCACGCGCGTTGGAGCGAGCGACAATCTGGTGCGTGGACAGTCGACTTTCATGGTCGAGATGAGTGAAACAAGCGCGATCCTTCACTCGGCGACTTCGCGCTCACTGGTCCTCCTGGACGAGATCGGGCGCGGCACTTCGACGTATGACGGTGTATCCATTGCGTGGGCGGTGACAGAGCACATCCACGACGAACTGGGATGCAAGACTGTATTCGCAACGCATTATCATGAATTGACTCAGCTCTCGGAGGAGCTTGCGGCGGTCCGGAACTTCAACGTGCGTGTGCGGGAAGTGGGGGAGGAGATTCTCTTTCTTCACACACTGGAGCCGGGAGGAGCCGATCGGTCGTACGGAATTGAAGTGGGGCGGCTGGCCGGCCTGCCGCGGGCGGTGTTGAAACGTGCGCGGGCACTCTTGCGTCAATTGGAAGGCGATCACAGGATGGCGCCGCGCAACGGGCCGGGTGACGAAGTCGCGGGCCAACTTGCATTATTCGGATCCGAGCCGGATCCTATCGTCGAGGAATTGAGAGGGATTGATCCCAACACCATGACGCCGCTGCAAGCGCTCGAGACTCTCGCGCGACTTGTTTCGGACGCTCAGCAAAAGACGTGAGCAGCATGAACGGTGATGATTCTGAATCAGATGGGTTACGAGCTACCGTTTCGAAGGCATCCGGAATCGTGGCAACGATCGCAACTCTGGCGTTGATCGCCGCGTGCTCCAAGGGAGATGGTACGAAGACCGCGTTCGACGCCGGCATGGCGAGACCGGATACCTATCCGATCATGCTCAACAAGATCATGCCATTCAGATATCCGCCAGCGTTGTACGCGGAGAAGGTGCAGGGGAACGTGACGCTGCGACTGTACGTGGACAAGGACGGATCGGTCGTCGACGACTCCACGCGTGTCATCGAGTCATCCAACGTCGCGACTCTGGATTCGGCGGCGATCAAGGGATCACGCGAGCTCAAGTTCGAGCCGGCGAAATTGCGCGGGACGCCGATGCCGGTGTCGATTCTGTTCCCGGTATATTTCCGTCATCCGGACGCGCCTCCGCCTCCAGGAGACTCGATTCTCAAGAAGACCGCGGACAGCAGCGCCAAGCCCATCAAGAAATAGATATAGTAGCAATATGCTAATAAAACGAAATGAACGGCCGTACGACAACGTGCTCGAGACGATCGGATGGACTCCGCTCATCCGGCTGAATCGCGTCACGCGCGGCATTCGCACTCCGGTGTACGGAAAGGCCGAGTTCTTCAATCCGGGCGGGTCTGTCAAGGATCGCATTGGATTGCCGATCATCGAGGCAGCGGAGCGTTCCGGAAAGCTCAAGCCTGGCGGCACGATCGTCGAAGGAACGAGCGGAAACACCGGTGTGGGGCTCGCGATTGCGGCGGCGCTGCGCGGTTACAAGTGCATCTTCACGCTTCCCGACAAGATGTCGCAGGAAAAGGTGCGGTTGCTCAAGGCCTTCGGCGCGGAAGTGATTGTAACGCCGACCGCGGTTGCTCCGGATCATCCTGACAACTACGTGATGATGGCGAAACGCATCGCGGAAGAAACTCCGAACGCGATTCTGGCCAATCAGTTCTACAATCAGGCGAACCCGGACGCGCACTTTGCGACCACGGGTCCGGAGTTATGGGAGCAGACTGAAGGAAAGATCACGCACTTTGTCGCGGCGGCCGGTACTGGCGGTACGATCACCGGTGTTGGGCGGTATCTCAAGGAGCGCAATCCGAACATCAAGATCATCGCTGGTGATCCGACCGGTTCAATACTCGCCGAATACTGGCGGAGCCATGGCGAGCACAAGATAGAGGGAAGTCCGTACAAGGTTGAAGGAATCGGCCAGGACAAGGTTCCGGGGACGCTCGACATGAGCATCATAGATGAGTACCACACGGTGAGCGATCGCGATGCGTTTGCGATGTCGCGTCGGCTCACGCGTGAGGAAGGTCTCTTCGTGGGCGGCTCATCGGGATTGATCGCGAAAGTCGCGCTCGATCTCGCACGCCGGATCGATGATCCCGACGCGCTGGTAGTCACGTTCCTCTGCGACACTGGCGAGCGGTATCTTTCCAAGCTGTACAGCGATGAGTGGATGCGCGAGAATCAGATGCTCGAAGCGGAGCACGTCACCCTCCGAGACATGCTCGGGCGCAAGGATGCGAGCGCGCCCGCGATTGTGAGTGTTGCACCAGCAGCCGGAGTGCGTCAGGCGCTCAATCTCATGGCGTTGCACGACGTGTCGCAACTGCCCGTGATGGATGGCGACGAGTGTGTGGGATCTGTAGTCGAGGCGACATTGTCACAGCGCGGACTCGAGACGCCTGCGTTGCTCGAGGCGACGGTGCGCGAGGTGATGGATGCGCCGTTCCCATCGTTGGCCAGCGATGATGCTATCGAATTCGCGATCAAACTGCTATCCAAGAGCACGCCTGCGGTTCTCGTGCTCGAGCATGGGCACGTAGAAGGAATCGTCACGAGATCCGACATGCTCCGATTCATGATGGGTCGGTAGCGGGATAAGCGGTGACGAGTAGCTGAACAGTGTCGAGACAAGGAACCATGCCCATCCTCTCCCCGCTCCGGATCACCGTCCTGATGGGCGGCGCCTCGGCGGAGCGCGACGTATCGCTTGCATCGGGGCTTCGTATAGTCCAGGCACTGTCTGCGCGCGGACATGTAATCACGGCTTTGGATCCGGCGACGGGAGTACTGTCGCCGGCGGAGCTGGACGTGCTCCGTCGCAGCAATGTGGGGACCGAGCCGCCGTCGCTCGAAGCGTTGGCGGGCCTTGGTGGCGGGCGGTTGCGTGACGACCTGATCTCGATGCCGGAAATAAGGGATGCCGACGTCGTATTTCTGGCGCTTCACGGTGGTCAGGGCGAGGACGGGACGATCCAGGCCCTGCTCGACATGGCCGGTGTGCGATACACTGGGAGTGGTCACCTTGCCAGCGCACTCGCGATGGACAAGGATCTGTCGAAGACGCTTTTCAGGGCAGCGGGGGTCCAGACCGCGGAGTGGCTGATGGCGCCTCAGCCCGCGGCGCTTGTCGAACAGTCGCTCGGTTTGCCGGTAGTGGTGAAGCCGTCCAAGCAGGGCTCGACGGTAGGCCTCTCGATCGTTCGTGACGTGGTGGACCTGGACGCCGCGGTTGCCGAAGCTTTCAAGTACGATGATGAGGTAATGATCGAGCGTTTTATTGCCGGCCGAGAGTTGACCGTGGGGGTGATCGGTGAGGAAGCGCTGCCCGTGGGCGAGATCAAGCCGATGAAGGAGATATACGATTATGAGTGCAAGTACACGGCGGGGATGGCGGTCGAGGAATTTCCAGCGAATTTGTCTCCAAGTGTTACTAATAAATTGCAGGAGCAATCCTTGCGGGCATTCAGGGCATTGAAGCTGCGGGGTTATGCGCGAGTGGATTTCCGGTTGGACGCGCGTGGAGAGTGCTACTGTCTGGAAGCGAACACGTTGCCTGGGATGACTGCATTGAGCTTGATTCCACAGGGAGCAGCGGCGGCGGGAATGGGATTTGAGGAGTTGTGCGAGCGGATCGTTCAGCTGGCCATTGGGTAGGACGGAAGGGTCGCGCATTTTATGGAAACGACAACCGAATTCAACGAAGCCGACTTCGAGCCTGGCCGCGGGATAACTCCTGCAGTCCAGTGGCTGATCGCGCTCAACGTAGTTGTCTACTTCATCCAGCTTACGTCGCCCGTTGGAACGGCGGATGTTGCTGGATGGCTTGGCCTGTCGGCGTCGGAATTTCCGGCGCACTGGTGGACGATCGGCACGTACATGTTCGTGCACGCGGGCTTTGCGCACATCGCGACGAACATGATCATGCTGTGGATGTTCGGTCCGCGCGTGGAGCGTGCATTCGGTGCGCGTGCGTTCACGTACTTCTATCTCTGGTGCGGGCTTGGCGGCGGGATATTCCATCTCCTGTTCGAGCAGCACGGTGTGGTGATTGGCGCGTCGGGTGCTGTGGTTGGTGTGGTGCTCGCGTACGCGCTCAAGTGGCCTGACGACGAGGTTTACATACTCGGTGTCTGGCCAATTCGCGCGGTGTGGCTGGCAGTGTGGACGATTGCGTGGAACGTCGGGATGGCGTTCGCGGATCTCACCGGTTATTCGAGTGGCTCGGTTGCGTTCATGACGCACGTTGGCGGACTCGTCTTCGCGTACATCTATCTGCATGCGCCGAACAGCTCGAGCTTCGACCGGATTCGGCGGCATGTTGCGACAGTGCCTGACGACACGAATCCGCAGCCGATTCCAAAGATGCAGCGTCCACAGAAACGGCGTGACGGCCAGCCGAGTGCCGATGAGGCGGTAGCGCGCAGCAACGCGATAGTTAAGCGTCGTCCGCAGCCACCTATGTTATCGGCGCCCAATCCGAAGCCGCGTACCGAGGATGTGAACGCGCTGCTGGACAAGATCTCGCGCGAGGGGATGGGAAGCCTGTCGGGTGATGAGCGCGAATTGCTGCAGGAGATCTCGAGGAAGTTGAGAGGATCCTGAGCCCAAGTGGGATGAGGGGAATGACGAGGGGATGGCTCTGCTACATCCGCGGTTCCGCATAAATTCCTATCATGCCAAAACCACAGCTGCTGGAAGTCTTTCCGAATCCGTATCCCGATCGCGATTATGAGATTCACATGGACTGCCCCGAGTTCACTTCGCTCTGTCCGCTCGGCGGGATCGAAGGTGACGCTACCGATCTGACGGCGCTGGAGGGCGGTGCGCCGGATTTTGCGACGATGCGAATCACGTACTTTCCTGGTGCATCGTGCGTGGAGCTGAAGAGTCTCAAGCTCTATCTGTGGAGTTTCCGTAACGATGGAATCTTTTACGAGCGTGCGGTGAACCGGATCCTGGATGATCTGGTGGAGCGCGTGAAGCCGAAGTGGATGCGCGTTGTTGGCGATTTCAATCTGCGCGGTGGAATCAAGTCGGTGATCACTGCCTCGAGTGGTATAAAACCCGATACGCGCTCGCTTTGAGCCGAGTTGTGGGGCGGACAACCTCGTGGCGAACTAGCTCGTAGCCAACTACATGGATGCGTGCGCGAGATCTGCGCAGGCGCTCGACGCGCTGGCCGGTGACAGGGGTGTTGCGATCACGGCGTAGGAATCCGTGGGTGACAGCAGTGTTGGAATGACGGCCTCGGCTGCACCTGACCCATCGGCGTGAATGGCGAACTGCGCGTATCGGTCGGTTGGCCCGACGATGCTGCCCTGACTTGCGCAGGTTCCGGAGCGGAGGCTCCAGGTGTAGATCCCGCCGGCCGTGGTGTTATCTAGGGAAAGCATGACATGATCCCAGCCGGGAACCTGGCTGGGGGTGACGGCGGCGGCGCCGTTGACCGTAGTGGTGCCGGAGCCACGGACTGCACCGAGCCAGATCGGTGTTGGCGGCCGAAGGGGCATGACGCCGAGGGAGTTGGGGGCGTCATACGAGCTGGATGCGCATGCCGCGGAGATGGTCACCGTTATGGCGGCAACGAGAAACTGGCGCAGGGAGTTGGGAACTGATGGCATTTGCGCGAGATTAATGCAATTTCCGGGCACACCGTGTTGGTGCCAGCCGACCGCCCGGTTGTGCGACCGGGTTTCGGCACGCGCCACTTCAACCATATCGTCCAATGGCAGCCAACTTTTTTGGATTGAGAACGATCATCTACCACGTAGCCGATCTTGCTGCGGCGAAGCAGTGGTATGCGCTCGCGACGGGTGTGGAACCGTACTTCGATGAGCCGTTCTATGTCGGTTTCAATATTGGCGGATTCGAATTGGGGCTGGATCCGAATCCCGGGAGCGGAATGAGCGGACCTGGCGGAACGACGGCATACTGGGGCGTTGCAAACGCCGCAAGCGCGATCTCGAAGCTTGTAGAGGCGGGAGCAACACTGAAGTCCGCCGCGACGGAAGTTGGCGACGGGATTCGTGTTGGGACGGTGATCGATCCGTTTGGGAACGAGTTGGGCGTGATCGAGAATCCGTTGTTCAAGCTGGAGGATGTGCGGTGAGTTAGGGGCGACTTTCCAGCGGTTTGGCCATCGCCACGATCACTGGGTTGTCAAGGCGTCGCGCGCGCCTTCATCCCCGCGTGGTGCGCGAAGACGACTACGGGACTTCACCTCGAAATTCGCGCGGCACCGACTTCTTATAATCGGAATGCGCTTGACGCGATCAAGGGACAGGCCAGCCAAAATCATCCGATCAGGACGTACGTGCGGATGACGTACAATCTGATTTTGGCCGGGAAACGCAACATTTGGCTGGAATTAGCACACATTGGCTGGATTGCGCTCTTGCGCAATGCCACGGTACTTGTAGGTTCGGCTTTGCATTGTTGATGCATCAACGCGCGATCGCCATCGCGACTGCGCAACGCGAGGCTGCAAGTGCTATCGGTTCCCGAAGGCAGTGTAGAGTCGTTTGTTGTCGCGGGTGTAAGTAGAGAATACTTACTACATCATCGAGTCTGTCCAGACGGCTTGAATGATGATGGTACACTCGTCGTTGCCGTCGGCCCGGGGGCTCTCCTGGAATCGCTCCCCGAGCTGAGCGACCTATACACGCGTCAATTGATCACGCGCGAAGTGACTGATGACGATCTCGAGCGGATGATTGAGCGCGCAATGTCTCACGCGCAGGACGGTACTGACAGAATCCGACCGGGAGACGACGATGCCGCAGACGTCCGCGAAGTCGCGAATCAACCGCCCGTCATCAGATATCTGAATACTCTTCTGCACGACGCCTACGAGGCGGGCGCTAGTGACGTTCACATCGAATCCCAGCGCACGGGGGCGACGGCGCGAGTACGTGTCGACGGCGTGCTTGTACCCACAATTGACCCACCACGACGGCTGCACGAGGCGGTAGTGTCACGGGTCAAACTGCTCGCCGATCTGGATATTTCCGAGCGAAGAAAACCTCAGGATGGGCGGATACGCGTACGCGTCGAAGGCGCCGAGCTGTACCTGCGGGTGTCGACAGTGCCGACGGTGCATGGTGAGAGCGTTGTGCTGCGCTTGCTCGACCGTGGTACGCGTCCCGTAGATCTCGCCGCGTTGGGCATGCCGGAGCTGATCCATCGCGAGATGGCAGCGTCGATCGATCGACCTCATGGAATGGTTCTCGTAACTGGTCCGACCGGTAGCGGGAAGACGACAACACTCTATAGCGCGCTGCGAAGGCGCGATGTTCGATCCGAGAAGATCGTAACCGTCGAAGACCCCGTTGAATATCAATTGGAGGGCATCACACAGGTGCCGGTACACCAACAGGCTGGTGTTACCTTCTCGTCGGCACTCCGCTCGATTTTGCGCCAGGATCCAGACGTGGTGATGATCGGCGAGATGCGCGATATGGAGACGGCCGCGATCGCCATCCAGGCATCGATGACCGGCCATCTGGTGTTCTCCACCTTGCATACGAACGACGCGATCGGCGCGCTTCCGCGATTATTCGATCTTGGTATTGCGCCGTATCTCGTTGCGGCGACTCTCACCGCGATCCTGGCTCAACGGCTCGTACGAATCGCCTGCCCCCAATGCAAAACCACGGCGAAGCTGCGAGATGATCTCATCGCGGTTCAACAGAGTGTTTCTGCGGGCGCGTCGGGTGGAGATTTTGTTCAAGTAAATGGATGCAGCGCATGCCGTGGCACGGGGTTCAAGGGGCGAATCGGAATATTTGAAATGGTCTCGATCGACGAGGAAATGAGAAACGCCATCGCGAAAGGTGCTTCGAGAGCGGAGCTTCAATCCCTCGCGGAGGAGCGCGGTTATCGCCGCATGATCGAGGATGGGGTGGCGAAGGCTGCGGCTGGCGTAACGACCATGGATGAAGTATTGCGAGTCTGCAATGGGTGACAACAGCATGATCGTGAGACTGGGCGACGGGCGGGCATCGCATCGCAGCAGACCAATTCGTGGACATGAGCGCCTGGGTCATCGGCCCGGGTTTACGCTCATGGAGCTACTCGTCGTGATCGCGATTATCGCCACCCTAGCGGCTATCGTTGCTCCCGCGATCTTCCGCAATCTGAGTGACGCGAAGACCAGCGCTGCGCAAAGTCAGATCGAAATTTTCGACCTCGCTCTGAACTCCTACAGACTCGACAACGGCGATTACCCTACACAAGCGCAGGGTCTGGCCGCGCTACGAGTCGCCCCAACCGGAAGTGATGCACCACCCAATTGGCGCGGTCCGTATCTCACGCGTGAAGTACCTCTTGATCCGTGGCGACGACCGTATGTCTACGCCTTTCCCGGCGTTGAGAACAAGGGCGGGTTCGATCTCTATACTCTCGGCAAGGACGGCAAGCCTGGGGGGGATGGTGAGGATGCGGATGTGACATCGTGGGGTGGCACGGTGCGACAGTGATCGCAATGCCCAACAGCCCGCAAGGATCGCGCACTTTCAGATACCGCGCCGCACGACAGGATGGAAAGGTGCTGCGCGGAACTATTGTGGCAACCGATGAGAGTTCAGTCGTGGACACGTTGCATTCGCAGGGACTGTTCCCAATCGAGGTTGTGGCGTCGCGGTTCGATGGGAGTCATAGCGCGCCGCGCGCATCGGAGATCGCACCGGGATTGCGCGTTCTCGCGAACCTGCTTGCAGCCGATATTCCGATGTCGCGTACTCTGTCGACGTTTACGGAGCTCGCGCCTGCTTCGTGGACGGCGGCCGCCGCGGCTATCAAAGAGCGAGTAAGAACCGGTGGCCGGCTTGCTGACGGGCTGAGAGACGACGCCCGGCTACCGGTGGTTCTCGTAGGTATCATCGCTGCGGGGGAATCGTCGGGTGATCTGGCACCAGCGGTCTTGCGAAGCGCCGAAATAGCTGAAGAAAGCGCGTCACTCAAATCTGCCGTTCGTGGTGCGCTGGTATATCCGGCCATTCTGTTGGTAGCCGGTGCCTGTTCCGTGGGGCTGCTTGTCAGCGTCGTGCTCCCTCGCTTTGCGGCCATCCTCGCCGATACGGGGCAGGTACCCCCACCGCTGACCCAGTTCGTCATGCGGGCGACGTCTGTGATCGAGTACAATGCTATTCCGGTCGCCCTGTTCGCCGTAATTGGTCTGTTTGCGTGGCAAGTATGGGCCACAAGCCCGCAAGGCAGTGTGATCTGGAATGGCATTCTACTTCGTGTACCCGGCGTTGGCGTCGTTCGAAGGTCGGCCGCAACATCACGGGTATGCACAGCTATGGCGGCGTTGCTCGATTCCGGAGTACCTGCTGCAATCTCGCTCGGGAGAGCGGCGACGGCGGCAGCAGATTCTGCAATTGAGTCGCGGCTAAGCGCCGCGCGAGCTGGCATTACGCGGGGCGAGTCGCTAGGTCTTGCGCTGGAAGAGTCCTCCGCTCTGACAATCGCTGCGGTCCGCCTCGTTCGTGCGGGAGAGGAGTCCGGACGCGTCTCCGCGATGTTTCTCCATGCTGCACGCATCGAAAGCGAGCGAGCGCGCGAGATGACGCGGAGTGCAGTGCGTCTGGTTGAGCCTGTTCTCATACTCGTGTTCGGCGCGATCGTCGCAGTTATAGCGGGGGCATTGCTACAGGCTGTTTACGCCATTCACCCCGTGCGGTAGAGATGCGCTATTCTGAGTGGAGACAGCGTCGCGGCGTGACGCTGATTGAGCTGATCGTGGCGATAGCGGTGCTCAGTATCATGCTGGCCGTTACCACGCTCTCATTTGCGAACAGGAACAGACCGACTGTAGCGCCATTGACTGTTTCCGCGCAGGTGAGTGCGCTGCGATCGAATGCTGTTTTCTCCGGTGTGCCGCGGACATCCACTTTGAGAGACTCGACGGGAGCGATACTCGTGACTGCATTGCCGGATGGACGTGTTGTTTCGGACCTGCCGAATCTTGACAGGATCGCCGGGGCTTTCAGGAATGAAAGTGCCAGGTAGCAATGTTACAAGAACGAGATCGGGCGCAGTCCTGCTCGAGGTCATTGTTGCGATGACCATCTTCGCCATCGCTAGCGTGACGACCGTTGCTCGGGCGGCACAGGTCCGTCGCGTCGTATTTCTCGCGGAAGGACGCGAGGATCACCTCAATGCAGCAAGCGAATTCCTGGATCGTGTGGTGCTATGGCCACGAGCAGATCTCGATCGTCATCTCGGGACCCATCCGCAAGGGAAATGGCTGCTCGAAGTCCAGCATCCTGCGTCTCCACTGTACACCGTCGTGATACTTGATGGAGAAACCCGTCAGAAATTGCTGGATACAGTCGTCTACCGCGCGGTGCCTCGCGCTGCGCCAGCGTACTAGCCGCATGCGTTCCGGTTTCACTCTGCTCGAGGTGCTGGTTGCCGTCATCGTTTCGGCAGCGCTTCTGCTAGCAGCTGACGCTGTGTTCGAGCAGTTGGCGAACTCTCGTGTCACGGCCGCGCGCGAAGCGACCGAGCGAGATCGGTCGCGGAATGCCAGGGCGTTAATTCGAATCTGGTTACGGCAAGTGGATGTGTCACCGCAGATCGGTGCGAGTGGCCTGCCACACGTATTTGCGGGTGATAGTGTGGAAGCACGTTTCACATCATCGTGCATCGCCCCTGGTGGCTGGGAGCGGGAGTGTCAAGTAACTCTAGGCGTCTCGTCGGATTCAACCGGCGCAGTTCTTACCGCTGTCAGTTCCACTGGTGACTCGGCGTCACTTCGAAGCAGTGATCGCGGCCAGGAACTCCGGTACTTGATCGACGCTGCCAATGGCGGCACATGGGAGAGAAGTTGGCCGGCCGGGCCGACCGTCCCGATTGCTGTCGCGGTCGTGACTCCAAAGGATACCACAGTGTTCCGGATTGGTGCGCGGGGATGACACCGCGTCCCGGACGTTCCTTCGATCGTCGTGGCTTCGCGCTGATAGCGATTCTGTGGTTGATTGTGGCCATGGCCGCAATTGGTCTCGACGACACCGCCGGCGCTCGTAGTTCACTTGCTACCGCGCAGAATCGCATGGAACTCGCGCGCTCAACGTGGCACGCAGAGGGCTGTGGCGAGGTTGTACGCGCAGCCTCGGACGCTGCTGTCGGGGACACGTTGATTCCTGCAACCGCCGCCTGGGATACGCTCGACAGGACGATTCAGAGTCTCGGGGCCGGCTTCCCTGGCTGCGCATTTTCCACTCGCGCAGCGGGTGACAGGCTCAACGTGAACACAGCGGACGGCGACGCACTCAGTGCTGCGTTCATTGCATCGGGTGTCGATGAGGGTCGTGCGGACAGCATGGCAGACGCGCTGCTCGACTGGCGCGATGCCGACACTATTCCGCGGCTGCGTGGAGCGGAGGCTAGCTGGTACCGCGCCAACGGCCGTTCTCTTCCGACGAATCGCCCATTTGAGGATGAGGCTCAAATCCATCTCGTACGCGGTTTCGAAGCAGCTGATTCGCAGATCGCATTACTCGGGGTTGAATCTGGGAAGATCTTACTCGATCGGGCGCCTCTTCCAGTAATCGCATCGCTCCCGGGAATGACTGGCGAGACGGTGGCGCGAATCGCAGAGCTTCGTTGGAGGCGCGAGCCAGTGGGCGACATCGATGCTTTGGCTGCTTCACTCAGTGCGGACGCGCGAACAAAATTGACTAGCGCGTATCAACAGTTGAGGCAATTGATCGCGACGGAGCCGGACGCATGGGTTGTCCGGATTCAATCGGCGTCAGGAACACCACCTGTCGGGGTAACGGAAGAGCTGCGTCTGGTGCGCGCCGGTCGCCGGGTCGGTGTCACACGTGCGAGGATCTGGCCGTGAATCCCCTCGGCTCACGCATCGGTGTGTACGTTGACGCGCGCGAAGTCACAGTGGTGCGCGTTGAGCGTGGCGCGACGATTTGGTCTGACTCTGTCCTGTTACCTCCTGGT
>DATBNQ010000107.1:0-36388 GCA_036554185.1 Gemmatimonadaceae bacterium | reverse complement strand
TGCGCAGATCGGCGGCCTTGAATACCGCGAGTGCCGCGAGCGCGACGAACACGAATGAGCGGAATGCGCCGAACACCATTGCTCCGTTGTTCGCGTCCACCAGGTCGAGCCGCTCCTCCGGCGCAACGCTTCGCGCGAAGGCAGTCAGCGTCCCGGTAGCTGCGAGAACGGCGACGGCCGCCGCGAATATTATCCACCCCAGCACGAACCGGCGGGTTACCTCGGCGGCGAGCGCGCGTTCCACGCCCCGCGCCGCGAAGATCGCGATACCGAGCGTGCCCACGAAGAAGACGGAGTCGGGAGCACGGAAATACTTCGTGCCCGGCACCAGATAGAATGGAATGTTGTAGAACGGAGTGGCGGCGCCCAGTGCCCAGAGCAGCGCCACTACAACCGCGATTCCCCAGAACCAGAGCTCACGCGACCGCCTGTCGCGTCGCATTCCACCGATCCCGAGCGCTGCAAGGAGAAGCACAACTACGCCTGCATAATCGCCCTGGAAGTGAATTCCATTGGGGCCCCAGTAATGGTCGAGGATTCCCGTGAATTCGGGGAGATAGTAATTGAAAATCTCCTGCGGATTCTTGGCGTAGGACGTCGCTCGATCGTAGGTTCCGATTCCGGATGCACGCGGCGACCATCCGACGTATTCTCGAACAGGAAGGAACTGCACCGCACCAATCGCGAGTCCCACGGCGACGGCGGCCAGAGCGCCGCCAAGTCTGGTAAGCGCGAGTTTTTTATCTCCTGTTCCATCGCGCACGAGACCAACCGCGAGCACGATGGCATAGGCGCCAGCCGTGAGCAACGAGTACTCGAGCAGCTGAGGATGCGGCGACAGGATGTCGAGTCCGACGACAGCTGCGATGGCGCCGAGCGCCCAGAGGCGACCGTCACGAATCCAGGCGAGCACAGCCCAGAGAAGGAGCGGCAAGAGGGCGGCGACAAAGAGCTTGCCGTCGTGTCCCGGGCTCACGTATGTGGCGATGTGGCCGCTCATCATGTAGGCGAGTCCGCCGACGAGCGCACCGGCGAAACCAAAACGAGCACGTCGCAGGAAGAGGTACGCAAACGCACCGGCGAGGAACACGTGAATCATGAAGCCCCACGTCATCGCAACATCGGTCGGAAGGACCAGCCGAAGTAGAAACGTCGGGTAAAAAATGTCGCCGTGCATCGCCGCTATGAACGGCATCCCGCCGAACTGATATGGATTCCAGAGCGGGAACGATCCCGTTGTCTTGAGTGTCGCGGCGGCAAATTCGCGGAAGGCGTAACCGGCTATGTATTGATCGCTGTGCGGGCCGACCAGAAACTTCCCGGCCAGCGCTGGCCATCCGAGGGCGAGAGTCGCGACCGCATATGTAAGCGTGGCCCACAGAGCGGCGAACCGTGGCTCGTACGAGCCGATCACCGGATCGGTTGTGACGACGCGCTTGGCGGACTGTCCTGCGGTCATTCGGATCGAGTTGGAGGTCGGAAATGCCCCGCCGCGAGAGCGACGAGACCCGGAATCACTTCCAGCACTGTGAGCCACAGTCGGCTGATCACCGCAACGATGACTGCATCGCCGTAGGTGGTAAGTCCGAGGAGTGGCAGCCCTTCCCAGATACCTGCCTCGCGCACGCCTATGCCGGCGGGCGCGATGAGCGTGATGAACCCCACAATATACGCCGCCGTATATGCTGCGATGTAGAGTACGACGCTCCCGTGCACGGCGTTGTCTCCGAGAATCGCCATGGCAAACAGGTGGAACGCTTCACCGTAAAGACACCATGCGAAGGATGTGCCCAGCATCGACCACCAGACCGTGCTCGCCGGGATCACGGGGATTCGCATGTCGCGCTTGGTAACGCGGATTGCGAGGCGGACGAGAATCGGCAGCCACAACGGGGCCGCGAGCACACCGATGATCGACAGGATCGCCACAGCGGCAAAAACAGCCGCGTGGGGGACCAGGCGCGAGGCAAACAGGAGTACCAGGGCGAGCCCGGATACGAGGTTGAAGACGTTTACGATGATCGACGAGCCGGCCGCGGCGACGGACGACGCGCCAGTCTCTCGCGCCATGACGCCGAGCGCCGCCAGCGACCAGAGATTTCCTGGAATGTATTTGCCCAGGCTTGCCGCAAACCATATGCGCGCAGCCGTCCACCACGGTAATTGCGTATCCCACGCGGCCAGCACACGACGCCATGTCTCGACCAGCACCGCGTACGCGACGAAGACGAGCAGCGATGCTTCGGCGAGTCTCAACCACTGGATGTCGAGTGTGACGATGCGCCCTCGAATCATGTCCCAGCGCTTGGAAATTGCAATTCCCGCAAACGCGACGACGACTGCCGCGAACACGAACTGCGCGACACGCATGGACTTAGCGCGCACGTTCGTCCGTTCCGGCGGCAATCGCGTCGGTGTATATCCGTGCGTATCGTTCACCCACCGCCTGCGGGGTGAAACGATTGAGGGCGGCCGCGCGGCCGGCGGCTCCGAGGCGATCGCGCAAGGCCGGATTCGTCACGACGCGCTCGAGTGCGGCGGCGAGCGCAGCGGTGTCACCAGGCGGAACCAGCAAGCCAGTCACCTCATTCTCTATGACGTCGACCAGACCGCCAGAAGCGAAGGCTACGGGCGGCGTTTCGCAAAGTTGCGATTCGACCGCTACGAGTCCCAACCCCTCGTCGGTGAACGGAGCCACGAGCGCGGACGCGCGTGCAAGGAGTGCCGGAACCTCGCCGTGCCGCACCTGACCCCGCCAGAGCACGCGCTCGGATAACCCCAGCTGGCGCGCGAGCTCCGTGAGCATCGCTCGATCCGGCCCGTCGCCGATCACATCGAGGACGACGCTGCGTCGCAGGAGAGCGAGAGCGCGGATCGCAACTTCGATTCCCTTCTGCGCAGTGAGTCTTCCTACAAAAACAATCCGATTTCCGTCGCGGTCCGAGCCAGAATGGAATCGCGAAGCTGCAACTGGCATTGGGGCGACGATCGGCGCCGAAGCAGAGAATGCCGCGGCCTGATCAGCCAGCCACTGGGATACGCAGGTTACTCGCTTCGAGCCTCCGAATACGTATCGCGCGAGTGGTCGGGCGCCGGAATGTTGCTGCAGCAATCTCAAATCAGTGCCGTGTGATGTCGTGACAAGCGGAACGCCGGAGAGCCGGCTGATCGTTGCAGCGGCGACGCCGTTGGGAAACCACCAATGTGCGTGAATCACGTCCGGCTTCCATTTCGATACTTCCGCACGCACCGACGCCGTTTCGGCTACAATGAAGGATGCGAGGGCGAGTTTTCCGGCGATCGAGCGTGATACATCCTCGGACATCGTGCCGCGGTACGCAAGGGTCTCGCGGCTTCGGGGGGCGTAGCGGAAGCGTCGAATCGCAATTCCCTCGATCACTCCCGTAGCTCTGAGGCCGGGAGCAGATGGCGCTACGACGCGCACTTCCACGTTCTGCTTGCCGAGCGCGACGGCGAGGCCCAATATGAACGATCCCGCGGAATCGCCTTCGAATCGTGGGAATGAATGTGTTACGAAGAGTGCTTTCACCTTCCCAGCGCTACGAATCCGTCTCGCGCACGAGCAACTCTTCCACGCGGCGTCGCAATTCGGCGATCTCGGCGCGTTGGGCTGCCATCAACTCAGCAAGTAATCCGGTCGCGAAAAATACGCTCCCAAGCAGGAGACACACTTCGATCAGCGTCAGCAGAGGGCGGAAACCAACTCCGGCGAATATGCGATAGAGCACGGCGACGATACCGGTCAACACTCCAACCAGAAAGAGGAATGCGCCGAGCATTCCAAAAAGCAGGAGCGGCTTGCGCGCAAAGCGAAGCTCGAACCATACGGCGAGCATGTCAATGACGCCAACCGGAATTCGGCCAATCCCGAATTTCGATCGACCCGACATGCGCGGATAGAGCGGAATTGGTGTTTCCCCGACGGTGTACCCGCGGTGAGCGGCCACGACGATCATGTATCGATGCCAGTCAGGGCGCATCGGCAGCGCAGCCATCACCTCGCGACGGTATGCCTTGACGGAGTTCAGATCGCGAACGGGAACATCAAAGAGCTTCCGGCTCAGACCGTTGTAGATGCCCGACACGAAGGCCTTCTCGTACTCCCCTTCCTTGCGTCCCGTCATCATATCGAAGTCGCCGGCGATAATCGGATCGACAAGCTTCGGGATGTCTTCCGGCTTGAACTGCAGGTCGGCCGGGTAGAAAACGAGAACGTCGCCACGCGAATGGAGGTATCCGGTGCGAAGCGCGTCGGCAATGCCGCGACGCGTCCGGTGACGTACGGAATGAAGAAAGGGATACTCCAGCTCGAGTTGGGCAAGCACGCTCGGCGTCGAGTCGGTGGAACCGTCGTCGATGACGATGACTTCGTATTTGCCGGGTTCGGACGCAAACACGTCGGCGGCCTGCCGCATGAACTCCGGCAGGTTCTCGGCTTCGTCGTTCGCCGGTACGAGGACGCTTACCAGCGGATGCTTCACCGCCGCCATTGTCATACGCGCTTGCGCATCCGTGCTGGTAGTACGCCGAGCTGATCGCGATACTTCGCGACAGTGCGACGAGCGATCTGGACACCGCTCTCGCGAAGGATGTTGACGATGGCCTGGTCGGTGAGCGGATGCTTCGGATCTTCGTCCTCGACGAGCTTCTGAAGCTGCGCCTTGATACCGCGCGCCGAGACGTCCTCTCCATCAGCGGTAGCGAGACCGGACGAAAAGAAAAACTTCAGTGGGAGAACGCCGCGCGGTGTCTGCACGTACTTCTCGTTCGTCACGCGACTGACCGTCGACTCATGCATGCTGATCACCTCGGCAACTTCACGGAGGGTGAGAGGCTTCAGGTATTGCACTCCCTTCTCAAAGAACTCTCGCTGCCGCTCGACAATGTAGTTCATGACCTTGAGCATCGTCTGGCGGCGCTGCTCGATGGCCTGAATCATCCAGTTCGCGGAGTTGAGCTTGCTCGAGATGAACTCCTTGTTTTCACCGTCGAACTTCTTCTTGTCTCTGGCGATGTCCTGGTACGCCTTGCTGAGCTTGAGTCGAGGGAGATTTGCGTCGTTGAGGAATACATGATACTGCCCGTCGATCTTGTCGACGACAAGATCGGGAATTATGTAGTTGTCCGAGCGGGCGCTGTAGCGGAGGCCGGGCTTCGGGTCCAATTTGGCAATTTCATCCGCGGCTGCCTGTACATCGGTCGCGCTTATCCCGAAGCGCTTGGAGATCTCGCTCCATCTGTGGTTGATCAGTTCGTCGAAGCAGTCACGAACCAGCCTGTACGGCACCGACTGCTGGAGGCCAGCCTCGCGAAGTTGCAGAAGCAGGCATTCCTTGAGATCTCGCGCCGCAACACCGGGCGGGTCGAGGGTCTGGATGATGCCGAGCATTTCCTCGCCCTCTGATTCCGTGTACAGCACGTCGTCCGGAATATCGCGGCCGGATTGCTCGGCGGCCTGGCGCGCCATGTCGTTCAGCCCCGTGACGATCTCGTGCACCGACGCTGCGAGATAGCCATCGTCGTTGACGTTGCCGATGAATTCGTCGCCGATCAGCGACTGGCGCGGCGTCAACTCCAGCAACGCAATCTGATCGCGCAAATGATCGCCGAGATCGCGGGACTCCACGGTGACGGGCTCAAAATGCTCGCGTTCCTCACGTTCCTCGCGATGCCCGCCGGTATCGAAGCCATCGAGCAGGATTTCCTCCCAGTCGATCTCGTCCTTCTCCGGCTTTTCGGGTTCTTCCGCGAGCGCTTCGAGCTCTTCCTCCGTTTCGTCACCTTCCTCGTCGTCATCCTCGACGAGATCGAGAAACGGGTTGTTCAGTAGTTCCTGTTTGAGGTGTTGCTGGAGGTCAAGCAGCGGCATGTACAGAAGATCCATCGCCTGATAGAGGCGCGGATTGATCTTCAGGTCCTGCCGCATCTGAGTTGACTGACTAAGACCGGATCTCATACGTGTGCTCCGATGCCGCCGGCGAACCGCTCACGAAGGCGAGCGGTAAGTGTGGGGCCCAAGTAAATCTTCGCTACAGTATCGTCGAAAACCAAGTCACGAACCGTGCCGGACACTTTCACCTGACCGTCGAACATTATGTATGCACGGTCAACGATATCGAGAGTCTGCTCTACGTTGTGATCGCTTATCAATACTCCGATGTTACGCTGGCGGAGCCCCGAAACAATGCTCTGGATATCGTGCACCGCAATCGGATCGACGCCCGCAAACGGTTCGTCGAGCATCATGAACTTGGGATCGGTGACGAGCGCACGTGTGATCTCGAGCCGGCGGCGCTCGCCACCGGACAGCGCGTAAGCCTTGCTCTTGCGAAGTCGCTTGATGCTCAATTCGTCCAGTAGCCGCTCCAGGCGCTCGTTGCGCTCGGTCTGCGACAACGGAAGCGTCTCCAGGATAGCCATGATGTTATCCTCGACCGACAGCTTGCGGAATATGGATGGCTCCTGCGACAGGTACCCGATGCCGCGACGCGCGCGTTTGTACATCGGCATTTCCGTAATGTCTTCGCCGTCGAGCTTGATCGTACCCTCGAGCGGTTGGATGAGTCCGACGATCATGTAGAATACAGTCGTCTTTCCCGCACCGTTGGGGCCGAGCAAGCCGACGATTTCTCCCTGATTCAGCTGCACCGCAACTTCGTTCACGACTTTGCGGCGGCGATACACCTTCACCAGTCCCTCGGCCTCCAGTCTGCTCCGGCCCGGTGACCGATCCTCCGGCGCGATGGCGCCGGTGGCTGGACGTGGGAATTCGCCGGTCTGGCGAAGCATGTCGGCGACCTGTGCGCGAAGTGGCGCGATGTCACTCCACAAACTGTCGGATAGCCGAACCGGTGTGTAGTCGCCAACGTCGCCAGGCGGCAATATGACCACACGATCCGCCGCGAGTCGCGGAAGCACCCACGTGGTGAGATACGAACGTACTTCGTCCAGGCTCAGCCGGCCAGCCTCGCGCTGGGCGTCCTTCCCTTCCTCGCGCAACGTCCGCAGGTACTCGTCGCGATAGCCAATTGCGATGTCGTTCAGCGTTGCCGATCCGGTGTCATCCGCGCAGCGTACGAGCGCCTCGAGTGCAAGCACTGACGAGCGTTCGTCGCCCGCGGCGTGTGCCAGCAGCGATGCGATGACGTCGGAGTATATGGGCGCTGTCATGGCTTGATCGCTCCCGACTTGCCACCGCCCGGCTTGCTGGCGCCCGACTTGATAGCTCCCGGCTTGCCAGCGCTCTTCGGTTTTGCCTTCACCGTCGTGTCGACAGCCTCGACGTAGACACCGCTCGCCCTGTCGCGAACCTTGACGGTATCGACGCCGCCATTGAGAAAGCTTATGTCGATGTCCTTGCCGGTGACGTAGTTCACGCCTGGTCGAGCCTTTTCCGTGGCATTCTTCACGTGGTAATACGCGCGGGCATGATTCCGGGCTGTAATCGTCTTGATCGGTGGAGTGTGAGCGGAGTCGGTGCGCGCGGTGCTGTCGAAGGTGGCTATCAACGTATCGCCGCGCATCCAGTCGCGATCCGACGTGGCAATCGTCGCGCTATCCGGGATGCTCGTAGCATAGGCGTTTCCAACCGAACGTATTTGATGAATTCGCTGGTTGGGCAACAACGCGTCGATCGAGTCCGCGAGAATATCGCGATCCGGTGATATTGCCCGCGCCCGCGTCTTGCCCCAGGCCATCGCCCTTTCCAATTCATTGTTGCGAACACGCAGATCGACCGAGTCGGCGAAAAGTTGCAGATCCTGGCTGCTCGCGTGACCGTTGGGAGTCGCGACGACCCTGTTCACCAGCCTGTTCTTCGAGAATACGTCGATCACACCACCCGTCAGGGTGAACGGTCGCGCTCTCCGAGCCTCGACTGTTGGCTTGCGCATGAGTCGCGCGAGTCCAGACCCCTCGTCCATGAAGGCCGAGTCGCCGGTCGCGAATAGTTGCGGCCGCGTAATGCGTACGTCGCCGCCGGCGTACACGAGGCTGTCCGCCACGCTCGTTATATGGTCCGCAACGACGTCAACTGTATCGCTTGCCTTTCCAGTAAGTGTATCGCGATCGACCACCCGCAGCTTGGGTCTGCCGGTCGAGACGAGTATGGCCTCGGTGCGGATTGGTCGCACCGCGCGATAGTAGTCAGCGACCGGCCCGCGCATTGTCGTCCCGCTGGCGAGCACCGAATACACGTTGCCCTCGGCACGGATGTGTTCCTCGTCCATCCAGTAAGTCATGTGATCCGCGTCAACCTTGGCGCGCGAGTCGACGTAGTGAACGTTCGCGATGAGGTACATGAGGCTCAGATCGCCATAATACTCCGCGCTATCGGATTTCAACGTGACGTTCTGGCCCTGACAGTCGCCGACGAAACCGCCTCCGACGTACGCGTTGTACTTGCCGCTCGGCAATTTGACGAAGTTCGAGCGCGTGGTTCCGCTCGGATTGCCCAGAAACTCGATGTTGCACTTGCTGCCCGGCTGTGGTCCGGCGGCTCGCTGCTGGGCGCTTGCTTCGTGCAGGAGAGTTGTGGCTCCGATTGCATTCACGGCGAGCGCGACAGCGACCAGGCGAGCGCGGATCATTGATTGGGAATGGTAACGGCGCCTGGTGTTGCCGAGAGCGTCTTCAGTACGTGGACGTTCTGAAGATTGGGATCGGAACGGAACCCGATGCCCTCGAGCCGGCGATTGGGCTCCGTGAGAACGAAAGCGCTGTCGCTTGAGATCTCATTTCGGCCCTGATCGTATTTGAGTTCCTCGGATTTCAGCGTGCGGCCATCCGTCGAGTTGACGACGACTGCACCGCGGGCGAGCATCATCCCAGTTCCAGTGTGATACGTCCCGCGTCGCGAAGTAAGCACCGCGTTCTTCACACCCGTACTGGTATAAAACGTCGAGTTGACGTGCATCAGCTCGACTCGGGTATTATCGTCAAAAAAGTATGCCGTGTCCGCGAGCAGCTGTGCGTGAAGCACGCCCTGATCGGTAAGATTGAATCGCGCTCCGAACATCACCTGATCGGCAGAGTCGGCCAGCGCCGAGCCCGACACCGGCGGCGTTTTCATGCTATTGTTGCAGCCAGCCGCAACAAGGCTCATCACCATGACGGCTGTCATGATGGTCGTCGTGATCGCAGCTCGGCTGCGAGCCGTCAAGCGACCCCCGCGCGCATGAGGTCGTGGAGGTGTACAACTCCGACCAAGGTGCCGTCGTGCGCCAGCACCGGCATCGCCATGATCCCGTGCTCTTCCATGCGGTGAACCGCCGCACTTCCCAGCTCGTCCGGACCGACGATCTTGGGATTTGTCGTCATCACTTCGGCCACGCCAATCCCGAGAACGTCCACGTCACGTTCCATGAGTCGTGTGAGGTCACCCGCTGTCATCAGTCCGATGACTTTCGACATTCCTTCCACGATCATGACAATGCCGCGGCGCTCGGCAAGCTCGACGATCGCCTCCCTTACGGTCGCGTTCGGTGGCAGCGTTGGAAGCGGTGCCGTTACCATCACGTCGCGAACGCGTGTAAGGAGCTTTCGGCCCAGCGCGCCGCCAGGGTGAATGCGCGCGAAATCATCCGCGCCGAACCCCTTCTCCTCGAGCAGCGCGACGGCCAGCGCATCGCCGAGCGCGAGCGCAACAGTGGTGCTCGTCGTCGGCGCCAGTCCGTGAGGACACGCTTCCTCGCTCACCGATGCGTCGAGCGTGACATCCGAATGTGTAGCTAGCGTCGACTCGCGATCGCCCGCAATCGCGATCGTGCCAACGCCCAGCCGCTTGAGATGCTCGAGAAGCGGAAGCAATTCTTCGGATTCGCCACTCTTGGAAATAAGAATCGCGATATCGGAGGATCCCACAATTCCGAGATCTCCATGGACACTGTCAGCCGCGTGCAGAAATACAGCCGGCGTTCCAGTGGATGTCAGCGTTGCGGCGATCTTGCGTCCGATCAGTCCGGATTTGCCGACGCCGCAAACGATTACGCGGCCCTGCGAAGTGGCGATCATCTCCACCGCGGTTGCGAACTCGCCTCCGAGTCGCAATCCTGCCTCGCGAATCGCATCTCGTTCCTGCTCGAGGACGCGACGTCCGCGCGCGAGAACGTCGGTTTTCAACGACGTACTCGCGCCCATAGATCCACCATGCGATCCACCAGGTCCGGTAGATCAGTCAGCGGCAACATGTTCGGGCCGTCGCTCGGTGCCGTGTCGGGTGACGGATGCGTTTCGATGAACACACCATCAGCGCCGGCGGCGACAGCCGCGAGGGCGAGCGTGGGGATGAATTCGCGTGCGCCACCGCTCGAGCCTCCGGCACCCTGTCCAGGGCGCTGCACGCTGTGTGTTGCGTCGAACACGACCGGCGCGTTGCACGCCGCTTTGAGCCGCGGAAAGGCGCGCATGTCGACCACGAGATCACCGTATCCGAAGAACGTTCCGCGCTCTGTGACCGCCACCTCGTCGCCCCCCGCTTCGCGAACCTTGTCCAGTGCGCCGCGCATTCCTTCCGGGTGCATCCACTGGCCCTTCTTCACGTTGACGGGGCGGCCCGTCGCGCCAGCGGCATGCAATAGATCTGTCTGGCGGCAGAGAAATGCCGGTATCTGCAGCACGTCGACCTGACGCGCTACAGCGGCGCACTGCTCGGGCAGATGGACATCCGTAAGCACCGGCAAGCCGGTGGATGCGCGGACCCGCCCAAGTGCGGCGATTCCCTCGTCCAACCCCGGACCACGCGCGGCCCCGACGTTGGAGCGGTTGGCCTTGTCGAAGCTCGCCTTGTAGATCACGCCGCCTGGAACGCGCTCCTCGATTCTGAGCAACGCTTCGGCGACCTCCAGGTTGAGTGCATCGTCCTGAAGTACGCACGGGCCCGCGATCAGGAAGAACCTGTCGCGCGGAAATAGTGAGCTCACGATCTGGTTTCGATTCCCATGCGGGACTCCGCGCCTTCTGACCGACCTGCATCGGCGTGCTCGGCCGCGGCTGCGATGAATCCGGCGAACAGAGGGTGCGGCCGCGTCGGGCGCGACTTGAGCTCCGGATGAAACTGGCATCCGAGATACCACGGATGCGTCTGCAGCTCGACGATCTCGACCAGGGAGCCATCGGGCGACAGGCCAGACAACGTCAGACCGTGCTCGATGAATCCGTCACGGAACGCGTTGGAGACTTCGTAGCGGTGACGGTGTCGCTCGCTCACCTGCTGAGTTCCGTACATCGCCGCTGCCCGAGTTCCGTCGCCCAGCCTGCACGGGTATTGCCCCAGACGCATCGTCCCTCCCATGTCGGTCACATGCTGCTGCGACTCCATGAGCGAGATCACTGCGTTCCCGCACTCCGGAGCGAATTCGCTGGAATTGCTGTCGTCGAGTCCCATGACGTTTCGAGCGAATTCCACAATTGCGACCTGCATTCCGAGGCAGATGCCGAAAAACGGAACGCCGGCCTCTCGAGCGTACCGGATCGCTTCAACCATCCCCTCGACACCCCGCACTCCGAAGCCGCCGGGAACCAGCAGTCCGTCGTACTGCGCAAGAACCTCGCGCGTCCGTTCGCGCGAGGAGAACGTGTCGCTCGAAATCCACGAGATGTCGACGCCGACATTGTTGGCGATGCCACCGTGGATGAGCGCTTCCTGAACGCTCTTGTAGCTGTCTATGAACTCCGTGTACTTGCCGACAACGGCAATCTTGACCCTGCGCGATGGTGCGATGATTCGCTGGACGAGCTTGCGCCACGCAGTGAGATCCGGGGATCGTTTCCCGAGCAGTCCGAGCCGATGCATTACACGCTCGTCCGCGCCCTGCTCGTGGAACACGAGCGGGATCTCATAAATAGTCGGAACGTCGCGACTCTCCACAACTGCGCCGAATTCGACGTTGCAGAACAGCGCGATCTTTCGCTTTACATCGTCCGAGAGCGCCCGCTCGGTGCGACAGATCAGGATGTCAGGTTGAATTCCAAGCTGCATCAGCTCGCGCACCGAGTGTTGCGTGGGCTTGGTCTTCACCTCGCCAGCCGCCGCAATGAACGGAACCAGCGTGAGATGAATGAAGATTCCATTCTCGCGGCCGATTTCCTGGCGGAATTGCCGGACGGCCTCGAGAAAGGGCTGCGACTCGATGTCGCCCACGGTCCCGCCGATCTCGACTATCACGACGTCATTGTCAGGAGCGAGCCGCTTCATTGCGGCCTTGATCTCATCGGTGATGTGCGGAATCACCTGAACCGTGGAGCCCAGGTATTCGCCGCGGCGTTCCTTGGTTATGACGTTGAGGTAGATCCGTCCCGTGGTGACGTTGTTCGCCTGCGTCAGCGATCGGTCGATGAATCGTTCATAGTGACCGAGATCCAGATCCGTTTCAGCACCGTCATCGGTTACGAAAACCTCGCCGTGCTGGAAGGGGGACATCGTCCCCGGATCGACGTTCAAGTACGGATCGAACTTCATGATCGTGACGCGCATTCCGCGCTCTACGAGCAGTCTTCCGATCGATGCAGCGGCTATACCCTTGCCCAGCGACGAAACGACTCCGCCAGTAACAAAGATGTAGCGCGTCTGCTGTGAGGACTCCATTCTCATTGCCATTATTCTTCTCCCGCCTCGAATGAACGCCATCGCTCATTCGCAGCCTGTAAGTCCTCTTCAGTGTCTATTCCAGCTTCGGCGCGTTCGTTCACGACGGCAACGCCTATATCCATGCCATGTGCAAGCGGCCGCAACTGCTCCAGCCGTTCAATGTCTTCAAGTGGATGCGGTGGAAGCGTCATCCACTGCGCGAGCGCCTCCCGGGTATACGAGTAGACGCCGATGTGTTGCAAGGTAAGCGGGCGGCGCAGCTCGGCGTCGGCCGATTCTCTGAGAAACGGGATCGGGGCGCGCGAGAAGTAGAGGGCGCGCCCGTCGACCGCGGTGACCACCTTGACGATCGATGGACGATCGAATATCTCATCCGTCGCTGTTGCGGCCGCGGTGCCCAGCGTGAAGCGACCGCTCCGTACAACATCTGCAGCGGCCCGGATGAACCCCGCCGAGATGAATGGCTCGTCGCCCTGCACGTTCACGAACGCCTCGAAATCCCTGAATCCAGGCGATGCCGCCACCTCGGCGACCCGGGCGGTGCCGGAGCTGCAATCGGGGCTGGTCAGGATCACATCGGCACCAGCGGCGCGCGCGATGCTCGCGACCTCCTCGTGGTCGGTGGCAACGACAACCCGGTCCACGATTTCCATTCTCAGTACGCGACGCCAGACGCGAATTACGAGCGGCTCCCCGGCGAGGTCGCGAAGTGGCTTCCGAGGGAGCCTGGTGGCCCCGAGGCGGGCCGGGATCACGACCGCGGTCTTCATCGCGGCACGAAAAATGGGGGCTGGGACGCAACTTTCACGCCACCAAAGTTACCATTGGGCCGGTGCCGGCGCAAACGGAATCGCTCCTGGCTCCGACCCCGGCGGCCGGATCATGGCTCGACCCAATAGCCCTCGCCGACTCATCGTGGGCCTGCTAATATGGTGGCTGTTGCTTTTGCCCCGCTGGCTCTGGTCGGTGCTGATCCGACGAGGACCTGGCGAGCTGAAGCACGAGAAGATGGCTGCACGAAACATTTCTCACGGAGGCGATGATGGTCGCTCGGTTGAGAACCTGGACGTTGGGTCTGACGCTCGTCAGCGGATGCACAACCTGGGCGCCGCGACCGATTGTCCCTGGCAGCGCCCCGTTATTGCTTAACGGACCAGTTCGCGTGACCGAAACCGACAGTAGCGTCGTCACGCTCCACGACGTAAGAATCGGTAACGACAGTCTCGTCGGAACGACGGGTGGACGGGCCCCCAGTCGGGTGTCAGTGCCAATCGCCACGGTAAGCCGTGTCGAGACCAGAGAATCAAGCGCATCGCGCACAACTCTCCTTGTGGTGGCGATTCTCGCGGCGGATGTACTTGGCTCGGCTGCCTTCGCTACGCGTCCCGCGAAGTAAGCAACGGCAAGGCCCGTCAGGGCCTGAGGGAGATGCCGACGCCGAAGTCGTGCTGGTGGGTCCGCGGGTTGATCAGGTAGTCCATTGTGAATACCGACACGCCGATTCGGCCGCCAAGATTCTGCACGGGCCTGCCAAACCCTCCTACCGCGGCGGCGCCGCTCGCAAAGTGCGGCGCAATGTAGGGATTCCCGACGAACGGGATTTCGATCTGAGGGATCGGAATCACGTACAACAGGTCGACGAAGTACAGATGGTCGCCGCCCAGTGCGAGCAGGTTTGAAGTTGCGAGCGACCCGGAGCCGCCCACGTACGCATATCGCTGGCGCGGTGTGAAGGAGTTTGTCGCCGTCGCAACGAGATGGGCGCCTATCTCGAGGCGTTGATCCGCGAACGTAGGTATCGCCGCGGCTTCGCTGATCGTGACCTGCTGAAAGCTCCCGCCGGCCGGGCTCTTACCAGCGGCCTCGACAAGTACATCCAGCATGTCGGACGCGGATATCCCGACATATTCTGCGTGTCCACCGGCAATCGCGGAAGTGATATGACCAGCGTCGATCAACGGATTGGGTCGCTGGATTCCGTCCACGGTGTCGCGCCGCCCGAACATGCTGAATGGTCCCACGGTGCTACCGTTGCGCCAGCCCGTGGACCAGTCACGCTCCGTTCTGGCACCAGCAAAAACGGTCGCTACGTCGATGGGGAGATGCAGTGCAGATGTGACCCGCATCTCGCCGCGATCAGCGCGGAAGTAATTGCGGGCGTCGTGACCAAGCCCGAACGAAACAGCGGAGTTGACGAGATCGGGACGTATCCATCCCTCGTTGGTGAACGTGCCTCGTGCGCCTGTGAGGCTGATTCCGATCGTGGAATCGCTCATCAACTGGCCGACAATCGACAGCGACGGATCGATCTTGCCGAGATGTGACCGGTAGGTCACGCTCGGCCTTACGACGAGCCGCTCGTCATCTCCGAAGGTTATCGTCGGTCCGAAAGGAACGGACAGGCCGTTCACGCGATCGTACGACGGAAGATTGTCGACACTCAGCGGAAACTCGACTGACACCTGGGCACGAACAACCGGCGCAGCAAGGATCGAAGCAGCAACACATGCGATTAAGCGAACCAACCATGTTCGAGTCATTGCGTGAGGTTCAGGAAATTGCCGAGCAGCTGCTTGCCACCGTCGGTCAGCACGGATTCGGGATGAAACTGCACGCCGTAAACCGGATGGATGCGATGCTTCATTGCATGGACTTCGGTAGCATCCTCCTCGCTCCACGCAGTGATCTCGAGGTCCGCTGGAAGTGTTTCACGTTCGACCGTGAGCGAATGATATCGCATCACGCGCAGTGGATCGGGCAGGCCGGCGAACAGTCCGGTGCCGCCGTGCCGGATGTCGGAAGTCTTGCCGTGCATAAGGCGGTTCGCGCGTACCACCCGACCCCCGTAGGCGGCGCCAATGGCTTGCTGGCCGAGGCAAACGCCAAGAATCGGGATGGACGATCCGTAAGTGCGAATGACCTCCAGCGTTATTCCCGCTTCGGCCGGCGTCCTGGGACCGGGTGAGAGAACTATCGCACGCGGATGCATGCCCGCAATCGCCGACGATGGAATCTCGTCATTCCGGCGCACTACTACCTCGGCACCAAGCTCGCCGAGATACTGGACGAGGTTGTATGTGAAGGAGTCGTAGTTGTCTATGACGAGTATCATGGTTTCGCGATGTCCGAGAGCCGCTCCCGCGGATGAAACTGCTTGTGAACCGATCGCAGGTACTCTCGATCGACATGCGTGTAGATCTGCGTCGTGGATATGTCTGCGTGACCAAGCATTTCCTGTACCGCCCGCAGGTCTGCTCCGCCTTCGAGGAGGTGCGTCGCAAATGAATGCCGCAACGTGTGGGGCGTTACGTGTTTCGTGATTCCGCTCGCTTCGACGTGTTTGCGCAGAATCTTCCATGCGCCCATACGCGTCATCGGCTCGCCCCGCGAATTGAGAAAGAGAATTCCCTCGCCCGCGCCCTTTTCGAGCCTTGGGCGCAGCTCGCGAAGGTACAGGGCGACGGCTCCAACCGCTTTCCGGCCGATGGGCACGAGGCGCTCCTTGGCTCCCTTGCCGAAAACTCGGACCAGCGATTCGTCGAGCATGAGGTCGCGGACTCCCAGCGTGATCCATTCTCCAACGCGCAGTCCGGCACCATATGCGAGTTCCAGCATTGCGCGATCGCGGAACGCAAGCGGCTCATCCAGCGTCGGCGTATCGATGAGCTTGCCAACTTCCTCGGCGCTCAGAACGTCAGGCAGCTCGCGCCATTTCCTGGGCGATTCCAGCCGCTCGCTCGGGTCGCGAACGACGTGGCCTTCGTTGAGCAGAAACTTGTAGTAGGTGCGGAGAGCGGAGATGTTTCGACGAATCGACGATGGCGCGAGCCCGAGATCCTTGAGATGGTAGATGTACGAACGCAGCGTCGTCGAGCCGACTTCCTCGGGTGCGTGCGCGCCTTTGGTGAGCGAGTAATCGGCGAATCGCGTGAGGTCGCGCCCGTATGCCTCGACGGTGCGCGGCGACGCGCCATCCTCGAGCGTCAGGAAGTCGCCGAATGGACCGAGCCAGAATGCGCGCGCGAGCGTCTCGCGCGCCGACTCAATCGTCATTGGTGATCGTTGCAACGGCCATGCATGCGATGCCTTCGCCGCGGCCGATCCATCCCATCCCCTCGTTCGTCTTCCCCTTCACGCTGACTAACGAAGGAGTGATGCCGAGTGCGTCAGCAAGCCGCTCGCACATCGCCGGAACGTACGGGCCAATCCTCGGGCGCTCAGCGATGACGGTCACGTCGATGTTGGCGACGGTGAACCCGAGCGCGTGAATAGCGGACACGGCCGCACGCAACATGTCGATGGAGTCTCTGTTACGGTTGGCCTGGTCGTTATCGGGGAACAACGCGCCGATGTCACCAGCCGCAGCGGCCCCGAGGACGGCGTCTGTTATGGCGTGTGCGACCGCATCGGCGTCCGAATGACCGACCAGTGAAACGTCGGCGGGGATACGGACGCCACCCAGCAGAAGGGGGCCACCCGCCGTGAAGCGGTGCGAATCGTAACCGATGCCGACTCGGGTCTTCACGCCGTCGTCACGCGGTGCGGCTCGCTACTCCTCGTAGCGCCGAACGGCAAGACACGCATTGTGGCCACCGAAACCAAAGCTGTTGCTTATGGCGGCGGTCACGTCGCGCTTGACGGCGACGTTTGGCGTGAAGTTCAGGTCGAGCTCGGGATCGGGATGTTCGTAATTGATCGTTGGCGGGATCATTCCCTCGCGCACGACCAGTGTGCACACGACGAATTCCACGGCACCGGCCGCGCCGAGCATGTGGCCAGTCGCAGACTTTGTGGAGCTGACGTTCACGCTCTTCGAGTACTCGCCGAAGACCGCCTTTATGGCGCGGCTCTCATTGAGATCGTTGGCCGGAGTCGATGTGCCGTGCGCATTGATGTACTGCACATCCGCCGGCGTGAGATTGCCGTCGCGCATCGCGCGCTTCATGGCGCGTTGCGCGCCCTCGCCGTCGGGTGCCGGTGCCGTGAGGTGATACGCGTCGCCCGTCGCGCCATAACCAACGATCTCGCCGTAGATCGTTGCGCCGCGCGCGCGAGCATGCTCGAGCTCCTCGAGAATGACGATGCCAGCGCCCTCGCCCATCACGAAGCCGTCGCGCGTCGCGTCGAAGGGGCGAGATGCGGTCGACGGTGAATCATTTCGTTCTGACAGAGCCTTCATGTTCGCGAATCCGCCGATCGCCATCGGCGTCACGGTTGCTTCGGCGCCACCTGTAATCATGATGTCCGCGTCGCCGTACTGGATGGTGCGGAACGCATCGCCAATGGCGTGGGCCGATGTCGCACATGCGGAGACCGTCGCGTAATTGGGTCCCTTCGCATGGAAGTGCATCGACACAATCCCAGCTGCGATATCGGCGATGAACATCGGAATAAAGAAGGGGCTGATCTTGCTGGGGCCCAGCTCCCGATAGACATCGTGCTGCTCTTCAAAACTCTTGAGCCCGCCAATGCCCGAACCGATTATCACGCCTATCCGATCGGGATCAATGCCTGCTTCGCCGGGATTGCTGAGTCCCGCGTCCGCCATCGCCATCTTGGCGGCGACGACGGCGTATTGCGTGTACACATCGGAACGCTTGATTTCCTTCCTGTCCATGTATTCGCCGGGATTGAAATCCTTGACCTCCGCGGCGAAACGAACAGGAAACTTCGAAGCGTCGAACTTTGTTATGGGCGCGACGCCCGACGTGCCAGCCTTGAGCGCTTCCCAAGTCGCCGCCACGGAGTTCCCCACGGGTGTGACAGCACCCATGCCGGTGACGACGACCCTACGCGCCATTACGCAGTGACCTTTCCGTTCAGATACGCGAGCGCGTCGCCGACGGTACGGAGCTTCTCCGCATCTTCATCGGGAATCTCGATGTTGAATTCCTTCTCGAACTCCATGACAAGCTCAACGATATCGAGGCTGTCGGCACCGAGATCGTCGATGAACGATGCTCCATCGGTAAGCTTTTCACGCTCAACGCCAAGCTCGTTGGCGATAATGTCTTTTACCTTCTCCGAATTGTCGGCCATGCGGATCCTCGTACAGTTGGGGGGTAACGTTACAATTTAACCCTGGCCCGGTATGCCAGGTAGCTAGTAGTGGCGACCTTTGGGCCGCCAAATCGGGATCAATCGCCGATTGTGCCGGAGTCGGTCGAGTGCCGGTGTCTCAGTGTCATGTTCGCCGTCACGTGATACCGCCGTCGACCACCAGAACCTGCCCGGTGATGTAGGAGGCGAGATCGGACGCCAGAAAGGCGACCGCCCGGGCAACATCCATTGGTTCTCCCAAACGCTCCAGCGGGATCTGGCCAGCCATGGCCGCCCGTGCCTCGGGAGTCATGGCCGCCGTCATCTCGGTCTCGATAAAGCCGGGTGCGATGGCGTTCGTCAGGATGTTGCGCGACGCCAGTTCCTTCGCGACGGATTTGGTCAGGCCGATCAGCCCCGCCTTGCTGGCTGAATAGTTGGCCTGGCCCTTGTTGCCGATGATTCCGACGATGCTGGTGATGTTGATCACGCGACCCCAGCGCCGCTTCATCATGCCGCGCGTCGCGGCGCGAGTTGCCACGAAAGCGCCGCGCAGATTGGTGTCCAGCACGGCGTCCCAATCATCGTCCTTGATCCGCATCATGAGATTGTCGCGCGTGAGGCCGGCGTTGTTCACCAGAATGTCCACTCCGCCGAATGCTGCCTCGACATCGGCTACCAACTTCACGACCGAGGCAACGTCGCTCACATCCGCGGCGAATCCCTGTGCATTTCGTCCGATCTCAGCCGCGACGGCCTGGCTACGCTCCAGATCGCGGCCAACGACGGCCACTCGGGCGCCACAATCGGCGAGTGTATCGGCGATCGCTCGGCCGATGCCTCGCGTGCTGCCAGTCACGAGCGCATTACGCCCGGCAAGATCGATCTGAAGTGTCATCCAAGCGCCTCGGCTAGCCTGTCAACATCGGCGGGCGCGCCGACAGCGATCGTCCGTGCACCTGCGACGATTCGGGATACGAGACCCGAGAGCACGTTACCAGGACCCAACTCCACGTAAAGCGCGCCGGGATACGCAGCGGCCATCGCTCGCACCTCGTCCGACCAGCGCACCGGCGCGGTGAGCTGACGCAGCAACACCGTGCGCGCTTCAGCTGCCGACGTGCACGGTTGCGCTGTGACATTCGAGTAGACCGGAAAGTCCGGATCGGCAAACGCCGTATCGCGAATGGCTCCGCTGAACGCGATCTCGACAGGCTCCATCAACGGCGAATGAAATGCACCGCTCACCGAAAGGCGCAGCGCCCGCTTGGCGCCCGCGGCCCGCGCCAGCTCCATCGCGCGTTCGACGCCGGCGATCTCGCCCGATACCACCACCTGCTCGTCGGTGTTGTAATTGGCGGGAACGACGAGGCCGGCTTCCCGCGAGGCCTCCTCACAGATCGTGTCGATGGATACGGAGAGCTTTCCGAGAATGGCGGCCATGGTCCCGGGTCGCTCCGACCCGATCTCCAGCATCGCTTCACCCCGCCGCCGCACGAGACCGGCACCGGCCTCCAGAGACAGCGAGCCGGCGGCGTGATGCGCCGTGACCTCGCCGAGCGAGTGACCCGCTGCGGCGACGATACGGTTGGCGAGTATGTCGCGTGCGACAGCCCACGCGGCAGCGCCGTGTGCATAGAGGGCCGGTTGCGCGTTACTGGTGAGCGTCAGCTCGTCTGCCGGTCCTTCGAAGCAGAGCGTGCTGAGTGGAAATCCAAGTTTGTCATCGATTTTCTGGAACGTCTCCCTCGCGACCGGGAATGCAGCGGCGAGATCCTTCCCCATTCCCGGCTTCTGAGATCCCTGACCGGGGAAAAGCAGAATGACGTTCACGACTCTTCGTGTGCGCGGTGTGGTGCTAGAGGCGGATGATTGCGGACGCCCATGTGAAGCCGGCGCCGAACGCGACCATCATCACCGTCGAACCAGGACCGACGATCTTTTTTTCTATCACCTCATCGAGCGCGATGGGGATCGACGCTGACGACGTATTGCCGAATCGATCGACATTTACGTACACCTTGCTCATCGGAATGCTGGCGTGCTTTGCCGTTGCCTCGATTATGCGCGTGTTGGCCTGGTGCGGAATCAGCAGATCGATGTCGGCGCCGCGCAGCTTGGCGGAGTCGAGCGCGCGATCCGCGGCCTCGCTCATCTCGCGCACTGCGTGCTTGAAGACTTCGCGGCCGGCCATCTTCACCAGATGCGTGCGATTCTCGACGATCTCCTTCGTCATCGGATGAGCAGCACCGCCATCGGGCCGGTACAGGAGGTTTGCGAGACAACCGTCGCTCCGCATGAAAGTCGACAGAATCCCGGCCTTCTCACCCGCCTTGTTTCGCTGCACAATGACAGCACCTGCGCCGTCGCCGAAGAGCACGCATGTGGACCGATCGGTCCAGTCGATGATCGCGCTCATCTTCTCTGCACCGACAACCAGTGCCGTGTCGATCGCGCCGGATGCGATCATACCCTCGGCGATCGTTATGGCATAGAGCCAGCCGGAACATGCGGCGGACACGTCGAAGGCCGCGGCGCGTGTGGCACCGAGCTCGGCCTGCAGATCGACCGCCGTTGCGGGAAGCAGCCGGTCGGGTGTAGCTGTGCTCAGGATGATCGTGTCGATCTCGCCGGCTGTTACGCCGGCTTTGGCCATCGCGCCGCGAGCGGCAGCGGCAGCCATCCAGCACGTCGTCTCCGTCTCGGAGCCGATGCGCCGCTCGTGAATCCCGGTGCGCTCCATGATCCATTCATCGGACGTCTCGATGCCGATCGAAGCGAAGTCGTCGTTTGTGAAAATCCGGGATGGCAGGCCGCGACCCGTTCCAGTGATGCGCGCGACTGTTGGGATCATGATGCTGCAGCTGCCTGGTGTGTCTGCTCCGAAGCCGCGAGGCGTTCACTCATGAGATCGTTCATCTTGCTCTCCACTGCACGCACGCCGACCTTGATCGCGTTCATGATGGCGCGTGGTGATGATTTGCCGTGAGAAATAATGCTTACGCCGCGCACGCCGAGTAGCGGTGCGCCGCCATGTTCTGAGTAATCGAGCTGGCTGAGCGCGCGAGCCAGAGTTGCCGGTTCGATGCCGGCGGACTTCTTGATGAGGCCGACGATCATGGGTGTTACGGCCTCGTAGAACTTGAGGACGACGTTGCCGACGAACCCATCGCACACGACGACGTCGAGTGCGCCAGCGTCGGTCTCGCCAGCCGGAAGGTCGCGACCCTCCACGTTGCCGACGAAGTTGAATCCAGCGGCGGTGAAAAGCCCGTTCGCTTCCTTCACTGCCGCGTTGCCCTTCTCCGGTTCCTCGCCGATGCTCAGGAGGCCGATTGCGGGATTGTCGCGGCCGAGGATGCATTCGGCGTAGACCCCTCCCAGCCACGCAAACTGGAGAAGCTCGCGCGCGGAGCAGTCGACGTTTGCGCCGGAATCGAGGACCACGACCGGGCGCTTTGCCGTTGGGAACAGGGTCGCGATCGCGGGTCTGTGCAGACCTGGCATCAGCTTAAGGAGCAGCGTCGATGCAGCCATCTGGGCTCCGGTGCTGCCAGCGGAGACGAAGGCATCTGCCTCACCTTTTACTTGAAGTGAGAGCCCTATCGTCATGGAGTTACGGGGTTTAGCCCGCAGTGCAGCCAGCGGCTTTTCGGACATGTCGATCGCCTCGGGGGCATCGACGATTGAGAGCCTGCTGCGGTGCTGGGCGAGCGAAGCGTGCTCGCCAGCCAGCATCGAGTCGAGCGTGGTCTGGATCAGGTCATGGCGCCCGACGAGCTGGATGCTATGCGACTGATCCAGCTCGGCCAGAGCCATGAGGGCTCCCGCAACTGGAGCGTTGGGGGCGAAGTCGCCCCCCATCGCGTCTAACGCGATGCGGGCCAACTAGGCGCCCTTAGCGGCTACTCTTTGTTTGCCGCCGTAATAGCCACATTCCTCGCACACGTGGTGCGGGCGTTTGATGGCCTGGCACTGCGGACACTTCTGGAGAGCAGTAACGGGCGCGCCCTTCGCAGTGTTGCGGAGGCGCTTGCGTTGCTTGGAAATACGTCGTTTTGGGACGGCCATGGGACGGCTTCTAGGTCAGGTTTTCAGGCGTGGAAATCGTTGCGCGCATGACGCAGCGAATCCCAGCGGGCATCGGCAGCAACAGGCTCGCAGTTGCAAGCTCCATTGTTCAGGTCGGCTCCGCAAGTGAGACAGAGTCCCTTGCAGTCCTCCCTGCACTCCACGAAGGCAGGCACTGAGAGGAGCCATCCTTCGCGTACAGCAGGCTTTACATCGATCTGGTGAGCACCGGGATCGTATGTGAACACGTCCGGATCACCTTCAGTTGTCGGATCGCCGGCAGGAGCGAACAGGAAATGTGCATCCTCATTCACGTTCCGGGTCACGTCGGTCAAGCATTTGCGGCATTCCAGCTTTACAGAACCCGAGAATCGGCCGCTGAAGTAGAAGCGCCCGTTGCCGGCACTGGAAAAGCGTCCTTCGACGTGAACCGCCTCGAGAGGGCGCGGATCGACCGCACTCCATATGGGATCGTCAGCCGGAAGGTCTCCTACGACCTGGGCGGCCGTCGACTCCAACGTACGGATGTCAAAGGACAGCATAGCCACGTAAGATAGCCAGATGTGGGGCGGAGAGCAACGGCGCGGCTTGTGACCGGGCTTGTGACCGGGATTGAGCTAGCGCATCAGGCGGCACGCCCTACCGTGCTGGAATGGTGAGGGAGCGATGCGCGAAGCCAGGGCGGCCGTGTGCATCCTGGATGTCGAACAACATCACGTAGGAACCAGGGGTGAAGTTGGCCGTCATGACAGCGTTCTGGCCGGAATCCATCCCACTCACGCCGCCGATGGCAGTTGCTGCCGGAGCCATCGTCGCGCGGTTGGCGTACCATGTGAGAGCATCCTGCGACGAGCGTCCGGGCAGAAGCTTTAACAGTTGAAAATCCCGATAATGCGAACCGTCGCTAACCACGCGAAGGCGTCGCACTCCGCTCCGTAGCGTCGCACCGGCCAACTTGATATCGCTGCCTGTCATCGTCACGACTGCGTCCGTTGCCGGGGCAGATCCGGTATCCTGCGTCGCGACGACGTCGAAGGAGCCGACCATACCCTTAACTACGTGAAACGCGCCATCCGGGGACTTCACGAAGCAACCGACTGCATACTGGCCCGGTGCGAAAACCGCCGAGATTGTAGCCGTGTCACCCGGGCTCACAACGTCGACGCCAGCCCAGCTCTTCGCGTTCTGCGGAACATGCAAGTGAACAATTGAATCGACTAGCGAGCCCGCCGTGTACCCCGCCGGGACTGCGAGTACTCCCAGCATGTGCTGCTCGGTGCCGCGATTTGCCAACCGAAGCGTCACCCAGCCCGATGGTGCATGGACGGGCAGGCCGGTGTATGCGTAGTCGGTCGCGGTGATGATGTAGTTTCGCGGGCCGACGGCGGCGGGCGGCGGCGAGGCGGATACTCGGTTGCCAGCTGCTGCCGGTGCTTCAGGTTTTCCGCAACTGGCGCAGAGTATCGCAAGCACTACGAGGAGTGCCGGCCGACCGAAGCTTCGCGGTGCATCCAAGAGGATCTCCGTACGATGAAGAAAGGTGTGATGTAGGGCCTTGCCGTGGCGCCGCATTCACGGAAGCAGTAGGCGGAACCTCGGGATTTACATGCCGGCATTCAACTGAGCCGTGGTCCGTCAACGCTTATCCAGCTCATTCCCTGCTGGCGGCAACACGGCCTGTGCCTTGTCGTCCTGAGCCAACAACCTGGTCACAAACCGCTGGCCTTCTGCGACCCGTTCGACTTGCAGGGCAATTGCCTCGGTGGCCTGCTCGAGGCGGTCGAGGCGTTGTTCGACCGGCTGCAACAGCTCCGGGGAGGGGCTGATTGCGATCGCCTTGGCGCGCCAGACGCGTGCTATCCCGATTATGGTCCAACCTGCGATCCCCAGGCTCAGCACCATTGCGAGGCTGGAAATTGCGTTGTTGATCAGGTAGCCAGGGTCCATCGTTGGATCTCCGGTGGTGAATGAACGTCTGGCACGCTCCGTTTTTAAACGGTTTACGTGCCAGATCGGTAAGACTATCCGTGAAGCAGGTGCAGCATCAACGAGCTCGAATTATCTCGCTCTCCGAGAAGAAGAACCGTGCTTCGCGCGCAGCGTTGTCATCGGAGTCGGATGCGTGGATCGCATTCCGCTCCTTGGACTCCGCGAACAGCTTGCGAACCGTGCCTGCGTCGGCTTCGGCCGGATCCGTTGCGCCAATTGCGACGCGAAGCGCGGCGACAGCGTCAGTTTTCTCGAGGACCATCGGCATGCATGGCCCCGAGGTCATGAAGCTGCAGAGCGACGAGTAAAACGGCCGCTCGCGATGGACTGCGTAGAACTCCCCAGCCTCCGCGTCGGTCAGATGCATGACTCGCGCTGCGCGAATCCTGAAGCCCTGCTGCTCGAGGTGGGCGGTGATCTTCCCCGCCTTTCCCGAGTTGAATGCGTCGGGCTTGATGATCGTGAGTGTGTAGTCGCCAGCCATTTACTTCATTCGCTCCTTTAGAAGTCCAACAACATCGATCGGACGCTTGGCGACGCCAAGTCCGTTTTCCTCGAATGCCTGCATCTTTTCGGCTGCCGTTCCGGATGAACCGGAGATGATTGCGCCAGCATGGCCCATCCGGCGGCCCGGTGGTGCGGTCTGGCCGGCAATGAAGCCGACTACGGGCTTCGTCATCTTCTCCTTCACGAACTTTGCAGCTTCCTGTTCATCGGTCCCGCCGATCTCACCGATCATGACAACGGCTGTCGTGTCGGGATCTCTCTCGAATGCAGAGAGACAGTCGATGAAGTTGGTGCCGTTGATCGGGTCTCCGCCGATACCGACGCAGGTCGTCTGGCCCAAGCCTGCGCGCGTCATCTGGTAGACCAGCTCGTACGTGAGCGTGCCGGAGCGGCTAACGAGCCCGATCGGGCCCGGCGTACAGATTCGGCCCGGTATGATGCCTACCTTCGATTTGCCCGGCGAAATCAATCCCGGACAGTTGGGGCCGAGCAGGCGAACGCCCTTTTCCTTCATGAATGGATACACGAATGTCATGTCGAGCACGGGAACGCCCTCGGTGATGCAGACGACCAGCTCGATGCCTGCGTCGGCGGCCTCCATCATCGCGTCGGCGGCGCCAACAGGAGGAACGTAGATGACGCTAGTATTCGCGCCTGTCTCGCGCACCGCTTCGTACACCGTATTGAAGATCGGAACACTGTTCTCGAATTTCTGACCGCCCTTGCCTGGAGTGACGCCAGACACGACGTGTGTTCCGTACTCCATCATCTGCTTGCTGTGGAACGATCCGTCGCGCCCGGTGATTCCCTGCACCACGAGGCGGGTGTTGTCATCGATGAAGATGCTCATGCGGCCTTCCCGGTCGCGAGCGCAACTGCCTTCTTCACCGCTTCGTCCATATCCGTCATTGCGCTGAAACCGTTTGCTGTAAGAATCTGCACTGCGATCTCTTCGTTGGTGCCGGTGAGGCGTATCACGATAGGCACCTTGAGCGGGTTCGCTTTGGTGGCTGTCACGATTCCGTTGGCGACGTCGTCGGTGCGTGTGATTCCGCCGAAGATGTTGAACAGAATCGCCTTTACATTCGCGTCGCTGGTAATGATGCGAAGCGCGTTGACGACTTTCTCAGGGTTGCTGGAGCCGCCGATGTCGAGAAAGTTGGCTGGCTCGCCACCATAGTATTTGACGAGGTCCATCGTCGCCATAGCGAGGCCGGCGCCGTTTACGACGCAGCCGACGTTACCGTCGAGCTTGATGAAGGTGAGGTTGGCCTGACGCGCAGCAACCTCGCTCGGGTCTTCCGATGATTCGTCACGTAGCGCGGCGATGCTCGGCCGCCGATCCAGCTCGTTGTCGTCGATGACCATCTTGGCATCCAGCGCGAGCACCTCGCCAGATGGAGTCGTCACGAGCGGGTTGATCTCGGCGAGTGATGCGCCGCTATCCATGAACGCGTGATAAAGGTCCTGCATGATCTTCGCGGCAGCGCGTACCTGCTTGACATCGGAATAGAGGAAGAATCCAAGCTCCATCGCCTGGTATCCGCGCAGACCGTACCGAGAATCGATCGGCAGCCGCATGATCTTCTCGGGCGTCGTCGCAGCGACTTCCTCGATGTCGATGCCCCCCGCCGGGCTGACCATGAATACGGGCTTCTTCGACACGCGATCGAGGATTATTCCAGCGTACGCTTCGGTCGCGATGTCGGCTGCGGGCGTCACGAGCACCTTCTCGACCGTGATTCCCTTGATCTTCATCCCAAGTATTTTTGACGCGACTGCTCCTGCCTCCTCCGGCGACTTGGCGAGCTTCACTCCGCCGGCCTTGCCGCGACCTCCGGCATGCACCTGCGCCTTGACGACGACTGTCCCGCCAAACTGGCGCGCAATCGCCTCGGCCTCGGCGGCCGTCGTGGCTACATCGCCCGGCGGGATGGGAACCCCGTGCGAGCGAAAGATCTCTTTCGCCTGATATTCGTGGATATTCAATTTGGCTCCGGTAATAGCCCGGCCGTCGGCCAGGCGCATCTAGGCAGGAACGATCTCCGTCCCCGCGCGTCCCGCAACGGCGTCGCTGCCGCGCGAAAGCTCTGTAATAATGGCACGACCGCCGGTCTGGCGCACGTACTTTGCTGCTGCTCGCACCTTGGGGGCCATGCTTCCCTCTCCAAAGGCCGCACGGCGATCCAGGTCGGCGACTTCAGCAACTGACAGCCGCGCGAGGGCCCGCTGGGTTGGCGTGCCCCAATCGGCGTACACGGCATCGACGTCGGTCAGGATCATGAACAGATCCGCCCCGATGTCACCGGCGAGGACAGCGGCAGCCAGGTCCTTGTCGATGACACAGTCGAGCCCTTCCAGTGCGCCGTCGCCGTCACGATAGACCGGGATGCCGCCACCACCGCACGCGACCACGATCACACCGTCGTCCAGCAATGCCTGGATGACCGACTGCTCATGGACTTCGACTGGCATCGGACTGCCGACGACGCGTCGCACGCGACCGTTTCCATCTTTCGCGGTCGCAACGCCTGCGACGGCAAGTTCGCGCGCACGTTCAGCGGACAACTCGTGCCCGACGAACTTCGATGGATGCAGCAACGCGGAGTCGTCTCTTGCGACGACGACCTGCGTCAACACGGTCACGACTCTCCGATCGCTTCCTGCCGCACGCAGCGCGTTCTCGAGAGACTGCTGGATCATGTAGCCAATCCAGCCAGCAGTTGCGGCGACGAGCACGCCAAGCGGGAGCGGTTCGACGCTCGCCCGCGCTTCCTCGTTTCGAACTAGTTCATCGCCAACCTGCGGCCCGTTTCCATGCACGATGCAGACGTCCCAACCATCGCGCGCCAGCGCCACAATTGGCTTGAGGCTTTCCCGTGTGTGCCGGAACTGATCGAAAATTGTGGAGCGTTCGCCCGCGGGAGAAAGGGCATTGCCGCCGAGCGCAATGACTGCGGCTTTTCTGTTTTCCCGACTCAACGTCTCCCCCGAATGATCAGGCCAAGTGAATCGAAGGCGGCGCCGAATGTGCGCAGATCGCCGGAATCCAGCGCAGCGCGCATGCGATCGTAGATCCGTCCGACGCTCTCGTGGAAGAGTTGATCCTGCACCGATGACGTTGTCGGTTTTACCGGCTGGAGTGGCGGGGGCGTGATGAGCGCCGCTGGCACGCGCGGCACGAGGTAGCGACCAGGATGACTTGTGAACCACGCGCGCGCGACCGGATCGAGAACTGAATCAGGTACAATGACCGTCGCCGCGGTACCGCCGCTTACGTACGCGGTAGCGGCGTGATGTCTGTACGTGATGCGTGAATTGTAGAGTTGATGCGGGGCGCTAAGCGGGTACGTCTCGCTGGCAACATAGAGGTCCACGAGCCACAGTATTCCGCGCGACGTTGGGATGGCGCCGATGGTACCGGACGTCGCAAAGATAGGCGCGATAGCGGCTACGCGACTCCGGACATCGCGCATGCGGACGAACGCGTCCGATGGTTTCAGATCACCGGACAGCAGGTGCGGATTCTGTTCAGACCACGCGTGCATCAGGCGCGCGAGGCCTTCACCGAGGCGCGGAGCTTCCACCAGACCGCCGGAATCGGTCACGAGCGCGGAGCCGGCGGCGTTGGGAAAGACGATATCAGGCGGCGCGCCGCGAATCTGGACCTGACCGGCATTCGCGAGCAGCACGGAATCCGCAAGGAACCGGATCGACGGAGGCACCGTCTCGGGCGGAAATGCGCGCGCGTTGAATCCGGTTCGGGTCTCCATGTACGGTTGTTCCGCGGCGGAATTGGCTGGATCGTTCGCGATTCGCCCGGAGATCCAGGGGCCAACTATCTGCGAGCCGACGGCGCCAACGATGACAACGCTCACGCTTGCGAGCGCCGTTGTAGTCTGGCCCATCCATCCGGCAACGACCAGAACAACGGCTGCACCAATGCTTACGAGGGAGAGCGCGAGGTACGTCGGGATCAGCCAGACGTGATCGGTCCGCGTAAGAACGCCATCGATCCCACTCCCGTGCACGAGCTCCCGAAAGGCATCCAGTCTGAAACCCCAGGCTGCGAACAGCAGCAGCAATGCTCCGAGCACACTCATGTGGCGCCGCACGTGCGGAGTGACGTGCAAGCCGTGCTGATCCCAGCTCAGACTTGGTGTGAGCGAGTAAAGCGCGACGACGAGGATCGCAGTGATCGAAAAAAGCGTCAGGCACCACTGGTAAGCGCCGATTTCGAGCGGCAGCCAGCTGACAAAATGGCTCAGATCCAGAGTGAAATACGGGTCGGTTTCAGCGAATACCACATTCGATCGCCAGAGTGCGAGCGTGGTCCAGGACGGGGCGGCGGCAAGACTCACAACCGCGATGCCCAAACTCACCGCTGCAGTGAGCGCACGAAGCCTGGTCGACGGGACCTCCTCGCCGAACTCCACATTCGCGATTCGTTTTGGAACGATCAGCGCCGCGACCGATCTTCGGACCGCAGACACATTCATCCAGGCGAACACGAGACCGACAAGCATCGTGGCGCAGTAGATCCACGTGGTGCTCGTGACGCGTTCATTCCACACCGACGTTGCGCCGATGTTGACGTACCACTCGCGACTCGAGTAGACGACTGCGGCCGCGCGACCGATGAGCAGGACCGCCGCGGCCACGGCAAGCGCGGCAGTCAGCCGCTGGCCGCGAGTCACGTTAAATCTGGACGCCGTGCTGCGTGAGCCATCCCTCGATCTCCGCGCGAATCGCGTCGAGCTGCGGTTTGGTTCGTGCTTCGAATCGCAGTACGATCACCGGCTGCGTGTTGGAGGCGCGAATGAGGCCCCACCCATCCGGATACTGGATGCGAACTCCGTCCACGTCATTGGTTGTGTATCTGGTGCCGAAGTACTTTACCGCCTCCCTTACAATACCGAACTTCCGGTCGTCCGGACAGTTCACCCTGATTTCCGGCGTCGAAACAAATCGCGGCACGTCGGCAAGCAGCTCGTGCACGGAATGTCCGGAATCGGCAACGATCCGGAGCAGTCGAGCGGCCCCGTAAAGGGCGTCGTCGAAGCCGTACCAATCCTCGCCGAAGTACATGTGCCCCGACATTTCTCCGGCGAGTGGAGAGTGCATGCCGTGCATCTTTTCCTCAATGAGCGAGTGGCCGGTCTTCCACATTACAGGGACTCCGCCTGCCTTCTCGATCGCCTCCGGGAGCGCCTGGGAGCATTTCACGTCGAATATGATCGGAGCGTGCGCGACGCGCGTCAGCAGGTCACGCGCATACATGATCAGCAGATAATCGCCCCAAATGATGTCGGCCGTATGCTCGATCACACCGATTCTGTCGGCGTCGCCGTCAAATGCGACTCCGAAGTCGTAATCGCCCTTCCGGACTTCATCGACCAGATCGGCCAGGTTTTCTGGAACCGTCGGATCGGCGTGGTGATTTGGAAAGGTTCCGTCGCTCTCGCAGAAAAGGCAGTTCACTTCCACACCCAATCGCGCGAAAAGCCGGGGCGCCACGAGCGCTCCAGCTCCATTGCCAGCATCCACCGCGATACGAAGTGGTCGGGAGATTCTCCCGATACGATTCACCACGTCGTCGATGTAACGATCGATGATCGGCTCGTCGCGGATGCTTCCGGTCCCGCCCGGAAATGCGCCCGATTCTGCGAGCTGATAGATCCGCTGGATGTCATCGCCGTAGATGGACGCCTTGCCAACGCCTAGCTTGAACCCGTTGTACTCGGGAGGGTTGTGCGATCCAGTGATCTGGATCCCCGCAACGACGTCCAGATTATGCTGCGCCCAATACGCTACCGGTGTTGGAACGACGCCGATATCGATAATGTCGACTCCGCTCTCGAGCAGTCCCGCAATCAATTCGCGATGGAGTCCATTTCCGCTCGGACGGTTGTCGCGTCCGACTGCGACTGCGCCACGGACCGATCGTTCAGCGAGGAATGCGGCGAAGGCACGCCCAACCGCGCGTGCAACGTCGGGTGTCAGTTGAGTATCTGTTATCCCACGAATGTCGTACTCGCGAAAGATCTCGCGTTCCAAGCTCACCGCCTGACCACTGCAGTCGACTGTGCGGGCTGGAGATAGGATCCTGATCTCTGCGTAAGCGAAACGAGCGCGTTGGGGAACACGCCCAGAGCGAGCAGGATAACCGTTGACAATCCAATCACCCAACGCGTTGCAGAGCCGACACCTGATGCCTCACCCACGGTCTGACCTGCACCGCGCGGCTTCATGAACATCACCAGTACGACGTACATGTAGTAACCGCACGAGACGACGCTGGTGAGTACGAGGATTACCGCGAGATGCGTCTGCGGTGCAGCAGACTGCAGCGCTGCCTGGAGGACGTACCACTTGGCGAAGAATCCGGCTCCGCCGAAGACCGGGAATCCGAGCAGGGAGAGCATGCACACCGCCATGGCCACGGAAAGCCAGGGGCGCGCGGTCCACAGCCCAGCGTAATCGTCGATGTTGAGATGTGGCTCGCCCGCCTGGCCGAGCGCAACGACAACACCGAACGCGCCAAACGTGGCGAGCGTGTAGGCAACTATGTAGAACAGGAATGCGGAGCTGCCGAGTGCCTGTCCCGTGGCGAGAAGAACCAGGATGTAGCCGGCATGTGCGATGCTCGAATACGCGAGCATGCGTTTGATGTTCTTCGATGCGAGCGCGACGATGTTGCCTACAACCATCGTAAGCGCAGCGAGCCACCAGATAGCGACGTGCCACGCTTCGGCTGAGCCCCCGAACGCTTCGAAAAAGACGCGGAGGAAGGCGGCAAACGCTGCTGCCTTTACCGCGGCGGCCATGTAGGCCGTGATCGGAGTTGGAGCGCCCTCATAGACGTCGGGTGCCCACATGTGAAACGGCGCCAGCGCGACCTTGAAGGCAAAGCCGATCAGGAGGAGACCGATTCCCACGAGCAGCATGGCGCTGGACATCACCTGGCCGGCCGTTATGCGCTCTCCGATCAGGGTCAGATTGGTGGTTCCAGTCGCGCCGTAGACAAGCGCGATGCCGTACAGCAGAAAGCCCGTGGAGAAGGCGCCGAGCAGGAAGTACTTGATTGCTCCTTCCGCCGACTTCTCGCTCCGGCGATTCATGCCCGTGAGAATGTAGAGCGCGATCGACATTATCTCGATTCCGAGGAATACGATGGTAAGGTCGCGGGCTGCGGCGAGTATCATCATACCCGACGTCGAGAACAACACGAGAACGTGGGCTTCCGCAGGCAGAATCTGTTCGCGCGCATTGTAGTCGAGCATCAGGCCGAGCGTGCCGGCGGTCGCTGCGAGCAGGATCAGGTCGACAATCCAGCGGAAGTTGTCCACCGCGATGACCCCTGTTCCGGCCGTCGCTCGGTCGTACATGAAATAGATGACAGCGAGCGCAGAGACGACGCAAACAGCGATGCCGGCGATTCCAACCCTGCGCTGGCGTTCCGTTGTCTCGGTTCCCCATGCTGCAACGAGCATCAGGACCATTCCGCCGACCATCATGACGATGTCGGGGGTGAGCGCTGCGATCAGCTGCATCGGACGCGAAAGATCGAACGCCACTTGCTATTCCCCGCCCTGAAGGGCACGTATGTGCGGATCGTCATTCACCGCTCGTGAATTGACTGTACGGACAACCTGCTCGGCCGACGCCTGCATTCGACGAAGAACGGGGGCCGGGTACAGGCCAAGCCATAGAATGCAGGCGAGCAACGGGACCAGCAGTCCGATCTCGCGCCAGTTGAGATCAGGCATGTGCTCGTTCTCGGGCTTGTCCAGCTTGTTGAACAGGATTCGCTGAATCGCCCATAACAGATAGCATGCTGCGAAGATCACGCCGGTTGTGGCGATCGCTGCGAAAATCGGATACGTCTCGAACGAGCCGAGCAGCACCAGAAATTCACCAACGAAACCGTTCAATCCGGGCAGACCGATGCTGCTCAGCGAAACGAATGTCAGCGCGGCGGCGAACATCGGGACGACACGAGCGATGCCGCCGTAATCGGAGAGCATGCGGGTGTGCCGTCGCTCGTACATCATGCCGATCAGCAGGAACAGCGCGCCGGTCGAGATGCCGTGGTTTATCATGACGAGCAGTGCACCCTGCACACTCTGAACCGTGAGTGCGAAAATCCCGAGCATGACGAAACCCAGATGGCTTACCGACGAGTAAGCGACGAGCTTCTTGAAGTCGGGTTGCACCATCGCGACCAACGCACCGTAGATGATCCCGATGACTGCCAGTGTGAGGATCACAGCGCGAACCGTCGGGTTCATCGCCGACCCCGGGAACAGCGGAAGCGCAAATCTCAGAAAGCCGAATGTGCCCATCTTAAGCATGATTCCGGCAAGGATCACCGATCCAGCCGTGGGCGCTTCGGTATGCGCATCAGGCAACCAGGTGTGGAACGGAAACACCGGCACCTTGACAGCGAACGCGAGGAAGAACGCGCCGAACAGATACAGCGAAGTCTTGGGCGTGAGAACGCCCGTCGCGAGGATGGAATCGTAACTGAAGTTGGGGATCCCCGTCACTGCGTCGCGATTGTGGACGCCGAGATAGACGATCGCCACGAGCATCAGCAGCGAACCGAGCATCGTGTAGATGAAGAATTTCAAGCTCGCGTAAATCCGTCGCTGGCCGCCCCAGATACCGATGATGAAATACATCGGTATCAGCATCACTTCCCAGGTCACGTAAAACAGAAACAGGTCACGCGCCAGAAAGACGCCGAGCATTCCGCTGGTGAGTATAAGCAGCAGAGCCAGGTAAGCATGAATCCTGCTCTTCACCGAGGTCCAGCCGCCGAGCACGGCGAGCGGCATGGTGAGCGTCGTCAGCAGCACGAGCATGAGCGAGATGCCATCGACACCGAGCGAGAAACGCACCCCCCACGACGGAATCCACGCGTAATCGACGCCGGCCTGCCAGCCCGGGACTCCAATCTGGAACGACCACCAGAGGCCGCACGAAACGACAAACTCTATGATGAGCGTCCACAGCGTGATCTGTCGCGCCATTCCCGCGTTGGCGTCGGCCTCGGCCAGGCTCTCGTGCGAGGCGCCGTTCGCCCACACGAGCAGCGCGCCCACAAGCGGAATGATCAGCAGAGCCGGAAGGATCCACGCGTTGTAGTGGATGCCATTGAGGAAATCTGTCATTCGCTCGTCTTACCTGAAGGAGAAGGCACTGAGGACCACTATCGCGCCGATGACTATCGCCCACGCGTAAACACCGGTGCTTCCGGTCTGCAATCGCGCGCCCAGCCATCCGAGTCCGCGCGCTACGGCGGCAGACCCGTTAACGAAGAGATTATCGATTATGCCGGCATCGAGGCCGCGCCAGAGCACGTTCTTCGAAAGTCCATAAGTCGGGCGCACAATCGCATCGTCGTAGAGCTCGTCGACGTAGTACTTGTTTGCGAGGACCTTTTCGAAGCCGTGTTCAGCTGGCGACTGTGCCTTGGGTACCAGAGAAGCGGGCTTCAGCGCAAGCAGCGCGACTGCGATACCGAGCACGGCGATGACGATCGCGCCGCCGATCAAGGCGGCCTCCGTGCTGTGTGAGGTTTCCAGCGCTACGCCGTTCGTTACCGCGCGCGTTGCACTCCCGACAACGGGATCGAGCCAATGGTCGAGATTCCCCACTGGTCCGAGGAACGATGCGATTGCCGGCAGGTTGAGCCACCCGCCAACGAGGCTGAGCACGCCCAGTACGGCCACAGGGCCGGTCATCGACCACGGTGCTTCGCGGAGATGCTTCTGGTCGGCTTCCGACGCGCGGCTGGGGCCGTGGAACGTGTAGAGCATCAGGCGCGTCATGTAGACCGCGGTGAGGAAGGCCGCTGCAAGCCCGATCACGTATACGGCGAGGAGAACGGTGTGCCCCGACATCCCGAGCCAGCTCGCGTCTGTGAGCACGGAATCGCCGGCGTGTTCGTATACAGCGCCGAGAATCGAATCCTTGGAGAAGAAACCCGCAAACGGTGGAATTCCGGAGATTGCGAGCGTCGCGATCCACATCATGACGCACGTGATCGGCATCGCCTTCCGGAGCCCACCCATGTTGCGCATGTCCTGCGCGTCTTCATGGCTTCCGCTGTGGTGATACGCGGCGTGCATTCCGTAGATCACCGAGCCGGCGCCGAGAAACAACAATGCCTTGAAGAATGCGTGCGTCGCGAGATGGAAGACGCCAGCGCTGTACGCACCAACCCCGACTCCGACGAACATGTAGCCAAGCTGCGATATGGTGGAATACGCGAGCACCTTCTTGATATCCCACTGCTTGACTGCGATGGTCGCGGCGAACAGCGCCGTAATCCCACCGACCACCGCGACGGTAATCGAGGCTACGGGCGACATGGAGAACAGGAACGAGCTGCGGACGATGAGATAGACGCCGGCCGTGACCATGGTCGCAGCATGTATCAGCGCAGACACCGGTGTCGGGCCAGCCATGGCGTCCGGGAGCCATACATATAGTGGTAGCTGCGCACTCTTGCCCGTGCATCCGAGGAACATGAACAGGCAGATCGTCGTCACCAGAGGTCCACCGAACGGCAGCGAGCCTGCACCAGCGGCGACTCCGGCAAAGTCGAGCGTCCCCATGTTGGCGAAGATGAGGAACATTGCGATCAGAAGGCCGACGTCGCCGACTCTGTTGACGATGAATGCCTTTTTGCCCGCGTCGGCGTTTGCCTTGTCGAGAAACCAGAATCCGACGAGCAGATACGAGCACAGACCAACGCCTTCCCAGCCGACGAAGAGAATCGGATAGTTGGCGCCGAGCACAAGTATCAGCATGAAGAACACGAACAGATTGAGGTACGCGAAGAACCGCGCGTAACCCGGATCCTCGCGCATGTACCCAACGCTGAAGATGTGAATCAGGGTCCCGACGCCCGTAATTATCAGTACCATCACCATCGAGAGCTGATCGAGCTGGAACGCAAAGTCGACCTTGAGGGCACCGACGGGCATCCAGCTCCAGTACCGCTGGACAAACGGTGTCGACATGTCCACGCCTCGCATCGCGAAGAACATTGCGGCTGCCAGGAGGAATGATACGAGCAATACGCCCGGCCCGATGATGGTTACGAGCGAGGCAAATTTCGGGGGGCCGTGTGCGTGAGAGTCGTCGGTCGCGTGGCTTGATTGA
>DATBNQ010000011.1:0-11383 GCA_036554185.1 Gemmatimonadaceae bacterium | reverse complement strand
GCGCTCGCTGGCGGCATCGCACTTGGCGTGATGATGGTCCCGCTCGTTACGCGTACGACGGAAGAAATGATTCGCATCGTCCCCAACTCTCTGCGGGAAGCCGCACTTGCATTGGGCTATCAGCGTTGGCGCACATCGCTGGCGATCATCCTGCGCACCGCGCTTCCGGGCATCGTCACCGGCGCTCTAGTCGCGGTCGCACGCGTGGCGGGCGAGACGGCGCCACTGCTGTTCACAGCATTTGGCAATCAGTTCTGGTCCACCGCAGTGCAGCGGCCGATCGCGGCGCTTCCGCTCCAGATCTTCACCTACGCAATCAGCCCGTACGACGAGTGGCACGCGCAGGCCTGGGCGGGCGCGCTCGTGCTGATCGGTATCGTGCTCATCATAAGCATCGCCGCACGCCTGGCGACGCGCTCTCGTTTCGGCTCAGCGGTTGACTGACCCCATGGAATATTCGATGCTCAATGAGACGGATGTCGACTCAAGATCGCCGCAACTACAACCCGGCGACCTCCCAGCGTCACGCGGGATCGTCGCACCGCGGCTGATTCCACGTCCTGCGCGACATGCTGCAACCGCCGCCGACTCGGACGTCTCGGTGGGCCTTGCTGCACAGAGCCTCAGCGCATTCTTCGGTGATCACGCCGCTGTTAGAGACGTCGATCTCTCGATGGACAATGGCCGCGTCACAGCAATCATCGGCCCATCGGGTTGCGGCAAGTCCACCCTGCTCCGCTGTTTCAATCGCATGCATGAAACCGTGCATGGCGCGCGCGTAACCGGGAACGTCCTCCTCGACGGAACTCCGATATACGGCGACGGGACGAGCGCGATCGCCGTCCGGCGCCACATTGGCATGGTATTTCAACGACCAACTCCGTTTCCAACAATGTCGATTCGCGACAACGTCGCGGCGGGGCTTCGCGTGCGCGCGGGAAAGGCGCCGTCACGACACGATACCGACGCCATTGTCGAGGATGCCTTGCAACGGGCCGGGTTGTGGGCCGAGGTGAAGGACAGACTTCGGACGAGTGCGGTAGCGCTCTCCGGAGGTCAGCAGCAACGCCTGTGCATCGCGCGCGCACTCGCAACAAAACCACGGGTTCTCCTGCTGGACGAGCCGACCGCGTCGCTGGACCCGGCGAGCACCCAGAAGATCGAGGAGCTGGTGTACGACTTGCGCGCGACGATGACGATCTGCATTGTGACTCACAACATGCAGCAGGCGGCGCGGGTCTCCGATCGCACTGCGTTCATGCTCGGCGGATCGCTGATCGAGGTCGCCCCGACCAATACGCTGTTCACCACACCGAGCGACCCACGCACTGAAGCCTACATCACAGGTAGGTTCGGATGACGGCGATTGAACTGCTCGCTCACGACGAGCGCCATGCTCCATCGTCGGATGGAGCAATCGAAGCGCGCGACTTCTCGTTCTTCTACGGGAAGAAGCAGGCACTGTTCGACGTATCGCTCGCAATCCAGCCGCGATCCGTAACCGCGCTCATCGGTCCGTCCGGCTGCGGCAAGTCAACGTTCCTGCGCTCGATCAATCGGTTGAACGATACGATTCCAGGAACCCGTCACTCTGGCAGGATTCTGCTGGATGACGAGGATATCTACTCGAATGGCACCGATGTCGTGGCACTGCGTCAGCGCGTCGGGATGGTATTTCAACGCTGGAATCCATTTCCCAAATCCATCTACGACAACGTTGTCTACGGTCCGCTCATAAACGGCGTCCGCTCCAGGTCAGAGCTCGATGCGATCGCCGAGGACGCGCTGCGGCGCGCTGCACTGTGGGATGAGGTGCGCGACAGGCTGAGGCACAGTGCGCTCGGATTGTCGGGTGGCCAGCAGCAGCGGCTCTGCATCGCGCGCGCACTCGCCAATCAGCCCGAAGTGCTGTTGCTCGACGAACCTGCCAGCGCGCTCGATCCGATCGCAACACAGAAGATCGAGGCTCTGTTATATGAGTTGAAATCACAGCTCACTATCGTGATCGTCACGCACAACCTGCAACAGGCGGCGCGCATTTCTGACCGTACCGCATTCTTCTTCCTCGGAAAGCTGGTCGAGGCCGACACGACTGATCGCATCTTCACGCGCCCGCGCGAGGACCGCACGGAAGCATACATCACCGGGAGATTCGGATGACCGCCGTCCACGACGCACCCAACGCGTTCCGCCATTTTCACGATCAGATCGAAGAGCTGAAGAGCCGGCTGCTCGCGATGTCCACTCGCGCCGAGGAACTCGTTGAGCAGAGTGTCGACTCACTTCTGCACGGCGACGCGGGGATAGCCGAAATGGTCATCGCCGGTGACAAGGAGTTGAACGATCTCGAAGTCGAGATCGAGCAGCGGGCTGTGGCCCTTCTTGCGCTGCAGCAGCCGATGGCCAGAGATCTCCGCTTCATCGTTGGTACGATCAAGGTTTCGAGTGATCTCGAGCGGATCGGTGATCACGCGGTGAACATCGCGCAATCCGCGCAGCGGTTGATCGCGCAACGTGCATCGTTCCTTCCCGGCCCTGAAATCGAAGACATGGCTCGGCGCGCGCGGCTGATGCTCGGTGATGCGCTCGACGCATTTCTGCGCGGTGACGGTAGCCTTGGCCGCAACGTCTGCAAGGCCGACGACGCGGTGGACGCACTCCACAACTCCGTGTTCCGCATTCTCCTCACGCACATGATGGAGGACCCGCGAGTGATCACGCCAGCGCTCGAGCTCCTGCTGGTCAGCCGAAATCTCGAGCGCGTCGCGGATCTCGCGACCAATATCGGGGAGGACGCTGTCTTTCTCGCGGAAGGAAAGCAGATAAAGCATCACTTCGAGGACTGAGCTCGAGCGGATGCGCCTGGACTGCGCGCCGCCAGCCGTCGCGGGCGCCACCGGGATACATTTCGTGAATGGCCGATGAGTCCGACCGATCCTCCCTGAGTACGCAGTCCCGCCGGCCACCGCCGCGCGATGAGGACGTGCGCATAGCGGCGATTGGTATCGGATCCAATTCCATCCGCCAGATAGTGGCGGACGTTTCGCCGGACGGCGAGATCCGCGTGATCGACGAAATGAAGGCAGCACCCCGCCTCGGTCAGGGCGTTGACGAGACTGGCCGCCTTAGCGAGTCCGCCATCCGAAATGCGGTCGATGCTCTGCATCGGATGGCGACGCTGACGCGGCAGATGGGAGCAGTTCGCACCGAAGCGGTCGCCACGAGCGCGGTGCGCGACGCCGAGAATGGTCCGGAATTCATAGCCGCCGTTCGCGATACGACGGGAATCGCCGTTCGCATTCTCGAGGGCGACGAGGAAGCACTCCTCTCCTACCGCAGTGCTCTCGCGCACTTTGACCTTGCTACGGGTCGGGCAGTAGTCATGGATATCGGCGGTGGATCGCTGGAGCTTGCGCTCAGCGCCGACGGGTTGCTGGATGGTCTCATTTCGTTTCCGCTCGGCGCGATCCGGATGACCGAGCGGTTCTTTGAGAAGAATCGCGGGCGGAAGGAGTTGGAGGCTCTGCGACGATTTGCACGCAAGGAATTGCGCGCGGCCGTGTCGCGGCGTGACTGGCACGGTGCGCGGCTCATCGCTTCCGGCGGCACGTTCACCAACCTTGCCGGAATGATCCTCGCTCGCCAGGGCATGCGTCGCGCATCGAGCGTTCACGGCGCCGTCGTCACTCGTGCGGAACTCGAGCACGTGCTCGATCTGCTGCAAGGCATGTCACCGTCGGAGCGACAGGCGGTGCCGGGTCTGTCTCCTGCGCGCGCGGATATCATCGTGGCCGGACTTGCAGTCGCTGCGGAAGTGATGGCGCGCATCGAAGCTCGCGAGATGGTTGTTTCGGCGTTCGGGATTCGGGAGGGGCTGTTGCTCGAAGCCGCGCGCATTGCGCCCGTCGTGGCCGAGACCGGCGAAGCGCGCAGCCGATCCGTGATGCAGCTCGCCGAACGGTCCCATTACGAGGCGCCGCATGCGCACAAGGTGCAGAGCATCGCGCTAAAGATTTATGATGCGCTGGCTGAGCGATTGCAGCTGAGCGCAAGCGACCGGTGCATACTTGCAGACGCGGCACTGCTTCACGACATCGGATATCACATCAATTTCGAAGCACATCACAAGCATTCGTATCACCTTATTCTGCACGCCGAGCTGCTCGGGATGACCCCAACCGAGCGCGTGCTGGTTGCGAACGTCGCGCGATATCATCGAGGCGCAGGACCCAGGCGCGAGCATCGTGGATACGCAGGGCTCGATCGGCAGTTGCGGCGGAGAATAAAGCGCCTTGCGGCCATCCTTCGGGTGGCGGACGGCTTGGACCGCGGACACGCGAGTGCCGTCGAGGACATCACCATCAATCTCACGCGCTCGGGGCTCGAGATCAGGGCGGTTCCGGCCTCCAATGCCTACGATATGCGGCTGGAACTCTGGGGCGCGACTCGAAAAGCCGATCTCCTCGGGGAAGTACTTGGAGTGCCCGTTCGAATAGAGGCAGGGTAAGTATCGCAGCCCTGCGGCGCGACCGAGCGCCCGGCTCGTCGCGACATCCTATATTTGAGGTGTGACCAAGCATTCGAAAGTCGAGGATTTCGGCACCGTTGACCGGGTTGGAATCGAGGAGCGGGTGGCCAAATTCACCACCCGCAGCATCAAGAAGACATCCAAGCTCTGGGGGCTGAACACTGCGGTTTCGATGGTCGATCTCACGACCCTCGAAGGCAAGGACACCCCGGGGAAAGTGGCGTCGCTGTGCCGGAAAGCGCGGCAGCCAAGCGATGACAGCACCATTCCGCCCGTGGCTGCGGTCTGCATCTATCCATCGTTGATCAAGGAAGCGAGGAAGCATCTCGCAGATTCGCCAATCAAGATCGCATCGGTCGCGACCGCGTTCCCGTCAGGTCAGAGTTCGCTCAAGGTCCGGCTTCAGGAAGTGAAGTACGCTGTGAATGCCGGCGCCGACGAGATCGACATGGTGATCAATCGCGGCCTCTTCCTCGCAGGCGAGTACGACGCCGTGCAGGATGAAATCGCCGCTGTCGTGGAAGCAACGGGTGACGCAACGCTCAAGGTGATCCTCGAAGTCTCCGAGCTCGAGACGTACGACAGCATCCGGGCAGCTTCGTTCATCGCGATGCAGGTGCTGCGTCCGGGCGATTTCATCAAGACGAGCACCGGAAAGGCGAGTGGAAGTGCGACGCTTGCGAACACGCAGGTGATGCTCGAAGCGATTCGCGACTTTTACCTTGATACCGGCATTCCGATCGGAATGAAACCCGCCGGCGGGATCAAGAACGCCAAGCAGGCGCTTCACTATCTCGTCGCGGTGAAGGAAACGCTCGGTGATGCGTGGCTCAATTCGTCGCGCTACCGCTTTGGCGCAAGCTCGTTGCTGAACGATCTGCTTCGTCAGATTCACAAGGAGAAGAGCGGGGCGTATCAGGCACCGTACTACTTCTCCGAAGCCGCAGGGAGCTACTAGAAATGGCCGTCACACTGGATCCCTCCGAGAAGGATTCCGGACCGAAGGACGAGAAGAAGAAACACGGCCACAAACAGGGCGTGCCGGAGCTGATCTTCGGCGATCTGTGGGAATATGATCCGGCGCCAGAGACCGCGGATCCGCGTCTGCGCTCGCGGTACGATCTTTTCATCGGCGGCCGCTTCATTGCGCCGCAGTCCGGCGAATACTTCGAGTCAATCAATCCCGCGACCGAACAGGTCGTGACTGAGATCGCGCTCGCCAGCCCTGCCGACGTCGATTCCGCATATGTCGCGGCGCAGATGGCGTACGAAACCGTGTGGCGCACGATGCCGGGCCGCGAGCGCGGCAAGTACATCTACCGCATCGCCCGACTCCTTCAGGATCGCGCGCGGGAATTCGCTGTCGCGGAGTCCATTGACGGTGGCAAGCCGATCAAGGAATCGCGCGACTTTGACGTTCCGATGGCGGCGGCGCATTTCTTCTATCACGCAGGCTGGGCCGACAAGCTCGCTTATGTCGCACCGGGTCGCACGGCAAATCCCATTGGTGTCGTCGGCCAGGTGATCCCGTGGAACTTCCCGTTGCTCATGCTCGCATGGAAGATCGCGCCCGCACTTGCGGCCGGAAATTGCGTAGTGCTCAAGCCTGCGGAGACGACATCGGCAACCGCGATGAAATTCGCGGAGTTGCTGCAGGAGGCAGGGTTGCCAGACGGTGTCGTGAATATCGTGACCGGCGCCGGTGCGACTGGAGCCGCCTTGACGGGACATCCCGCGGCGCGCAAAATCGCGTTCACCGGATCGACCGAGGTTGGCAAGATGATCATGCGTCAGCTGGCGGAACGTGGCACGCGCATGACCATGGAGCTTGGCGGAAAGGCCGCGAACATCGTGTTTGAGGACTCTCCGATCGATCAGGCGGTTGAGGGTGTCATCAACGGCATCTTTTTCAATCAGGGACACGTCTGCTGCGCTGGCAGCCGCCTCCTGGTGCAGGAATCGATTGCAGACTCTTTCATCCACAAGCTGCAGCAGCGCATGGAAAGCCTCCGCGTTGGCGATCCGCTCGACAAGAACACGGATATCGGCGCGATCAATTCACGCGAGCAGCTCGACAGGATCTGCGACCTCGTCGAGAGCGGCGTGACTGAAGGCGCGAAGCTTTATCAACCATCTTGCGCACTGCCCTCGCGCGGCTACTTCTTCCGCCCCACGCTGTTTACCGAAGTGACGCAGAGTCATCGCATCGCACGCGAGGAGATCTTCGGGCCGGTGTTGAGCATTCTCACATTCCGCACAATGGATGAAGCGATCGAGAAGGCAAACAACACCATGTACGGTCTCTCGGCGGGCGTGTGGACCGACAAGGGATCCCGGATACTGCGCATGGCCGCGGAGCTGAAGGCCGGCGTGGTATGGGCGAACACCTTCAACAAGTTCGATCCGGCATCGCCGTTCGGTGGCTACAAGGAATCCGGTTTCGGTCGCGAGGGCGGACGCCAGGGCCTGCTCGACTACGTGGAGCTGTCATGAGCGAGCGCATCCCGGTAATCAAAACGCCGAAGGTATACGTCGGTGGCGCATTCATCCGCTCGGAGAGTGGCCGCACGCTTCCGGTGTACGACAGCAGCGGACAGTTCGTGGCGAACGTGCCGCAGTGCACCCGCAAGGATCTCCGCAACGCCGTCGAAGCCGCGGCGGCGGCTGGTCCCGGTTGGTCAGGGCGCACACCGTACAACCGTGGACAGATCATATACAGACTCGCCGAGATGCTCGAAGCGCGCGCTGACGAGATGACGAGCGTTCTGCGGCAATTTGCGCCAGCCTGGACATCTGCCGCGGAGCAGGAAGTCGCCGAGACAGTCGATCGGCTGGTGCATTATGCTGGCTGGGCGGACAAGTACGAGCAGGTGCTTGGAAGCGCGAATCCGGTCGCGGCGCCATTTTTCAACTTCACGCTCACCGAGCCGGTTGGTGTCATCGGCATCATCGCTTCGGATGCGGCACCGTTGCTTGGACTCGTTACGCAGGCCGTAGCAGCAATCGTGAGCGGCAACACTGTCGTCGCGCTCGCCTCGGAATCAACGCCCTACCCCGCCATTACACTCGGCGAGATGTTGGCAACGTCGGATCTCCCCGGCGGAGTGGTGAACATCATAACGGGCTACAGGAAGGAATTGATTCCGACCTTCGCGACGCACACACACATCCGCGGCATCGACGCAGTCGCGACCGGAGACGACGCAACCGCCCTGCGCCGCGGCGCGGCGGACAGCGTCAAGCGCGTAAAGGTGCGCCAGCCAGATATCGACTGGTCGTCAGAGACCAACGAGAGCGTTTACGAAATCCGGAATTTCGTAGAGTTCAAGACTGTGTGGCATCCAATCGGGGCGTAGCCTCGGCTCTTAGCTTCGGCCATCAAAAGGCCGGAATAGCTGTATGAGAATCGTCCTGTGCCGTAAGTCAACGTGACGTGGATTCCCGCTTTCGCGGGAATGACGACACGACGACAGTGCGATGCCCGGCAACGCCAACCTGGATTCCCGCTTTCGCGGGAATGACGATATTCACACCTGGGCTCGCCGCGACTCCTGTGTGACGCGGGCAATGTCGCCGTGAGATTCACGGGTCTCGTGAGACTCGGGAACCTCCCCCCAGGGATCGCGCAAAAAGATCTCCTGCGTCGCGCGCTCTGTCTCACCACCCGGCGTTCGCTGCGTGTACGTCCCATCCGCCCCGAGATCCCACGCCTCGCGATTGTCTGTGAGCGACGTCCGCAGCAACGACTGAAGTTTCGCGTGCAACAAGACGTCGTCGACCGGCACGACCGCCTCGACGCGCCTGTCGAAATTCCGGGTCATCCAGTCGGCTGAGCCGATGTAATACTCCGCATCATTGTCGTTCGCGAAGAAGAACAACCGCGAGTGCTCGAGAAACCGTCCGATCACGCTTATCACGCGAATGTTCTCGCTCGAGCCTTCGACTCCCGGCCTCAGACAGCAGATCCCGCGCACTATGAGATCGATCTGAACCCCCGCACGCGACGCGTCGTACAGGGCTTCGATGATCTGCTCGTCGACTATCGAGTTCATCTTCGCGATAATGCGCCCAGCCTTGCCCGCAAGAGCAAGATCGGTCTCGCGTCTTATCAACTCGAGCAGCCTGTCGCGCATGTTTGCGGGAGCGACCAGTATCCTGCGATACAGTCTCTGTCGCGAAAAGCCTGTCAACGCGTTGAACAAGTCGGTGACGTCCGCTCCAATCGAGCGGCTGGCGGTGAACAGTCCGAGGTCTGTGTAGAGCCGCGCCGTCTTGGAATTGTAGTTCCCCGTTCCGACGTGAACGTAACGGCGAATGCCATCGTGATCGCGTCGCACTACAAGCGTCGTCTTGGCGTGTGTCTTGAGTCCGGGGAGCCCATATGCGACGTGCACGCCGTAATCTTCCAGAGTGCGCGCCCAGGTGATGTTGTTCGCTTCGTCAAAACGCGCCTGCAATTCCACCAGCACCGCAACCTGCTTTCCACGCTCGGCGGCATCGGTCAGCGCGTGAACTATCGGAGTGTCGCCCGACGTTCGATACAATGTCATCTTGATCGCGAGCACGTCCGGGTCCATTGCGGCGGCCTGGACGAACTGCTCCACACTCGCGGTGAACGACTCATACGGATGATGCACCAGCAGGTCGCGCTCGCGAATCACGTCGAAAATTGAGCGCGTCGTATCCCGCAACCGCACCGGCGTCACCGGCGCGAACGGCGGATCTCGCAGCTCGGGAATGTCGAGCATCGCAAGCGACATCAGATCGCCAAGCTCCAGCAGAGCGCCGCCATCGATGACATCGTCCGGAGTCAGCGCGAACTCGAGCGTCTGCTCTTCCCTGAGCTCGTCAACCAGAATAGCGCGAATTTCATCCGGTACACCGGTCTGCACCTCCACGCGCACCACTTCCGTAAAGCGACGCTGAAATACCTGCTCCTCGATTGCGGTCAGCAGATCCTCGGTCTCGTCCGAAGCCTTCACTTCGAGATCCGAGTAACGTGTCACGCGAAAGGCCCAGCTCCCCAGTATTTCCATGCCCGGGAACAGCGCGCCGAGGTTGGCCGCAATTACCTGCTCCACGGGAACGAAATGGTTGGCGCGCCCGATGGGAACCCAGCGCGGAAGACTCTTCGGTACCTTGATGCGCGCAAATCGCTCGACCTTGTTGTCGGGATCATACAACTGGACGGCAAGCGACAACGACAGGTTTGAGATGTATGGAAACGGGTGCGTCGGATCCACAGCGAGCGGCGTCAGGACCGGGAAAATGTCCGACTCGAAAAAATCGTCAACGGTCTGCCATTCGCTTGCAGTCAACTCCGCCATGGTCACCAGGCGAACGCCGTGCTTCTCGAGTGCCGGCAGCAGCAGATCGTGAAGGCAGTGTTGCTGCATCCCCGTCAGCTCGAGTATGCGCGCACGAATTGCCGCAACCAGCTCCGCGGGTGTCATACCATCGGGACCCGTGGCAGCCGTTACTCCCGCGAGCATCTGCCGACGCAATCCGGCAACACGAACCATGTAGAACTCATCGAGGTTCGTGCTGAAGATCGAGAGAAACTTGAGTCGCTCGAGCAGCGGATTGCGCGCGTCGAACGCTTCGTTGAGGACCCGAGCGTCGAACGCCAACCAGCTCATCTCGCGATTGATGAACAGCTCAGGGTTGACGGACATCTAGATTTTGACGATCGAAGCCAGCAGCCAGTAAACCAGTGCAGCCATGATGCCAGCGGCCGGAATTGTGACGATCCAGGCCCAGACGATCCTGCGGGCGAGACCCCACCGCACCGCCGATAGCCGCGTAGTCGCCCCGACACCGACGATCGCACCGGTGATCGTGTGCGTCGTGCTCACCGGAATGCCGAGTGACGTCGCACCGAGGATCGCGATCGCGCCCGCCGTCTCGGCCGCAAAACCGCCGACGGGCCTCAGCCTGGTTATCCGTCGGCCCATCGTTGCTACGATGCGCCAGCCGCCGAAAAGCGTGCCGAGCGACATTGCGGTGTAGGCCGTTACTTCGACCCAGAATGGCACGCCATTGGCGTTCTCAACGTAGAGATGGCCGAGCAGTCCGGTCTCGTGCACCGTGAGAGACCGAACGGAGACGAGTAGACCAACGATGATTCCCATGGTCTTCTGCGCGTCATTCCCGCCGTGCGCAAGCGATAACAGCGCCGAGCTTCCAAGCTGCATCACGCGGAAGACCCTGTCGACCTTGCCCGGATACACACGCCGGAAGAGCCAGAAAATCGCAGTCATCAACGCGAGTCCGACCACAAGTCCCACGATCGGCGAGATGACGATGAATGAAAGCGTCTCGATCCACTTTCGGCCCCAGACGATCGCCGCCCAGCCTGATCGCGCAATCGCCGCACCGGCATAACCGCCGATCAGCGCGTGCGACGAGCTGGATGGTATCCCGTATGCCCACGTGATCAGGTTCCAGGCGACAGCACCAAGCAGCGCGGCGAGAATCACGTTCGGATTTACTATCGCGACATCGATCATCCCGCTGCCAACTGTCTTCGCAACAGCGGTACCGACCGTAAACAGCGCGAGAAAATTGAACGACGCAGCCCACACGACAGCCGCAACAGGGCTCAATACGCGGGTTCCAACTATTGTCGCAATGGAGTTGGCGGAATCGTGGAACCCGTTACTGAAGTCGAAGACGAACGCGATTATTATGATCGCGACGACGTAACCGATCACACGCTACCCGTTCTTGAGTGCGATCGACTGCAGGACGTTCGCGACATCTTCCGCCTGGTCCAGTGCATCCTCGACCTTGTCGTACAGCTCCTTCCACTTGATCACTTCGATCGCGTCGAGCGCGCCGTCGAACAGCGCGCCC
>DATBNQ010000144.1:0-5477 GCA_036554185.1 Gemmatimonadaceae bacterium | reverse complement strand
TGCGTGCCGATCGCCACGCCGCGTGATACGAGCGCGAGGTAGGCCACAATGTCGGACATCTCCCGGCTGTCCACGGGAACGTCGCGACCCGCAAGACTTCGACGGAAACAATTATTGACGCGATCCTGAATCGTGAGCATTCGACCGTCGCGCGCGCTGTAGCTGGGATAGCGCGCATGCACACCGGTCAACGGAATGGCGTTGGCGCGACGGCCGCTGTCGAGATGGCAACTGAAGCAGCGCAATCCGTTTCCAACATAGCTCGGCATGCTGTCGCGAGTTGCAGCGAGAATCGCAAACCCTCGCCTCGCTTCGATTCCTTCTGGTCCGGCTGGAAATGCGATTGTATCGGCGACGGTCGCCGCCGAGTTTGTCATTGCTACTTGCACGGCGCGGCTCGCTTGAGGCTTCGCAATTTTTTCTTCCTTGCAGCCCATGCATGCCACAACCGCCAGTGCCGCAGTCGCAAGCCGCTTCATCGAATCTCCCGTTGATTCCGAAAGTCAGGGCGACCCGGGTAGCGCGAACGCCATCACGTAATCGCCCACCCCGAATACATCACCGCCGCCAGCGGTCACTACAACATATTGCCGATTGTTGCGCTCGCTAACGTATGTCATTGGCGTCGATCGCGCTCCAGCTGGCAACTGCACGCGCCAGAGCTCCCTGCCGGTCGCCACATCATAGGCGCGCATCGCGCGGTCCAGAGTGCCGGCCTGGAAGACGAGTCCGCCAGCTGTCACTATCGGGCCGCCGAGCGAGAGACTACCCCATTTTTCTCGGCCCGCACCACCCGTCGGCCAGCTTCCGAGCGGCACCTCCCAACGCTTCTGGCCGGTGGACATGTCGAGCGCCGTGAGCGTTCCGAATGGCGGCCTGACGCAGGGAACGGAGTCGATGCCAAATAGAATCCGGCGTCGCATCACATAAGGCGTCCCGTGCATGCGCGTGTATTCATAACCGAGTCTGCTGTCCGTGCTGCTGACTCCATCCCGGCTGTAGTCCGCCGAATCGATGAGCTGTACCATGACAGCAACACGGTTCTCCGGAACGATCACAGTATTCGACCGCGCATCGAATGCAACTCCACCCCACGCTGCACCGCCGATGTTCGACGGACGTTGCAACGTGCCGCGAAGACTCGGCGGCGTATATACGCCGTCGTTGCGCAATGGTCGCGTCATTGCTCTGCATGCGGCGAGTGCCGCCGGCGTGTCACCCCAGATATCCGTCGAGTCGATGCCCTGCGGACTCAAGGGCGGGATCACCGTGTTGAATGGCTGTGTCGGCCAGCTCTGCTCACCGGGCACATCGCTCTGTGGTACCGGTCGCTCCTCTACCGGGAATACAGGCTTGCCGGTGTCTCTGTCGAGGACGAACAGTTGACCCGTCTTGGTGGCCTCCATGACGACGTCGTGCTTGCGACCGTCCTTCGTGATGGTCGCCAGCGCCGGTGGCGACGCGTTGTCGTAGTCCCAGAGATCGTGATGCACCGTCTGAAATTCCCACACGACCTTGCCGGTAGAGCCACGCAACGCAACGACCGAATTGGCGTAGCGATTATCACCGAGCCGTTCACCGCCGTAGTAATCGGGACTGGGACTCGTTGTGGGGAGGAATACCAGATCGCGCGCGGAGTCGACTGCCATGATGGACCACACATTCGCGGCGCCGGTGTTGTGGCCGTTGGGGCCGCCCCAGCTATTGTAGTGCGGATCCGCCGGATCCTGCGTTACAGGATCGAAAGCCCATTGTAACGCGCCGGTACGGGCGTCGAAGGCACGCACCTCGCCACTCGGTTTGTTGGCGCGGCCGTTATCGCCGATGCTTGAGCCGATCACAACGCGTCCATCCAGGATGACTGGCGGTGACGTCTCGACGTACTCGGCTTCCGTAGTGTGCGGCGGATTGCGCAGGTTCCGTTTCAGATCGACGGAGCCATGCACTCCGAAGTCGTCGCACGCCTTTCCGGTGCGTCCGTCGATCGCGATGAGACGGGCGTCGACGGTACCGACGAATATGCGCATCGCGCATGGCGCGCCGTTGGCCGCCGCCGGATCGATCCACGCGGTGACACCGCGACTTGCAAAGTCACCGGGATCGATCGCGCGGTCGACGCGTGCATCGAATGTCCAGAGTTCCGTGCCGGTTGAAGGATCGAGAGCGATGACGCGGCCGAGCGGGGTGTTGAGATACATGACCCCGTCGAGCACTATCGGAGTCGATTCAAATCGCGCGCGACCGGCTTGGCGCGTCGCCGCAAGATCCGGGCGTGTTTCACCGGTGCGGTACGTCCAGGCGAGGGTGAGCGACTTGACATTCGCTTCGTTTATTTGCGTGGCGGGTGAAAACCGCGTGCCGCCGGGATCGTAACCGTACGCCGGCCAGTCGACGGCGCGCGACCGAGTGGGATGCGCATCTGTGGAGCGGACGGTCGTCGCGCATGCGGCAATCAGCAATACCGATGCAAGTGGCAGCGCCAGTGCGAGTTTCTGGTAGCGTTTATGCATGGGGATTGAAGTTCGTTGTTATCATGCACGTTATGTCACTCAGGACGTGACGCTGGTTTCCCACACGCATACCGTAATGAACGCACAGCAATTGCCGCACAGACTCCTCGGTGGCCAACTCGACGTTTCCGCGCTCGGGCTTGGATGCATGGGGATGTCGGATTTTTATGGTCCTACGCATGATGATGATTCGATTGCCACCATTCGGCGCGCCCTCGATCTTGGCGTGACGCTGCTCGACACGGCGGACATGTACGGACCGCACAGGAATGAAGAACTTGTGGGTCGCGCGATCAGGGGACGTCGCGACAGTGTCGTTATCGCTACCAAATTCGGCATCATGCGCGATCCCTCGGACCCCACGAAGCGCGGCGTGAACGGACGCCCCGAGTACGTACGAGCGTCGTGCGAGGGGTCGCTCGCGCGGCTCGGTGTCGATGTCATCGATCTCTACTATCAGCACCGCGTCGATCCGAATACGCCGATCGAGGAAACAGTCGGCGCAATGTCCGATCTCGTGCGGGAAGGAAAGGTAAGATACATCGGACTCTCGGAGGCAAACAGCGACACGCTGCGTCGCGCCTGCAAGGTGCATCAGGTCACCGCGCTCCAGACTGAATATTCACTCTGGTCGCGCGATCCTGAAGACGGGGTGCTCGGCGCGTGCCGAGAGTTGGGGATTGGATTCGTCGCGTACAGTCCGCTGGGGCGTGGTTTTCTGACCGGCGCGATAAGGAGCGTCGATGACCTTGCACCCGACGATTTCCGGCGGAGCAATCCGAGGTTTGTGGGCGACAATTTTCAGCGGAACCTGGATCTCGTGAAGCGAGTGCAACAAATCGCGTCGAAAAAGGGCTGTACCGCCTCGCAGCTCGCTCTGGCGTGGGTCCTCGCGCAGGGCCAGGATATAGTGCCCATCCCGGGCACTACGAAGATCGAGCACCTCGCGGCGAACATCGGCGCGCTCGACGTCGAGCTCTCGGCTGCCGACCTCGCGCAGATCGACGAAGTGGCGCCCAAGGGGGCCGCGTCGGGCGGGCGATACACCGAAGCAGGATTGAAGACGCTTCAACGGTGATGGTGGTGGGCTACATCCTTGACTGAAGTTAACCGATAGTCTAAACTATAGTTAACCAAGGTTAAGCCCATCGAAATGCTCTCGCCGTCCGTCGAAGACTACATAAAGGCGATCTACAAGGCTCGCAGTGATACCGGGAACGTTGCCACGCAGGATCTGGCGGTGCGGCTCGGCGTCAGCGCGCCGGCTGTGAGCAAGATGATGCGCCGGCTCGCCGAATTGAGGCTCATTTCGCATGCGCCGTATCAGAGTGTCGAGCTCACGCCAACCGGCGAGAAGATGGCGCTCGAGATCATCAGGCATCATCGGCTGCTCGAGTTGTATCTGGTCCAGGCCATGGGATTTACCTGGGACAGCGTGCACGAAGAAGCCGAGCGGCTCGAGCATCATATCAGTGAGGAGTTCGAGAACCGGATCGACGAGTTGCTCGGGCATCCGACCGCGTGTCCGCACGGCGACCCTATTCCGACCCGTGCGGGCAACATCGGTCGCACCTCGAACCGCTCGCTCGCGCAGCAGCAGGACCCCGAGCGACTCGTGGTGCAGCGCGTGAGCGACGAGGACTCCGAGTTGCTGCGGTACTTCAAGTCGCTCGGCGTCGTCCCGGGGACCTCCTTCGAGTTCGTGCGGCAGGAACCCTTCGAGGGGCCGCTCGTTCTGCGGATCGGCGGCAGGCTCGTGCGCATCACTCCACAGGCTGCGCGCGACGTTTTTGTCGATCCTGACGTGATCGTGGAGACGGGAGCGTGACGGACGGAATCGCGGAGCCCGAGGTCGAACAGGACGACACCAACGTAAGAAAGCACGGATGGAAGCGGCTCAGCATCACGCCTAGTCTTCCGGAAGTAAACCGGTCGATCCATGTGCCGAGCAGGCAGTTCATGTGGCGGCGCGCACTGGCGTTCGCAGGGCCGGGATATCTCATCGCTGTCGGCTACATGGATCCCGGGAACTGGGCCACCGACATCGCGGCAGGAAGCGTTTACAACTATTCGCTTCTCTCGGTCGTGCTCATCGCGAACTTCATCGCGATATTCCTGCAAGCGCTGTCGGCAAAGCTGGGTATCGTCTCCGAGCGCGACCTGGCGCAGGCGTGTCGCGATGCATATTCGCGCCCGGTGTCGATCGGTTTGTGGCTTTCCGCGGAGATCGGGATCATCGCATGCGATGTGGCCGAGGTGCTCGGCGCGGCAATCGCGCTCAATCTGCTCTTTCACATACCGTTGGTATGGGGAGTGGCACTGACGGCGCTCGACGTTCTTATCGTGCTCGCGCTGCAGCACAAGGGATTCCGGCTCGTCGAGGCGTTCGTGATAACGCTCATCGGGACGATGATGGTGATCTTCGGCCTCGAGATAGCGTACTCGCGCCCGGACTGGACCGCCACGATGCGCGGCTTCATTCCGACGTCGCAGATCGTTACCGATCCGAAAATGCTGTACATCGCGCTTGGCATACTCGGTGCGACCGTCATGCCGCACAATCTCTACCTGCACTCGTCGATCGTGCAGACGCGCAGGCACGGACGGAGCGCCGCGGATGTGCGCGACGCGCTCAGGTACTCGTACACCGATTCGACAGTCGCTCTCATGCTCGCGCTGTTCGTCAATGCGGCCATTCTCATCGTCTCGGCGGCGACATTCTACCGCACCGGGCATCACGACGTCGGCGAGATACAGGACGCGTACAAGCTGCTCTCGCCGCTGCTTGGCGTGGCGGTGGCAACACCGCTCTTTGCCGTTGCACTGCTGGCGTCGGGGCAGAACTCGACGCTTACCGGAACGCTTGCGGGACAGATCGTGCTCGAGGGATTCACAGAGTTCCGAATCCCACAGTGGCTTCGGCGCATGATCTCACGCACGCTTGCGATCGTGCCATCCATATTCGTG
>DATBNQ010000116.1:0-31226 GCA_036554185.1 Gemmatimonadaceae bacterium | reverse complement strand
AAATCGAGGGTGGCCATCTGAGACTGGTCGCCGGACGCCTTGGCGCGCTCGAAGGCCTCGCGATACATGTCGTCGAGGTTGGCGAGAATTCTGTCGCGGGGTCGTGACATAGGGCGATACGAAGGTTGGGACGGTTCGTTTCCCATACTGGCGATCCGGTTGAGGATCGTCTCTGGGTCGCGTCCGTCGAATAGGAGTTTCTGTGCCGCCCCGAGGGCGAGCCGTCGCGGGTCAATAGGGTTCGTCAAGCCTTTCTAATGTAACGTGTAGAGGTAGGCGGCGATGTCGCGCGCCTGGCCATCCGAAACCCCGAGATTGGGCATGGCGTTGCCGGGTACGATCGACTGGGGCATCACGATCCAGCGGACCATTTCATCCGGCGTATTGGGCACTACTCCGGCGATGATACGGCGGTCGGCGATTCCGCCAAGGGGAGGGCCCACCACGCCAACGGCATTCGGGACCCCGGGTATCGCGTGACAGGATCCGCAGCCGTAGTGCTCGATGGCCGCTCGGCCAAGCTGCGGATTCCCACCGGCCACCTTCTGGTCGGGCGTGGACGAGAAGCATCCTGAGATCGACACGGCGATTGCCATGGCGGCTACGGCCGATCCCACCGGTGGCGGGAGCCGTCGTGAAAGCCGTCGTGAGCCCGCCGGGGGCTCCAAAACGCGCCGCATGACAGCGAGGATTCCGGCCAGATAAAAAAGGCTCGCCGGAACCCACATGATCAGGCCGGCAAGCTGCTGATCTTCCAGCGCTGTGAGATGCCAGATGCCCGCCCCGGCACTCTGCGCGTAGTACCACGGCGTTCCGGAAAAAGTGAGCAACGCACCAAGTGCGCCGCTCTGCGCGAGTGTTCCCGCAAGCACGCAGAGTGATGCACCCACACCGCCGTGTCCGCGCACTGGCCGAAGCGCGGTCCACCAGACGAGCATGGCCGTGAGATAGAAGCTGGCGTGCTCGAGCGCATGGATCGGCGCGCTGGAAAGCGCGGCGGTATAGGGTCCAGGCAGGTGCCACGTCCAGAGTGCGATCGTGTGCAGCGTCCACGCCGGCAACGGTCGCGCGAGTGCGGCCCCGCCTGTCCGCATCCCAAGCGCATTCCATCCCCTTCCGAGGCCGACACGAAGTCCTCTGGGCAGCGACCAGAGCAGCGGGAGCAATGGCGCGCCAAGAATCGCCAGCGGCGCAGCAACGGTGATAAGCAGAACATGCTGGAGCATGTGCGCCGAGAACAGCGTGTCCGCGAGTGCATCGATCGGTGAGCACAGCGCGACCAGGAGCGTGAGAATTCCGCCGTAGAAGGCGGCAACCTCACGACGTGAGACGACGCGACCGGGCTCCTTCTTCCAAAGCCTTTGGACGCCCACTCCATAAAGGACAGCGAGGATGACAATGGAAATCAATGCACCGGGATCGCCGCCCCAGTGACGCATCACCGTATCCGGGGTTACCGGACCATTGTCACCGACGTGCAGGAGCATGAAGTGGATCATCATCGCATCCTGGGTAACAGGTACAGCGTTGTAAACACCACGAGCCAGACCACATCAACGAAATGCCAGTACAGTATCGCGTTTCGCACAGCGGAGTGGCGAACCCGATCGAAGTGTCCGGCGAATGCGCGGATGGCCACGTACAACAACATGAACAATCCAAGCGCCACGTGTGCGCCATGCAATCCGGTAATCAGGTAGAAGAACGATCCGTAAGCGTCGGACTGGGCGTGAAATTCCAATGTCGAGTATTCGTACATCTGGAACGTGAGGAACGTGGCGCCGAGCACGATCGTGATCACGAGCCATGCTCTGAAGGCTCCCATGCGATCGTGCTTGACCGAGCGCTCCGCGATTATCGCGGTAACACTGCTCAGAACGAGAAGAACGGTATTGAAACCGGTGATCTGAAGCGACGGCACGAGTGGGGGCCACGTCGCTGCGGAGTTCCCTACGTAGAAATAACTCGCCAGGAGATATATGAATAGCGCTGCCTCGGTGGCGATGAACAGTCCCATCCCCCACCACGACACGTCGCGTCGATCCAGCGCGCTCATGTCTGCACGCACCAGGGCGGATTCCGGCATGGTCACGGTGCCAGCTCCCGGTGCTCGGGCCAGAACCAACCGCCAACGGAGAGGGCGGCGACGATCGCGGCAAGTATGGACACGATGGTGACGTTCAGGAGCGCAGAATAACAGAGAATCGCCAGCGACAGTGCGAGCAACATTGGCCAGATCGAATCCTCCGGCATGTGCAGAATCGCGTCGGGTCGCGCGTCCGTCACCGTCGTTGCCAGCGTTTCACGTCCGTTGGTCAGCGTGCGCGATGGATCGTCCGCTCCGCCATGAATCTCCTCGAGCGTCTGATCCCACAGCGGATCGCGACCGGTAATTATCGGAATCACTTCGAAGTTATAGGCCGGTGGCGGGGATGGTGTTGACCACTCCAGCGTCGCGCCATGCCATGGATCGGATCCCGCGAGCGGGCCACGTCGCGCGCTGCGGATGACGTTGATTATGAATACCAGGACGCCGATGGCGAACACGTACGCGCCAATCGTCTCGATCAGATTGACAGTGTCGAGTCCCATTCCTTCGTAGTATGTGTAGACACGTCGCGGCATGCCGAGCAGGCCGGCGATGTGCATGGGGAAAAATCCGACGTTGAAGCCGATGAACATCAGCCAGAAACTCCACTTGCCGATCCGCTCGCTCATCAACCGTCCGGTCATCTTCGGAAACCAGTAGTAGATACCACCTACGACCGGGAAGAGGTTGGCACCGATCAGGACGTAGTGCAGGTGCGCAACGACAAAGTATGTATCGTGCACCTGCCAGTCGACCGGAACGATTCCGGTGATGACTCCGCTCAGGCCGCCGATTACAAAGATCACGATGAAGCCGAGCATGAACAGATAGCTGGTTGTGTACACCGGCCTTCCAGTCCACACAGTAAGCAACCACGCAGTCACCGACACACCGCTCGGCAGCACGATTATCATGCTCGCCGCGCTGAAGAAGCCCATTCCTACAGTTGGAAGACCTGTCGCAAACATGTGATGCGCCCACACACCGAATCCGATGATCGCGATTGCGACCGTCGACATCGCCACATAATCGAATCCGGCCAGCCTGCGCCGTACGAATACTGGAAGTGCCATCGAGACAATGCCGAAGGCTGGCAGGACGACCACATAAACCCACGGATGGCCGAAGGACCAGAACAGATGCTGCCACAACAGCGAGCTGCCCCCGCCGCTCGGATCGAAAAAGTGGGTGCCAGTTCTGCGATCCAGCTCGAGCATCAGGCATGCAGCTGTGAGAGCCGGCAGAGAGAAGAGAATCACAACCGACGTGCTCAGCGTACTCCACAGATACATCGGCATCCGGCCGAGCGTCATTCCGGGGGCGCGCATCCGAAGAATGGTCACTATGAAATTCACCGCGCCGACGGTAGTGGATACCGACAGGAATATCAGAGCGATGCAGTAGAAATCGATGTTGATTCCCGGATCGAAGGGGCGCGCGGTGAGCGGGACGTAATTGAACCATCCGCCGTTCGGCGCGGCACCGACGAGGAAGCTGGAGTAAAGGAAGATTCCCGCGAACAGAAATATCCAGTAGCTGAAGGCATTGAGCCGCGGGAACGCCATGTCGCGCGAGCCGATGAGCAATGGTACGAAGTAATTGCTGAAGCCTGAGAGAATCGGCGCCGCATACAGGAACATCATCGTCGTTCCGTGCATGGTGAAGAGCTGATTGTACGCCTCGGCTGATAACAGATGCTCGTTGGGACGGGTGAGCTGTGCCCGCATCAGGGCCGCTTCGATCCCACCCAGACAGAGGAAAATGAACGCCGTGACGAGATAGCGTTTACCGATGGCCTTGTGATCCACCGTGGTGAGCGATCCGATGAGTGTATGCGGCGTTTCCCATATCGCATCGAGGCGCTTGGCGAGTGCGGTGGCTCCCATGATTCTCCTACCTCAACCCTTCGAGATACGTCAGGACGGCTTGAAGCTCTTCACCGGACAGTGTCACATCGGGCATCCGCACCCCGGGCTTGAGATGCTGCGCGCTGACGATCCACCCGCCGAGATACGCGCGCGTGTTGGGCAGCATCCCGGCGCCAATCGTGAGGCGGCTGGCAAAGTGTGTCAGATCCGGACCGGCGCGTCCACCCGCTCCGTTTCCGTTGACGGTGTGGCAATACGCGCAACCGTTGAATTGAAACGCGCTCCGACCTTCCGCTGCTATCGCGTCGGCCGGCGGACTCGCGGGCTTTGCCTGGGCGGCCGCCCAGTGAGCGAACTGCGCGTGTGAAACTGCGACGACGGTAAAATCCATGTGCGCATGTTGAGTCCCGCAGAACTCCGCACACTCGCCGCGGTACTGCCCCGAACTATCCGCTTCAAGCCAGAAGCGATTCACTCGACCGGGAATCATGTCCAGCTTTCCGTGAAGCTGTGGCACCCAGAACGAGTGAATTACATCAGAAGACAGCAGCTCGATCTTAACGCGCGTCCCGGTTGGTATGTATATCTCGTTTGCAGTCTCGATGCCGAGCTGTGGATACCTCACTTCCCACCACCACTGATGCCCGATCACCTGGACATCGGCGGTAGCATGGCTGCCGTATTCCCAGAGACCGATATCCTTCATCGAGAACAGATACACGCTGAGTAGTATCAGCGCGGGAATCGCCGCGCCTACTATGAGAATGAAAGTGTGCTCACGTGCATCGTATGCGACACCGGCATCTGGTTCACCATGCTGCGTACGCATCACGGGAACCAGCAGAGCGATCAGGACCAGCACGAGCACGACGATCGAGATTATGATCGTAACCCACGCGAGAATCGCCAGGTGTTGCGCCGCGATACCGCGTGGCGCAAGAATATTCGGGATACCGCCCGGTAGCTGATTCATGGTCCGGTGGTCTTTGCGATCGTTACCAGGCTTGATTGCGAATGGCTTGCGTGCCCACCTGGCCACGGCTCGCCCCGCGTCTGCGATATCGCCCACGCATACGCGGCAACCCTGCGCACTTCGTCGGTGTTGAGGTTCGAGCTGATTCCGCGCGGAGGCATCGCGATGCTCGACCGGGTTTGCGCTTCCGAGATTCCATTCAGAAGGAGCGAATCCAGACCATCCCAGCCGGCGGAGCCCTTGACGGGGACGAGGAGAATCGCGTTGGTGATGGCGGAGCCACGCTGCTGGACGCCAGTCGCCTCTTCGCCGTGGCAGAGAAAGCAACCGCCCTTGCCGTGGTAAATGGCATCGCCGTTGACGATCATTTCGGTGGTCATGCCGGCAGGCAGAGTTGGGAGCGTATCGGGTTGCACATCATCGTCGTGATCGAGCACGCGTGCCGTGGTCAGAGGATTGCGCCCCTGTGCCGGCAGGCCGGCAATTCGAACCTGATTGCCGTAAGGGAAGAACGCGGGATCCTGCTTGGGGCCGCCCGTACGCGCCAACCCGATGAGCAGCGCCGCCGCGGCAAGTATCCCCACGATCGCGATGGCTTTGGCGAGATTCATTGCGGTGCCGCCGTGGTGGCGGGCCGCGGCGCGGCTCCGAGCTTGAACACGAGAAGTTGATCCCCGCGCGGGCTGTTGACGATCCAGTTGCCGCCCGCGGCGACCGCGACGTACTGTTCGCCATCAATCGAGTACGTGACAGGCGGAGCGTTCACCCCGGCGCTCGCGTCATACTGCCACAGTAGATTACCGCTGCGCGCGTCGAAGGCTACGACGCGTTTGTCCGATGTACCGGTGAAGACAAGTCCGCCCGCGGTTGCAAGCGCCCCACCAATCATTGGCTTGTTGAAGTTGGTCTGCCACGCAATCTTCCCGGTGTTGACGTCTATCGCTGTAAACGTTCCCGCCGGATTCGGAGTTGCGCCGTAGTAGGCGCCACCTACCCACCATGCTCCCGGATCGCGGTCTTCGTGGCGAACCTTGTACTCGATCGCCATATCGAGGCCGAGCACATATGCATAGCCTGTCTGTGGCGAGTACGCCGCGGGCGACCACTCGGAGCCGCCGAACGCGCCCGCCTTCTGCTTGATTCCCTGGGGAAGCGGCTGCGTGAACATGTTGGTGTGCGGTGTGAACTCCTCCGATTTACGAATCGGGCGCCCATCGCGTCGATCCACGATGTACAGCCAACCCGTCTTTCCGGCCTCGCCGGCGGCCGGAACTACGTTCCCGCTCTCGTCCCGCGCATCGAACAGCAACACCGGACTCGCCGCGTCAAAATCCCACACGTCGTGCGACACTTCCTGCATGTGCCACTTGAGCGTACCCGTGCGAATGTCCAGGCCGACCATGCTGTTGGCGTAGAGATTGTCGCCTGGCCGCTGGCTACCATCCACGTCCGGTGCCGGGTTCCCGGTCGTGAACACAAGGATGTGAGTCGCGGTGTCGTAGGCAGGCGTCTGCCACATCGGCGCACCACCCGTTTTCCATGCGTCCGGGTGCGCCGCCGAGTCGCGCTTTTCGCGTGCGATGTCACGATTGAACGGAGTGCCGAAGGGATCTGTCGTGGCCCACTTGCCCCACCATCCACCTTCCTGTGGGGACGGGATAGTGTACCAGCGCCAGAGACGCTTACCGGTGTCGGCATCATACGCGCTCACGTATCCGCGGATTCCGTACTCGCCGCCACTTATACCAATGATGATTTTTCCATCAACAGCAAGCGGCGCTGCGGTCAGGCTATAGCCCTGTGTGTTGTCCCCGACGTTGACGTTCCACACGGTGGCGCCGGTGCGCGCATCGAGCGCCACGAGTCGTGCATCGAGCGTCGCTACGTAGACCCGCCCTCCGTAGACAGCGGCACCTCTATTGATGCTCCCACAGCAGATATTCGTGCGACCGGTCGATTCCACGTGCTCCCACAATTTCCGTCCAGTCTGCGCGTCGAGCGCGATCGTGTGCCCCAGTGATGTCGTGATATACATCACGCGGCCCACCACCACGGGTGATACTTCGAACCCTTTTGTTATCCCGGTGCTGTAGGTCCACGCCAATTGCAGTCCGGCGACGGTGCCGGTGTTGATCTGCGTGAGCGGGGAGTATCGATCGTTCGTGTAGTCTCGGCCGAACGACGGCCACGTCGTCGAGTCCTGCATTGCAGCAGCCATGTTCGCGGTGGCTTGCTGAACGTTCATGCGGCTCGAGGAACGAGCAGCAGCTTGCGAATTGCACGCAATGACACCAGTCAGCGAAACGGCAACCACCACACCAGCCGCACTGCAAGGTGCGCAGTTGAAGTGAATCATCGCATCCAGCGCGCGGTTCACGGCAACCTCGACTTGTGCGGCGCGGGTATTGGCGCCGTGCCAGAGGCCGCGGCCGCACTTGTGAGCGAATCGTGCGAGACGTGACCACCGGGCCACGGCTCTCCCTTCACTCCACTGATCGCCCACACGTATGCAGCGATGCGCTGAATCTCCGCGGCCGAAAGATCGCTACGCGCCCCGCGTGGAGGCATCGCGATCGGGCTCCGCGTATACGCGTCCGGCAGGCCGGCGGTAATGAGCGAATCTATCTGGCGCCAGTCGTGCTGAACGTACGAGAGAGAATTTGTGATCGCGTCGCCCGCCGCAGGCATTCCCTGCCCCTCGGTCCCGTGACAGACAAAACAGCCCGCCTTTCCGTGGAACAGGAGATCGCCTTCGCGAATCATGTCGAGTGTCATCCCCGCAGGGAGTGCTGGAAGTACCGACGGCTGTAGATCTTCGTTCGTCTGGATCTTGCCGGATGGCCTGGTCGCGGGTGCTCGGCTGACTGACGGCCGCCCTTCCTGCGCCGCGGCGAGGTTCGGCAGCAGTGATGCGGTTGCGGCCATCACTGCCATGACTGCAATTACATTGATGCGCGCGTCTCTCACTGTCGCGGCGCCCCAGCGGAGGTATCACGTGACGCGGGGAGCGCAAAAACGAGAAGCGCATCTCCGCGAATGCTGTTGAGCGGGAGATTTCCCCCCGCCGCCACCGCGACGTATTGGCGACCGTTGACCATGTACGTAATGGGTGGCGCATTTACGCCGGCCTTCGTGTCGTAGTGCCACAACTCGGCCCCACTGCGCGCATCGTACGCGGCCACGCGTTGACCAGTGAGCCCCGTGAATACGAGACCACCCGCCGTAGCAACCGCACCGCTTATCAGTGGCTTGTCGGTGCGTGTCTGCCATGCAATCCTGCCCGTGGCCAGATCTATGGCGCTGAACAGGCCATAACTACCGGCTGTTGGAACGAGTACCGCACCGCCCCAGTACTGTGCCGGTTGATCCAATTCCTCATGATGCAACCTGTACAACATCGGGATATAATTACCGTCGACGTACAGGTAACCAGTTTGTGGTGAATATGCCGGCGGTGACCAGTCGGAACCGCCGAGTGTCGCAGGCTGAATCATTATCCCGCTGTCGGTGGGTGACTTCATGAAGTTCTCCTGCGGCACGAAGGCGTCGCTCCGCCGGATCGGCTTGCCGTTCCGCCGATCCACCACGTACACAAAGCCCGTCTTTCCTGCCTGGGCAATCGCTGGAATCGTCGCGCCGGTGGAATCTCTCGCGTCGAACATGACTAGAGGCGAGGCGAGGTCGTAGTCCCATCTGTCGTGCGAGACTTCCTGGAAATACCACCGGAACTTTCCGCTCTTGAGATCGATCGCGACGATGCAATCGGAATAGAGATTGTCGCCCGGTCGTTCGGAAGCATCGAGGTCGGGCGCGGCGTTGCCGACGTTGAGATAGACGAGCCCGAGCTTCGTATCTACGAGAGGGATGTGCCACATCGGAGCGCCACCGCGCTTCCATGAATCCGGATACGTTGCGCTGTCTGCTTTCTCACGGGCGATGTCGCGGTTGAACGAAAGACCCCAATCGTCGGTCTGTCGCCACTTGCCCCACCAACCTCCATCCGCCGGCGATGGAATCGTGTAGAAACGCCAGATCAGCTTTCCCGTGGTGGCGTCGTACGCGGTGACGTAGCACCGGCCGCCCTGCTCACCGCAACTGATTCCGGTAATGATCTTGCCGTCGACAGCGAGCGGCGTGGAGGTGATGTGATATCCCTTCTCGTTGTCGCCGACCTGCACGTCCCACAACTTTCTCCCCGTCGCAGCGTCGAGGGCGATCAGTCGAGCGTCGGCGGTACCCATGTAGACACGACCGCCATAAACGGCAACCCCGCGGTTGATGGGTCCACAGCAATCGGTGGTTGTCTTGTAGTCGTGGGTGTATTCCCACTTCTTCGCGCCGGTCGACGCGTCAAGCGCGACGACGTGATTGAGCGGCGTCGAGATGTACATCACGCCGCCGGTGACTATCGGGCTCGTCTCGAAGCCTGAAACGATTCCTGTGTGGTAAACCCAGGCCGGCGCGAGTGACGCGACGTTGCCGGTATTGATCTGCGTGAGTGGCGAATACCGTTCGTTGCTGAAATCGCGACCGTAGACTGCCCACTGAGTGCTGTCGCTCATGGCGACTCGCAAGCTGCTGTCCGCACTCGCCGCGTTCACGGTGCCATTCGCGTCGGCGGAGCTTCGACTGCAACCAGGCGATGAAATCACGATGAGCGTCAACATTGATATCACATCCAACCGCCGGCATGCCGATGCGATGTGATCTCCGAGTTTCATGGAACGCGTTCATTCGCAGAGTGCGTGCCACGTTCATCAAATCATGGTGGAAGTACGCGATCGCCCCCCTCTACGTCGCTTTCGATTCGATGAAACACGGCGTCCTCAACTACGCGGCCATTCTTTAAATGCTCGACGACAATGCGCTCGAGCAACGCGGGTGTAACTGCGCCATACCACACGCCTTCCGGATACACGACGACAATCGGGCCACCCTCGCAGACTCCGAGACACGGAGTCTCTCCGCGCTTCACACGCGTTGGGCCGAAGAGCAATCCTTCGCGCTGAAGCAGCGTGGCAAGGAGCGAATACAGTGCCCGACCGCGCCGCTCAGGGGAGCAGAACCCACCCGTGCAGATGATGACGTGCCGAGAATACGGTTCCATCGGGCGTGGTAAGGATGCCATATTCTACTTATAATAATCGCCCCTCAAAAACTGATGTTTTTATGACCGCCATCGACCCTGCCATTGCCGCCAAGCGCTATGCGCATCCCGAGGTACTCGTGAGCACCGACTGGCTCGCCGAGCACTTGAGCGATGACTCGATCAGAATCATCGAATGCGATGAGGATGTGCTGCTGTACGAAGTCGCACATATTCCGCGTGCGCAGAAGCTCGACTGGCACGCCGATCTGAACGACCAGATCATCCGCGACTACGTCGGGAGAGATCAGTTTCAGGAACTGCTGCGCACTCGTGGAATCGATGACTCCACGACAGTGGTATTCTACGGAGACAAGAACAACTGGTGGGCCTCGTACGCGTTCTGGGTATTCCAGCTGTTCGGGTTCACCAATTCGCGCCTTCTCGACGGTGGCCGCGCAAAGTGGGAGGCCGAGGGTCGAGCGATGACGACGGATCGCCCGTCGTTCCCCAGGACGTCGTATGATGCACCGCCAAGGAGCGATGCGCAGATCCGCGCGTTTTTTGACGACGCGCTGGCTCAGTCGCAGAATCACAAGCCGCTGCTCGACGTTCGCAGTCCCCAGGAGTTCACCGGAGAGCGCACCCACATGCCGGATTACCCTCAGGAGGGCACGCTCCGTGGCGGCCACATTCCCGGCGCGCGCTCCGTCCCCTGGGCGCGGGCAGCGAACAGTGACGCTACTTTCAAGTCCGCGGCGGATCTGCGCGCGATCTATGAACGCGAGCAGGGCGTGTCGGCGTCAGACGACATCATCACCTACTGCCGCATTGGCGAACGATCGGCGCATACCTGGTTCGTTCTCAAATACCTGCTCGGATATCCCAACGTGCGTAACTACGACGGATCCTGGACGGAGTGGGGGAACACGGTACGTGCCCCAATCGAGGTCGGCGCATGAGCGGAACAATACCGGCCGCCGCCAAAATTGTCTGGGCCGGCGAGGGCCGGTTCGACGCAGGAGCACCCGACGGACCACCGATCCGACTCGATGCGAGTGGCAAGACCGGTCCAAGTCCTGTGACTGGCCTGCTAGCCGCGCTCGGGAGCTGCGTCTCGGTCGACGTCGTGGACATTCTCGCCAAGCGAAGGACACCCGTTGAATCGCTCGAAATCGATTTGAAGGCTGAACGCGTCGACGGGACACCCAAGCGGCTTTCAAGCGCCACGCTCAATTTCGAAATTACGGGCGCCGGAATCGAGCGAGTCCACGCAGAACGCGCGATCGACCTCGCAATCACCAAGTACTGCTCGGTTGGCGATTCGCTTCGATCTGACATTCCCATCAAGTGGACTCTCACGCTCAACGGCGAACGCGGCGGATCACCGTCGGCAACCAAAGCCTGACGGTGTCGACCTGACCGAACCTCATCGGAATTAGACAATTCCTGGTATCGCCCTGACGCGTCTCGGCGTCGTTGGTACCGACAGCCGCGTCGGTAAGACCGTCGTCGCATCCGCCATAATCGTCGCGATGCGAGACGCGGGCGCGCGCGTCGCGCCGATGAAGCCGATTGGAAGAAAGGGCGACGGCGACATCGAGCGACTGCAGGCTGCGTGTCGCGTTCCGTACCCTGCGCAGCTGGTTCAGCCGTTTTCGTTTGCGGATGCGGCCCCACCCCTCGTGTCGGCTCGAAGAGCGCACGCGCCAATCGACATCGGCATCCTCGATCGAGCGTTTGGCGAATTATGTACGATGAGCGACGCTATCGTGGTCGAAGACTCGGGAGGTCTGCTGGTGCCGATCACGGAGACAGAAAATTTCGCGACGCTGTTCAGTAAATGGGGACTCGATCTCGTTATTGTTGCACCCAATCGAGCCGGAGCTGTCAATCAGGTTCTCATGACGTTCCGGACTGCGCAGGCGCACGGATTGCGAGTCCGTGCTGTTGTCCTCACGACTCTCTCGCGGGAACGCGGAGGAACGGCGGAACGCACCAACCTTGCGCTGCTCAAGGAGCTGCTGTTGACGGTTCCTGTTGTGAGTGTGCCATACGCCGCCACACCAGATGATCCGCGCACGATCGCAGCTCTCGCGGGAGAACTCTCGGCGCATCCCACGATTGCGCGCCCGGCGTAGACGAGGCTGGAACGGGCAAGGCTGAGCGCAGAGCTCGTCGGCATGGATCTGGCGTAGACGGGAGCCTGACTACCGGCGACGACGCGGAACCTCAGCCAGGATTCGAGTAGCGTTGTGAAGACGCAACCCACACCGAATCGGAAATGACCAAGCGCAAAAAACAGCCGCGTCCCTGGCTGCTCGAGCACTCTCTGAGTATTGTCGCCGTCTTGTTGTTGATGCTCTGGATCGCCGGTTATATGTGGCTCGACCCCCAATCGCATCTCGGCGCATTCTGCGGAAACGCCATCGCCGACTGGAGCGGGTCGGTCGTCATCATCCTTGGCACGAAGGTCTTTTACGAGGTGGGCTCATCGGAGAGCAAGCCGGTTCGCGGCCACGAGAAGGATCCCACGCTCGAATTCCTTCACGAGCACTCGTTGCTGCTTCTCATAATATTCACCGGGCTGGGATGGGCAGCGCTTTACATCCATATGAGTCCCGCGAGCAAGTGGGGTCAGGTGGTAGGGAACATCGTCTCGGAGTGGGTTCAGATGGCCGGACTCGTCTTTCTGACGAAGCGGCTTGTCGAAATCGGGTCGAAAGAATAGCGTTGCCGCTGGAGAGGGTCCGGCTACCCTGGAGACTCTGGTGACGGATGGGGCGCCTTCACAGTCCTATCAGAATCATGAGTAGAGACAATTCCAGAGGACACCTTTACGCCTCCGCGGCGCGCCCGTCGATCCGGGTGTCGGCAGTCGTCGCGCTCTTTGCGCTCGCCTATGCGGTGGTCACTCTCGCGATCGGCATCATTCCCATAAACCTGCTTCTCCGCAGGGTGATGGGTTCGACCGTGATGCCGAGCATCTGGAGCAACTCCGCGATTCAACTCGCAGAACGCACCGCCGTCGCCGCTCTGGCCTGCCTGCTCGCGCTTGCATTTTCGGGACGCGCTCGCGGAAGACTGACAGGCCGCGGGATGTTGGCCATTGGCGCGGCGATGTCGGGCGCCCTCGCTGGCGCCCTCGACGTTGGCGCGCACAAGCTGCTCGTTTCACGCCTCATTCAGGCTGCACGTGCGGCGCCGTGGCGCGGCCACCTGCTGTCCGACGCAATCACGGCGGCGATCGCCGTGGCTGTCACGCTGCTGTTCATTACCCGCAGCACCAGTATTCTCGCCTCGGAGAGATAGCGCGCTGAGCGCGTGGACCGCGCGCCAATTCCGCTCCTGACTTTCGCCCGACGCGACACAACTCGGAAGCGCGCAGCATCCCTTGCCCTACTTACTCCAGCGTTTTTCCGTTTCTTCGAGCTCCAGTCTCAATCTCGAATAACTGTCGTACCTGGCCGCGCTGACCGCACCCGAAGCGACAGCGGCGATGACCGCGCAGCCTGGCTCTGACAGGTGCGAGCAGTTGCCAAAACGGCACTCGTGGATGAACGGCCGGAATTCCGGGAAGCAGTCCGGAAGATCAACGGGATTCAGGCCCCAGACACCCACCTCACGAAGCCCGGGCGTGTCGGCAACATAACCGCCACCGGGCAGCGGATGCATCACCGCGCCTACAGTCGTGTGTCTCCCCTTGTTGACCGACTCGCTGATCTCACCCACGCGCAGATTGAGTCCCGGATAGAGCGAATTCATGAGTGAAGACTTTCCAACACCCGAAGGCCCGCTCAACGCGCTGGTCTTTCCGTCGAGCGCGGAGTGCAACTCCGGCAGTCCCGTACCCTGGCGTACACTCGTGAAGTGCACGGGATAACCGGCTGCCTCGTAATCCGCGAATCTCGCGCGAGTAATTGAATCGGGTACAAGCTCCGACTTGTTGATCACAACGCGCGAGGCGAGCGAGTTCGCCTCGGCGATCACCAGGAACCGGTCCAGCATTCGGGGATGCGGCTCGGGATTGGCGGCCGCGAACACGACGACGACCTGGTCCAGATTTGCAACCACGACACGCTCGCCGGCACGGCCACCTGGCTCGCGACGCGCAAGCTGAGACGAGCGTGGCACGATTTCGGTGATCATCCACCCGTTGCCGCGCTCCCCTTCCAGCAGCTTCACGTTGTCGCCGACAGACAACTTCACTCCCGAGTCGCTCACAAGCTTGAGGCGTCCGCGCAGAGAAGCGTCTCGAGTCTCGCCCGTATCGGCTCTGACTTGCCAGACTCCGCCAGTACCCGACAGAACTCGACCCGAATGCAAGGGGCCTTCGACAGTTCTGTCGATAATCCTGGGAACGCGCGTCACGAATCTCGCATGACATCGTACCATGGTCGTTCGGGAGTATTCGCACGCGTAATCAACTCGTCGAGCATACGCTTGATGTCGTTCAAACGCGTTGCGCCGAGTGTTGAAAGAGCCGCCGCTTCGGACTCGCCAAAAGCGATATAGTCGGTTTCGAGATGGCCCGATGCCACGGGATCTCCCACTCGCCATCGCACGAACAGGACATACGCACCAAATCGTCCGCGAGGGTCGCGCACCTCATCGGCGACAAGTTCGACGCTGTAGGATGCGCCGTCCTTTCCTTCGAAGGCAGCGGGTCGCGCATGCACCGCACGATAGCCGCCGATGGTGTTGGCGTCGCCAGCGTCGTGGTTCGCTGGAAGAAAGCGGCCCATCAGGGTCGTGGTGGCGGCTCAACCTCGGCCGCGCACCATCTCCTTGAGAATGTTGCCCGTCATGAACGCGACGTTCGCCGGTCGCTCAGCCAGGCGCCGCATGAGGTAGGGGTACCACTGAGTGCCAAATGGCACGTAGCAGCGCATCCGCCAACCTTCATTCACGATCTTTTCCTGCAGATCACGTCGAACACCGTAGAGCATCTGAAACTCGAACTGTTCCGGCTTGATGCGATTCTGGCGCGCGAATGCCTTGGCAGTCTCGATGATCTTCTCGTCGTGCGTGGCGATGCCCGGATAGTTACCGTCCAGCATCAGTTCCTGCATGCACTTCACATAATTGACGTCGACGTCCTTCTTCTCGGGAAACGCGACGGCCGCCGGCTCCTTGTAGGCGCCCTTGCAGATACGAACACGAGCACCGAGCACATTCATGTGCTCCACATCAGCCTGTGTGCGATACAGGTAGGACTGCAGTACGACACCCACAGTACCGCGAAATTCCGGATACAGGCGATTCTCGAAGAGCTCGAGCGTCTTCTGCGTGTATCCGCTGGCTTCCATGTCGAGTCGAACGAAGCTCTCGTACTTCCGCGCACGCTCGAGCACGTCGTACATGATCGAGACGCATAATTCTTCGGACACGTCGAGGCCCATGGCGGTGAGCTTGACACTCACATTTGCATCGAGCTTCTCGCGTGCGATGCGATCCAGGATCTTGAGATATTCGGCGCCAGCAGCTCGTGCCTCCGCTTCGTTGTGGACACTTTCCCCGAGCAGATCGAGCGATGCCGTGATTCCGCGCCGATTCAGCTCGCGCACGGCGGGAACAGCGGTATCCAGCGTTTCACCGGCAACGAAACGCGAAGCGAATCCCTTGGCGAGCCGGTTGGTCTTGACGAACTTGAATACGCGTGGCTGGTTCGACAGATACAGCAATGCATTACGGATCATGTTACTTGTAGAGGCGAGTTACCGGAAACGGCTTCCCCGACTTGATGTCGGAGTCGAAGAAATTCCAATCAACCAGTCCGTCATCGGACTGGGGTTCGAGAAGGTACGCGGCGAGCGGGCCGAACCGACCGGTCGCCGACACGATAACGTATCCGTGCGGATCTCCGCTTGGCAGGTTCGATGCGGATGGCGCACTCCAGCTGCCCGTGAGCCGTGTCTCCTTGTGCCCCTGGAATGCGCGGCTCGAAGTTACGACGGAGTCGACGATGAAAGTCGACGCGCGACCGGCCGACGCCTCGGGGAGGAATGGCTTGACACTCAGCCCGTGCAGCTCGAGCAGCGCGGTGATCGTCGTGTCGTTGGGGAGTACGTACGCGGCTGGCTTTTCAATTGTAAGCGTCGGCTCGAACCTGTCGTACACCGGCATTACCTGGCTGATGAAACGCCCGGTGCGCCGAATTCCTTTGGGAAGGCCAGCCTGCGTGCGGGTGGAGTCGCCAGTACGCTGCAACACTTCGAAGGGGATCGGCGCGTCGAACGGTTTGGTCGTCATGCGCGAACGAATCGGAACTTCAGGTTCCTGAACGTTGTCCGCCGTCGTCCTTATCTGCTCGATTTCGGCGGCGTGGCGCACCGTGGCGGACAGGATTTCCTGAACGAATGCGTATGTCGACGCGACACGGCGCTTGAACGGATCGTGCGAGTAAGCCTCGCTCAGAATCGAGACACGGCCGCGAATACCATAATAGTTGGTGCCATAGCGTGGCGTGTGCTCGTACGTGCGCCAGCCCTGCTTGACGGTGTCGGTAAGCTCTTCACGCCCGTATCCAGCCCCGAAATTACCGTAATCGAAGATCTCGAATCCACGGTTGTGCATCCGGGCGCGAATCTCCGGAAGCATGGTGTCCCGCGTGAGGTTTCCAGCGAATCCCGGCGCGTATGATGCGGGATTCAGCGACGGCGAGTACGTGAGCGCGAAGCCGTGGAGACTTCCGTCGGTAGTGTGGAGATCGACGTAGACATCGGGATCCCATTTGTTGAACATCGCGAGTGCAGCGCGCGTCTCCGGCGCCTCCGCCTTCACGTAATCACGGTTGAGATCGAGATCCTGTCCGTTGGGGCGGCGACCCACGAGTGCTGGGCCGTTCTGTTCACCGCGATTCACCACCTCGTTCGCGAACTTCTCATTGCCATCGGCATTGTAAATCGGGACGGCGATCAACACGAGCGAGTCCAGCACATCCGGTCCGCGGTGATACGTCAGGTCTCGAACGAGTGCCAGCAGCGCCTCCTTTCCCTCGACCTCGCCAGCGTGAATGTTGGCATTCACGTAAACGATTGGCCGACCGAGTGCGCGTGCCTGTTCCGGTGTAGTTACGAGCGGCCGCGACGCGATCATGTACGGAATGTCACGCCCTTCAGACGTCTTCCCGATCACACCGAATGCGATCGGAGCATTGCGTGAGCGCAGTCCGTTGATGAAGGCGATGACATCGCCGTACGTGGATGTCTGATTGTAATCCGTCACCTCGGCGCGCGTCTGTGGCATTGGATAGATCGGACGCGACGGGTCGATGCGCGCCGCGCACGCCGCGACGATGGAGACAATTGTGGCGGCCGCGACGCCGCGTAATGCGCGAGTGCTCAGTTGTGTCATGACTGTGATGCGGGGTTTGATCTACGGATAGAATCGCGAATTCGAACGCGCCATCTGGAGGAGAATCGGTGCAGCTTCGAACCTCCCTGGGAACCTTACGTTCAGGTCGTCCAATTGTTGCAGGAGCGGCTCGAGCCCGAGGCTATCCATGTAGCGGAAGGGACCGCCACGGAACGGCGGGAAGCCAATCCCGAACACCGCGCCCACGTCACCGTCTCGCGGTGAGCGTATAATGTCGTCTTCGAGGCATCTGGCTGCCTCGTTCAGCATCGCGAAGACTGTGCGACGTTGAATATCGTCCTCGGCGAGCTCGGTGCGCTGGCGGCCAGGCGAAAAGATCTCGTAGACTGAGCTGTCCACTCCTCCCTTCTTCCCCGCTTCGTCGTAGACGTAGAAACCCTTCTTCGATTTCCGACCGAATCGCCCGGCGTCGATCACACTGCGAAGCGCGGCTGGTTGCTCGAAGCGCGAACCATACTCCTCGAACATGATGTGCCCGACCTTTCCGGCGATGTCCAGGCCGACTTCGTCGACAAGCGTGATCGGGCCTACTGGAAATCCGAAATCGACAAGGGCCTTGTCGATCGCCTCGATCGCAACGCCTTCGTCGAGCAGCCTTCCCGCTTCGCTCACATATGGCGTAAGCATCCGGTTGACATAGAATCCCGGAGCGTCGTTGACGACGATCACTGTCTTGCCCAGTCTCTTGCCGTAAGCAACCGCGGTCGCGGTCACGGAATCCGACGTGCGAGGTGTCACGATCACCTCGACCAACGGCATTTTATTGACGGGCGAAAAGAAGTGCATGCCGAGCACTCTTTCAGGACGGCGCGACACTTCGGCGATGCTCGTTACCGGAATCGTACTCGTGTTCGTCGCGAAAATGGCCTGAGGCTTGACGACCTCCTCGACTTCGCGAAGTACCGTATGCTTCACGTCCAGGTCTTCGAACACGGCCTCGATCACGAGATCCGCGCTCGCGAAGCCGCTGTAGTCAACCGTACCACTCACGAGTGACATGGTGTCGGCGTACTGAACGCGCGTAATCTGATGCCGTGTCAATCGTTCCTTCACTACCGCGCTTATCGCGCTGAGACCCTTCCCGATGTGCACCCAGTCCGCGTCTTTCATCCGCACGATCGTTCCCTTCTGAATCGCCACACCAGCGATTCCTGCTCCCATGAAGCCCGAACCGATTATGCCGATCTTCTCGATCATGATCGGCATTGCAGTGTGGCCCGGCAGCAGCCCGTTGTCCTTCTTGAGCGACGTCGTCGCGAAGAAGAGAAAGATCAGCTGCTTCGACACATCCGTAACCGCCATCTCGCCGAACAGACGGGCCTCTTCACGCAGCCCCGCGGGCATTCCGTGCGTCAGGCCTGCTTCAACAGCGTCGATGGCGGCGAGTGGCGCCGGAAAATTTCCATGCGTCTTTTTCTCTGTTTCTTCACGTGCCTTTCTGAAGACGACACCGCGACCTAGCGGATTCGAATCCAGCAGCAGGCCCGTGGCGCCACCGGATCGTGATGCGCGCTTCAGCCGTCCCTCACCTAGCGCGAGAGCACGCTCGATTGCGATTCGCCGAAGGATTGCCGGATGAACCATCTCGTCCACCAAACCGATCTGTAATGCCTTCTTTGCGCGCACGTTCTTGCTCGTAAGAATCATGTCGAGCGCCGCGCGCAATCCGATCAGTCGAGGCAGACGCTGCGTGCCACCCGCGCCCGGAATCAAACCGAGCTGAACCTCGGGCAGCGAGAGCATTGTCCTGGGATCGTCGCTCGCGACACGCCACCGGCAGGCAAGCGCAGCTTCCAACCCGCCGCCCATGCACGCTCCGTGTACCGCCGCAACGAACGGGACGCGCGACTTCTCCAGATTCTCGACGAGCGCCTGTCCGTCGCGGCTCAGCCGCGTTGCGTCCTCGGCATCCTTGAGCTGGGTGAACTCTTCGATATCGGCGCCAACCAGAAACGTGTCCGGCTTGCCGCTGATGAGCACCGCACCCTTGATCGTTTCATCGCGATCTATGCGATCGAACAGCTCCATCATCGACTCGCGCACCGCGCGCGTGATGATGTTGACCGGATCGTTCACCAGATCGATCGTCAGCACAGCGACACCGTTCTCGACTTCCATTGTAACGGGCGCGCCGTTCGGCCTGTGCATCTCTGAGCTGTCGGTGGAAAGATCCGTCGTCATACGTCCCGCTCCAGCACCATTGCGAAGCCGAGGCCGCCAGCGGCGCACACGGTCATGAGTCCGTACTGCGCATCGCGTCGGCCCATCTCGTTGAGAAGGGTCGTCGTTATTCGAGCGCCCGTCGCGCCGAACGGATGACCAAGGGCGATCGATCCGCCCATCACGTTGAGTCGCGCGCGATCGACCTCGCCAAGCGGCCGCTCGAATCCAGCTCTGCGAGCCCACTCCACCGATTGGAATCCCTTGAGATTGCAAAGCACCTGTGCAGCAAATGCCTCGTGCATCTCCACGAGTTCCATGTCCGCGAGCGTCAACCCGGCGCGCTCCAGCGCGACGGGTGCGGCAAGCACCGGACCCATCAGAAGTTGCTCGCCAGGATCGAGCGCCGCATAAGCGTACGACTTGATGTACCCGAGCGGCTCGTACCCGAGAAACCGGGCTCTGTCTTCAGACATCAGCAATACGCACGCGCCGCCGTCCGTAAGCGGGGACGAATTGCCGGCCGTCACCGTGCCGTAACGCCTGTCGAACACCGGTTTGAGCGCGGCGAGTTTCTCATACGACGTATCCTCGCGTACACCGTTATCCGTCTGCACCACCGTGTCGTATCTCGGCGGCACAACGACCGGCACTATCTCGGCGGGAAGCCGTCCATCTGCGGTACCCGCCGCAGCCAGCCGATGCGAACGTAGCGCGAAGTGGTCCTGATCCTCGCGCGAGATGTCGTTGATCTTGGCCATCTTCTCGGCGCTCTCACCCATCGTCTCACCGGTAGTCGGCTCGGCGATCGCGGGTGTGATCGGAACGAGATCGCGAGGCCGAATACGTGAGAGCGCACCGATGCGGCCGGCCAGCGACTTCGCGCGCGACGCTGCAACCAGCGCGTCCGCAAAGCCTCTCGAGTGAAGCACCGGAACATTCGACAACGATTCCGCACCGCCCGCGATGATCACATCGTGATGGCCAAGCGCTATCTGATCGGCGGCGTCGGTTATCGCCTGATTCGAGGATGCGCATGCGCGGCTGACGCTGTACGACTGGACCGACTTGGGCAGCTGCGGCATGAGCGATACCTCGCGCGCAATATTCGGCGCAAGGACGTTTGGAACGACTGTTCCAAAAATGAGAGCATCGACCTCCCTACCGCTCAGATTTGACCGCTCGAGCAACTCGGCAACGCAGAGTTTTCCGAGCTCGATAGCGGAAAGCCGCTTGAACAGAGTGCCCGCTCGCGTGAACGGAGTTCTGACCCCCGCCACAACCGCGACACGGCGCCCGTTTCCAAAGGTCGGCATGGCTTGAAGTTAGGCGGGTGGCTGGTGTTGTGCTACCGAGTTGCGACAGCGCCCGCTTCAGTCGCATTGCACAACGAGTCGAGAACAGCTGCTCTCTGCAGCGCCGACGTCGCGCGACCTGTCTGATTTAAGGACAAAAAAAAGCCGCCAGCGAGGGCGGCTGCGAATTCAGTTGAGAACGGAATCCGGGTTCGCTGAATCATCGAAGGCGAAGACTCGCCTCGCACCCTTCCACCAGCTGGACTTTGTATTCGCGAGGGACTCGATCCTGACGCGCTTGCCGGGCGTTGGCGCGTGGACGTAACGTCCGTCACCTATATAGATGCCGATGTGCGAGATGCGCTTGCCATGGCCAAACGTGAGAAGATCCCCGGGCTTCAAGGATGCGATGTCACGCTCAATCTTCTTGCCTACCGTCGCCTGCTCGCGCGCGGTACGCGGAAGCTCGGCGCCAAAAGCGGCCATGACGTACTGAACCAGCCCGCTGCAATCGAAACCCTTGGTCGGGGACTCTGCTCCGCGTTTGTACTTCACACCGAGCTGAGCCCGCGAAAACGCCGCGATGGAGTCGCGCAACTCGTGCACCGACTGACTCAGCCGCTCAAATGGCCTGGGTACCGGGGCGGCTTGCGGTCGCGAAACCGTCACGTTCTGGGCACCGGCCGGCGAAACTACCAGAGCGCCAGCAATAGCTGCGGCGCTCAGAATCGTGGCAATTCGGCGGATACCCCGTGAGATTTCCATGCTCGGTCAAGCTAAAGATCGGCACCGGGAGCGGCAATCGCGAAAATAAACCGACAACCGCCGAGCGGAAATCATATTAGTGACCTCCCGCCATGGGAAATGCTACGCTGCCACGGACGTCGCGGTATTCGATCGATCCATTTCCGGACGAAGTGACCGCCAGATTGCCTCCCACTCCGCGAGCCGCGACCTCGCCCGAGTGCTTGGACCCTATCGTTACGTCCCCGGAGATATCGACCAGTTGGACCTCACCAGAGCCAGCCCGCGGTATCAGCACTGAACCTCCAATGCGCGAAAGAAATATCCCGCCGGCTCCGTCAATAATGCGGACGCTACCGGTAACGTTCGAGATCACCATGTCACCTTCGCCGTCGGTCACGTCCAGGTTTCCGGCGACACCATCGATCTTGAGGCTGCCGTCGCCGTGGACTATCCGGATCGGTCCCGTGCGCCGAAAGACCGACTCTCCCGCACTGTCCCTGACTACGAGTGCAAGGTTGGCGGGGAGCTGGATCTCCAGGTCCAATGAGGCTGCCGCGGGAGTCTGGCGACTCCTGGCCGGGATGGCGGACGATACGATGATCGTATCGGCGACTCGGGTCGTTATGAGCCGAACGGAATCGAGCGCTTCCGCAGACGACGCGTGAGCGATGCCGGAAATCACGATCTGACCGCTTTCGGGCTGCCCTTCGACCCGAAGATATCCGCTCCCCACGTCCAGCTTGAGGACGCTAGCCCCAGCTGCCGGAATGAGTGCCCTGCGATTGGCGCTGTAGTCCGACGGTCGGAACGCGCATCCGCCAACTGACGTCAGCAGAAGTGCACTCACGATCCAGGGCGCAGAACGCACACACATCAGAAGCGGTCAATCATTAGGAAGACATCAGCGTGATCACCGTTCAGATACGCCTCGTGCAGCGTGAACGCTGGTCCACGAGTTCAACTAACTCGCGGCCTGCCCTGCTTAGACGTCGTGAATGGTCTTTATTTCGATGAGCGTCAGATGTCGGACCGAGGCGGGCAGTCGAAGGATTATCGTTTCACCGAGTTTCCGTCCCACAAGCGCTCTGCCGATCGGGGACGACATGGAGACATGTCCTTCCTCGAAATCGACGTCTCCGAAGACCAGGTTGTACACCTCGATCTTGCCGGAGTTTGCGTCCTCTACTGTGACGGCCGAGCCCAGCCCGACGGCATCGCGCGCGATCTGGGAGACATCGATCTGGGACAGCTTGGACAGCCGCATGCGGAGTTGGCCGAGCCGAGCCTGGACGAATTGCTGGCGCTCGAGGGCGGCCTTGTACTCCGAGTTCTCGCGGAGGTCGCCCAGTTCGACGGCCTTTCGAATCTCATTCGGCAGAACGACGTTGAGCTCGTGCTGGAGCTTTTCGACCTCCGCACCGAGTTTGATTTTGAGTGCTTCGATCATGGGGGACTCCAAGGACATTGACGGCTTCTCGAGGTATAAAAATGAACGCCCGGCCGAGGGGTCGGGCGAGCGGTTATGCCGGGAAGCTATCCGGCGGTGGCACCACGCGCAATCGGACAGCAGCGATCGGCCGGCTCCGCAGCCGGCGACCTTCCGGTAATATCCTTATAAGTATCTTCATCGACAGGCAATGACCGGTTCACTTCCCTCACCACTGAGTAACGCTTCGCTTCCGGCGCCAGGCGTTGGCGTGCCGGTCAAGGCTCGCGAGCGCGTTGTGGAGCTTCTGCAACTACGCTTCGCAGACGATGATCTCTCCATCGAGGAGTACGAGCGGCGCGTTGCGGCGGCTTATCAGGCGAGGACACCGAGCGAACTGGACGCTCTCGTAGCCGACCTGGTCCAGTCGAATTCGGCGCTGGCAGTTCCCGAATCCGGGCGAATCGCGGCGATCCTCAGCAACAACGAGCAGAACGGTGCGATGCCGGTACCACGGCATCTCGAAATCGTGAGCATCATGGGGAACGTCGAGCTCGACATCAGCGCCGCAACATTTTCCCCCGGTCTCACTGAAATCGAGATATCCGCGGTATTGGGAAACGTGGAGCTGACGGTACCGCTCGGAGTTCGTGTTGAGAGCGCTGGCGATACATTTCTCGGCAACTTCGACTGCAAGGTGCCACACGTCGCCGGAAGCGCGAACAGCGCCGAGCGAGTGATCCGGATCACCGGCCGCTCGGTCTTCGCGTCGGTCGAGATAAGAGCGGCTCCGGCACAGCTCACCGGACTCGGCGCGAGCCACGCGCTTCCGGACGGCGCGCCGCGAAGGTTGAGCTAGACCCGCAACTCTCGTCCACAACCCGGGACAACACAAATGCACCTGACCCGCACAACTTGTGTAGCTCTTGCTTCGATTTCTCTCGCGGTGGGATGCTCGCGCGCGGACTCCCCGCAGACGGCGTCGAACCGGAGTGATCCGGCTTCCGGGTCTGTCGCGACCGCAGGCAAATCTGCAACTGCAAGCGAAGGCGCGAAGACGGACACAGCGACGACGGTGACGGCTACCGGATACGGCGCGCTTCGCGTCGGGATGAGCGTCGCGAGCGCGGCACTCGCGCTGAAGTCTCCGGTGCCGTCGACTGCCGGGCTCGACACTGCCTGCGCATACGTGCGGTTCGCAAATGCCCCGCCTGGAATGCGGATCATGGTAGTCAACGGGAGCGTCGCGCGGATCGAGATCGATTCGACATCCATCGCGACCGGCCTCGGCGCGCGGATCGGAGATCCGGAAACGCGGATTCACGAACTTTACGGATCGCGAGTGGTCGTACAGCCGCACAAGTACACGCCGAACGGCCATTATCTGATCATAAATCCAATTCCCGCGAGCGACACAGGCTACAAGCTAGTGTTTGAAACGGACGGTAGCCGCGTTACGAAGTATCGTGCGGGCCGCATGCCCGAGGTCGAGTGGGTGGAGGGATGTGCATAGATGTCCGCAATTGAAATTGCACCTCGCACGACGGCACTTGTGCTGATCGATCTGCAACGTGGCATCGCGGGTGGAGTCACAGCACCGCACACTGCGGCGCAGGTGGTGGAGCGTGCGTCACGTATCGCGCGGGCGTGTCGAGGCGCCGGATTGCTGGTCGTGCTTGTCCGCGTCGACGTTGGACCCGCGGGAATTCTATTTCCTTTCGTGAGCGCGGATATTCCGCGGCCTGCCTTCACGGCGGGAGAAGGCTGGGCTGACATTGTGCCCGAACTTGGGCCAGAGCCGGGTGACGTGGTAGTCACGAAACATCAGCCGAACGCATTCTTCGGAACCGACCTCGACGTTCATCTATCGCGGCGCGGCGTGCGCACGATCATCCTCGGCGGCATCTCAACGAACATCGGTGTGGAGGCGACTGCGCGTTCTGCCAACGAGCGCGGCTATAATCAGATCTTCGTCGAGGATGCAATGGCCGCACGTGAAGTCGATCTTCACGAGTTCCCGACCCGTCGGTATTTTCCGACGATCGGTCACGTGCGCTCGACCGATGAAGTGCTCGCGGCAGTGCGCGCCATAGGAGAATAGGGGCGCGGCGTCAGCCTGCGCCACAGCTCCGTGACCCGGCATTCATGCGATCGCTAGCCGTCTTCCTGCTTGCACTGGCCGGCACGTCGGTTCTGCGCGCTCAGGACAGGCGTGTTGCGATCAGCGTGAACAGGGACGATTCGACAGGTTCGTTCGACCCGCTCAAAGCGCTGGGATCGACGATCGACGGGCACGTTGAGGGATCCACGCGTCACATCTTCACGCATCCCAACGTCGCTGCAATGAAATCCGCGAACTTTCACCCGATCTCGTATCGATTGCGCAGCGAGCTCGGGATGGAAGCCTGGCACTGGAACCCGCGCGGGCGCTGGAGCGATGCGGCTCACAAACAGGGTTACTGGACATCCGACGCGACGATTGGAACGCCGATTCGAGTTTCTTATGGCTACCGACTGCCACGCCGCGGCAGCACGATCGACCAGGCGAACGACGACGGTTATTCACGGCTCACGGATGGCGATACGGCGTCGTTCTGGAAGAGCGATCCGTACCTCGACTCCAGATTCACGCATGAGAGCGCGAACAGTCATCCTCAATGGGTGATCGTGGACATGGACAGCGCCGTCGACATCGATGCTGTGCGAATCCAGTGGGGAATTCCGTTCGCGACGCGGTACGACGTCGAGTACTGGCCGCAGTCTGCGGAAGGGGAGCCGAAGGGACCCGACGATGATGTCGACAACACTGGATGGGTCGACTTCGCCGCCGGTGAAGTGGAGTCTGGTGCGGCGGCATTGGGCGGGGACACACTCCTTCGTCTCACTGCAAGTCCGGTTCACACGCGCTGGATTCGCGTTTTGCTGATCACGAGCTCGCGCACTGCGCCGCGCGCGTCGAAGGACCTGCGGGATTCGGTGGGTTTTGCAATCCGGGAAATATCCGTTGGCCGGATGGTAAACGGCTCGTTTCACGATATCTCGCGACACGCGCCGCACGCCGACCACCAGACGCGCACGTTCGCGTCGAGTACTGATCCGTGGCATCGCTCCACAGATCGGGACAGCGATACGGAGCAGCCCGGCGTCGACCTGATGTTCTCGAGTGGCATCACGCGCGGCTTGCCGATGCTCACGCCGGTGGGAGTGCTGTATGACACTCCTGCCAACGCGGCCGCGTTGCTGCGCTACATTCGCCGCCGTCACTATGCCGTGCCGCGCATCGAGTTGGGTGAAGAACCGGACGGACAGTTTGTATCGCCGGCCGACTTCGCTGCTCTGTACGTGCAGGTCGCCGATTCGCTACGCGCGGTGGATCCAGATGTCACGCTGGGTGGACCGTCGCTTCAGGATGGCCGCACCAAGGTCATGATGTCGTGGAAGGAAGACCCTGCGGACGATCGATCGTGGTTCGGCCACTTCCTCGATGCGCTCACCGCGCTCGGGCATGCGCGCGATCTGGCGTTCGTGTCGTTCGAGTTCTATCCATACGACGAGGCATGCACCGCCACCGCCCCACAACTGGCGAGAGTGCCAGGCAAGATCCGCAGCATTGTCGCTCAGTTCAGAAGCGACGGATTACCGGCAAACGTGCCACTGTTGATGACGGAGTACGGCTACTCAGCCTTTTCCACCGAATCCGAAATGGATCGCGCCGGAGCCATCCTCAACACGGAGGCGGTAGCCGAATTCCTTACGCGTGGCGGAAGCGGCGCTGAGGCGTTTTTCTACGGAACGGAGCCGAGCAACATCGACCGGAACCAGAACTGCGAGAGTTGGGGAGACAACACGTTATTTCTCGCCGACGACAACCGTCACATCATTGCAAGGAACGCGACGTATCATGCCGCACGGATGCTCACTACGATGTGGGCCGACTCGAGCGGCGGCAACCACTCGATCCTGGCAACTACGGTGGCCGGGCCATCTGGCGAAGATGTTCCCGTGAGCGCCTACGCGATTCGTCGCCCGGACAATCGCGTTGCCGTACTCATGGTGAATCGTGATCCGGCGCACGAGTGGGTTGTGGATCTCCGTGGACTCCGAGCTTCGGCAAACTCGACGCTCGATCTCTGGCGGCTATCTGGTGCGGAGTACGACTGGCACGCCAACGCAGAGAGAGGATACGCGAAGCCAGATACGGGACCACGAAGAGTGTCGATTGTGGCGGGCGCTCCGCTGGTGTTACCGCCCTATTCGATCGTTGTAATTCGAGAGCACTGACCGCACGCGAGCACCTGCGCGGCCGGTGCTACTCCATCTCAAATTCCCGTGCGAACGCGACGGCGAAGGCGAAGGTCTTGGCTCTGCTGCGCGTCTCCATCGCATCTGCAACACGCTCGAGTCGCGCCGGAATTGCCATGATCCGTTCCTGCGCCTTCTTGCCCATCTCGTTCAGTCCCTCGATCGCGTCGATCGCCCAGTACCGAATCTGTTCCTCGACGATCTTCAGGTAGTCGCGCGGACCGTAGATGCCGGCGCGGCGAATGACGTCCGCCATCTCACGGAAATGCGGCATGTTGACGCCCGGCATGTCGATGGACGGCATGATCGCGGCGGCAGACTCGAGGGCGCGATTGGGATCGCGCGCCAGAACTTCCTCGAATACGTTGCGATAGAAGACGTAGTGGCGCGCCTCTTCCTTCGCGACGTTCGCGAGCACGGTTCCGATCAGGGGCTCGTGCGTGCTGGCAAGCTTGCCAGTGTTGGCGTGACTAACCTGCGTCGCACGCTCCTGCAACGTGGTGTAAACGAAGACACGGTACGGATCCTTGTCCCATGATGGCTCGAAGCCCGCTTTGAGATACTCGAACTGCATCTTCTCGATCACGGGGTTGTTCAGGACCAGACTGTCACGCGAGTAATCATGAAGTACGGCGCCGTGACGATCTTCCTCGGCGGTCCACATGTTGGTCCATCGTGACCAGAACGTGTCTCCACCGAGGTAAACGGCGAGCAGTCGGTGGAAATGCGGCAATCCCTCTTCAGTGAGGAGATTCAGCGCCAGGGCTACGCGGGCGGGAGTCTCGATCCCCTCGGCGCGGCGGCGAAGCTCTCTGACGTGCTGATCGGGGTCGGTGTCGGGAGCGGCCGAGAGTAGCTCGCTCGGAAACCATAGTATCCGCTTCGACTCGTGAGAGCTCATGAGTTCGCGGACAACATCCTCGAGATCGGCAAGAACCTCGACCTTCGCCAACGTCTCGGACTCGGACATGTTCATTGGGCCGCCGGTTTCATCCGTTGAAGTTACCCCAATGCGCTTCCGATGCCAATTTTCGCCAGTGTGCCGAGAGCGGCCAAAAGGCTCCGTAGCCCGGGGACCCGGCTGGCCCGCCTGTCGACCTTGATCGCGTTACCACCACCCGTTTAGCGGTCGAATCAGCAATCCGCTAACTTTCAGGATTGCCTCAAAAACGGACTAAGCGTGTCATTTAGCAGTTTCAAGCTCGACCCCAATCTACTGAAGGGCCTGAAGGAACTGGGCTTTGTTCGCCCGACGCCCATCCAGCTGGACTCGATACCGCCGGCGATGGAAGGGCGCGACGTCCTTGCATGCGCCGCTACGGGTAGCGGGAAGACCGCGGCGTTCCTGCTCCCCATATTGCACAAGCTGATAACAAAGCCTCGCGGGACGACGCGCGCGCTGGTCGTGACTCCCACGCGTGAGTTGGCGGCTCAGATCGCCGAGCATTTGAACGAGATCGCAGTCCACACACCCATAACGAGCGCGGCGATATTCGGTGGCGTCGGGATGTCGCCCCAGGAGCATGCTTTCCGGAGCGGTGTGGATGTACTCGTCGCCACGCCGGGCCGTCTGCTCGACCATCTACGTCATCCGTACGCGAAGCTCGACAAGCTGGAATTCCTGGTGCTGGACGAGGCGGACCGAATGCTGGACATGGGGTTTCTTCCGGAGATACGGAAGCTCCTCCGGTTTCTTCCCGCAAGGCGGCAGACTCTGTTCTTCAGCGCGACGATGCCGGCGCCGATCGTCACGCTCACGCGCGAGATGCTGACGAATCCTGCGACGATCCGCATCGAACGGAATTCTGCGCCACCGACTGGGATCACACAGGCCGTGTATCCGGTATCGCAGGAGCTGAAGGCGGCACTGTTTCTGGCCCTGCTCGAACGTGGCGAGATGAATCAGGCGCTCGTCTTCACGCGCACGAAGCATCGCGCCAATCGTCTTGCCGACTATCTGGTCCGCAGTGGCGTCAAGGCTGATCGCATTCACGGTAATCGATCGCAGACGCAACGCACCGCTGCGCTGGCGGGCTTCAAGTCGGGCGCGTTCAAGGTTCTCGTAGCGACCGACATTGCGGCGCGCGGAATTGACGTCGAAGAACTCGGCCACGTGGTCAACTTCGACGTGCCGCTCGTGCCGGAGGATTACATCCATCGGGTTGGTCGCACCGGACGCGCCGATGCGACGGGCGAGGCTTTCACTTTCGTGGCACCCGATGAAGAGGGTGATCTCCGCAACATCGAGAAGGCAGTTGGCAAGCGACTTCCGCGAGTGACGGTTCCTGATTTTGATTACAACGCGCGACCTGCGCAGAAGCTCGAAGTGCCGCGTGGAGAGCGCATTGCGGCGATCCGTGCGAAGAAGGCAGAAGATCGCGCTCGAGCTGCCGCCAAGTCGGAGCGTCGAGGGAACCAGGGAGCGACTTCAGCTGCCGCGCGTCCCGGAAGGCCGGCGCGACCAGCCAGACCGAGCCGCCCGGGCGTACCGGGTACGAATCAACCGAAGGCCGGCGGTGCACCGCGCCGGCCGGGTGGAAACAGGGGACGGGCTCGGTAGCGAACTACCGCTCGCCCTGATGCGTCAAACCGACAAACCCGGAGAGCTTGCTCGATGAAGATTCAGCAGACTACAGCCGCTGCCATCATACTTGGTCTGGGCGTCGCAGTCGGTGGCCTCCTGATTGGGATCGGTTTCGAGCGCGGTCGCTCGGCCGACCGGTACGTCACTGTAAAAGGAGTCGCCGAGCGCGACGTAACGGCCGACCTTGCGATCTGGCCATTGCGAGTAGTCGCTGCGGACAACGATCTTCCAACCGCACACGCGAAACTCCAGGCCAGCGTGCAGAAGATCATGCAGTTTCTGGCTGAACAGCACGTCGACACATCGCTCACAGCGCTTGCGAATTTCGAGGTGTCGGACGCTTTCACGAATCAGTTCGGCGGCGCTGAGCGTGCCCCGACACGGTACGTGATCAGACAGACTGTCATGGTCCGCTCCAACAATCCGGCTCAGGTACTTGCGGCGAGCCAGCATGTTGCCGAGCTCGTGAATTCGGGAGTCGTACTGTCTTCAGGCGGTGAATTTGGATCGGGTGGTCCGAACTTTGTGTTCACTGGACTCAACAAACTCAAGCCTGCAATGATTGGCGAGGCAACCGCACGGGCGCGAGAAGCGGCGGAACAGTTTGCCCACGATTCAAAGAGTGCGCTTGGCGGAATCATGACCGCCAGCCAGGGAGTCTTCGAGATCATGCCGCGTGATCAGGCTCAGGGAATCACGCAGGAAAGCCAGGTTGAGAAGACAGTTCGCGTTGTCTCGACCGTAAACTATTTCCTCAAGGACTAGCGCGGGATGTCGCGGGCATTCGTCAACGAGGACGCTGGCGGCTTGGGTCCGCGCCGCGATTACGCTCTCCCTCCCCGTGACGATCCCGACTTTGACGCCGCAGCCGCCTCGGCGTTGCTCGAAGCGGCGCGTGCCGGCGAGACTGCCAGCGCCGAGGAAGCCACGGGATATTATTGGGGTGAGCGGAAATTGCGCGAGCACGTACGGCGCCTGCGCGAGAGTGCGGTAGCCGGCAATGATGATCGCCTCGTGCAGCTGGCCGATCGCTTTCTGCGATAACACAAACATCGAGAATCCACCATGTCGAACAAAGCTTCGTTGCGTGCAGATGCCGCCGAGTACGCACCATACTATGGGAAGTACATAGAACAGATCGCGGGCCAGGACGTCAGTGCCCTGCTTGCCTCGCAAGCGAGCGCGCTGGATTCGCTCCGTTCGCTGAGCGAGTCCCAGGCGTTGCATCGCTACGCGCCGGACAAGTGGAGCGTGAAGGAAGTAGTCGGTCATATAACCGACGCTGAACGAATCTTCGCTTATCGGATGCTCCGCATCGC
>DATBNQ010000044.1:0-5832 GCA_036554185.1 Gemmatimonadaceae bacterium | reverse complement strand
CGCGAGCGCCAGGCGCTGCGATATGCCGGTGAGGGGAAAACGAGCGCGGAAATCGCGTCCACGTTGAATCTGTCGGAAGGCACGGTACGCAACTATCTATCGGAAGCGATGTCGAAGCTCGGTGCCTCGACGAGAGTCGAGGCCGCGCGCATCGCCAGGGAGAAGGGCTGGTTGTAGCGGCTCTGCAGCGGCCATGCTTGGGCCCGTTGAGAGCATCGTATTGCGTGGAAGATCACGGGCTGCCAGTTTCATCCACCATGGAACCGCTCGACGCTCCTCTGTGGTAGGCGAGGTGCCAGCAGCCGCGCCCAGGCGCGACGCCGACACGCATCCCTCGCGCTGGCGAATGCTTGTATTACTTGCGTGCGCCGAGCTGCTTGGCATGTCGCTCTGGTTTGCCGCCAGCGCCGTATCGGCGCAATATCGAACGCTATGGGACCTGAGCGCATCGCAGTCGGGGTGGCTCACAACGGTTGTGCAACTCGGCTTCGTCATTGGGACAGCCGTGCTCGCGACGTTGAACGTAGTGGACATTGTGCCATCCGGCCGACTGTTCGCGGCTGGCGCGCTCACTGGCGCCGTCGCGAATGCAGCGCTGCTGATCGCACCCGGTTTTGGTGCCGCGCTCGTATGCAGAATGGTTACGGGCGTCGCGCTCGCCGCCGTGTATCCGCCGGCGATGAAGATGATATCGACCTGGTTTCGCGCGCGACGCGGGCTAGCCGTTGGTGGAATCGTCGGCGCGTTGACGGTCGGCAAGGCGACGCCGTATCTGGTGCACGCTATCCCGGGCGCTGGCATCCGCCCTGTTGTGTTGACTGCATCTGGAGCGGCGCTCCTTGCCGCGCTGCTTGTGATGTTCGGATATCGGGACGGACCGTATCCGTTCCCGCCGCGTCCATTCTCCTGGGGCCTCGTTGCAAGTATTGCACGCGAGCCGCGTTTCCGTCTTGCGACGGGCGGATATCTGGGCCACATGTGGGAGCTCTACGCAGCATGGACGTGGCTCCCCGTCTTCATCTCTGCGAGCATCACCGCGCAGCGTGGTCAGTCAGCGACGGCAACTTCCATCGCATCGATAGTGGCGTTTGCTGCTCTGGCGATCGGTGGCGCTGGTTGTATCTGGGGAGGGCTTGTGGCCGATCGCCGCGGTCGTGAGTGGCTTGTCACCGTTGCGATGACGGTGAGCGGAGCGTGCTCGCTGCTCATTGGGCTGACGTTCGGAATGACGCTGTGGGTCGTGGTGCCAGTTGCGCTGGTGTGGGGATTCTTTGTAATTGCGGACAGCGCGCAGTTCTCGGTGCTCGTAACGGAGAGCGTGCCACCGCACGCGGTGGGAACGGCGCTGACCGTGCAGACGTCACTCGGATTTCTGCTCACGATGGTGACAATTCAGACCGTACCGCACATGTCGCAACTGATCACGTGGCGCTGGGCGTTTGCGGTGCTCGCCTTTGGCCCGATGTTCGGAATATGGAGCATCCGGAAATTGGCTGCGATCATGCCGGACTGATTACACGATTGGCGTTGGTCCCGTCAGCAGTGAACGCCGTGCGCGCACGGCAAGACCGGACCCCGAAATTACCCCGAAATTGCGGACCCACTCCAGCGGGCCGCCGGATAGTATCTCGGCGGCAGATGGCGAATGCCTGGTAGGCCGGGCGACACGGCAAAGGCGCCTCGGCGACGAGACAGCTGTGGATCATTACAGCAGAACCGGTACGGTTGGAATGTCTTGTGCATCGGCTCCGCAGCCATTGGCAGCTCAGATCACCCTCTACCCCAGGCACAGGAGCAAATCATGATACGGACAGGATCACGCCTGCTCGCAGCGGCCGTGACGACGTTGGCGGTTGGGATCGCGGTACCCGGTAGCGCACGAGCGCAGAGCTACAACTTCTACTTCACTGGATCGGGCGTCTCGGGATCACTCATGCTCACGTACGGCGCCGCCACGGACGCCAAGTATCCAGGTGCGTTCGAAGTCACCGGAATAAGCGGCAGCTTCTCCGACACGAACAACGGCCTCAACATCAATAACGCGCCAGTCGGATCGCTCGTGCCGATCACCCGCGACACACCTGAGCCGACAAATCTGCTTGCCCCGAACGACTTCAGCCGCTTCGCGGTCGCATCCGGCCTGCCCGCGCAGAACAACGGGTTCGCAACCTACGACAACCTGTTCTGGCCAGCCGGCTCGCCGCAGACTGCCAGCGACTACCCCCCTCGCGGCGGCTTCGTGGACATCTACGGACTCATGTTCAATGTCGGAAACGGCCAGGTTGTCAACTTCTGGAGCAACGGCGTAATGAACGCGAGCGGTGTGCCCGATTATGGGGTCTCAGTTTCGACCGCGAGAACCGCACTGGATTACGTCGGGTCAGGTGTGGCGGCCACCACGACCCCGGAACCTGGCACACTCTGGCTTGTCGGATCCGGCCTGGTCGGGATTCTCGGCGTGCGTCGGCGCAAAGCGTAGTGATGATCTAGCCGAGGCGAAATAGAAGGGGGCACACCAGTACAACCCCCGACCCCACTTGACACTTCGTAATGGTTAGTCTATACTAACCGTTAGTTATGACTAACTATGCGAAAGCCTTCAACGCGCTCGGCGACCCCACCCGGCGGCTCGTCTTCGAGCGGCTCGCCAAAAAGCCGATGCCGGTGGGGAAGCTGGCCAAAGGGATGGCGGTAACTCGGCCAGCGGTATCGCAGCACCTGAAAGTCCTGCTCGACGCCGGGCTCGTGTCGCTGCGCGAAGAGGGAACGCATCGGATTTACCGCATCAATCCACACGGTGTTGAAGTGATGCGCGCTTACCTCGACCGTTTCTGGGATCGAAACCTTGCCGCATTCAAAGCCGCGGCCGAAATGGAGCCCTCTGAATGACCGGCATTGCGCCAGTAGTGAAGGAAGTATTCGTCAACGCATCCGCCGAGCATGCGTTCAAGGTATTTACGGATGGGATCGATCGGTGGTGGCCGCGGCAACATCACATCGGCAAGTCGCCGTTGAAGACAGAAGTGCTCGAGGCAAGGCTGGGTGGTCGCTGGTACGGAATTTCCGAAGACGGTAGCGAGTGCAACATTGGAAGGGTGCTTGTGTGGGAGCCACCAACACGCTTGGTACTCTCGTGGCAGCTGACAGCAGAATGGAAATTCGATCCGAACTTTCTAACGGAAATCGAGGTGACATTTACAGCGGAAGGCATCAAGAAGACGAAGGTCGTACTCGAGCACCGGAAACTCGATGCGTACGGACCGGCCGCACCTGCGATCCGGGAGATGATCGGAGCGGACACAGGCTGGGGACTCATCGTCGACAACTTCGTTGCCGCTGCGAATGCAGAGTGAGTGATGAAAGCACCACTGCTGTTGCGAGTCACTGCGGTCATTACGCTGCTGTTCGCCGTCGGCCACACGCTCGGCGGAATGCATTCGTGGTCTCCCGCCGGTGAGACTGAGGTGCTCAAGGCCATGCGCACCTTTCACTTCGATGCAGAGGGTGCGAGTCGAAGCTATCTGGATTTCTATCGCGGATTTGGCTTTCTCCTCAGCACTCACATGTTGCTGGAGGGGATCCTGCTCTGGCAACTTGCACCGCTGGCTCAGGTAAATGCAAAGCAGGTTCGCCCGATGATAACAGCCATCTTTCTCGCATCGGTGGCGGGTGCGATTCTCTCATGGGAGTTCATATTCCCGCTACCGGTCGCATTCTTTTCGCTGACCGCCGTTCTGCTGGCTGCAAGCTATGTGGCAACTTATAGAATTGAGGTCGCTCGATAATCCGTCATTTTTCACCAATCGAACTTCTTCAGAGACCGCTCCGCTAAGGGGCCGGCGCACGAAACTGGGGCGGACGCTCCTCGCTCGCAGCTCCGAGCGCGCGCAGGACGCCGTCCGCGTCCAGATCAGCACCATAGACTGGGCTACCGGGCTGTTGCCGCCACGACTGGTCCAGACCACCGGCATCCACGCCGTCGAAGCCCAGCTCGTCGACCAACCTTAGCACGATCGCCTTGGCATCATCATGATCACCAGCTACCGGGAGCGCGATTCGTTTCGCTGCACCGGCCGGCTTGCCGCCGTTCATGAGATGCTGTGCCATGATGTTGTTGAACGCCTTCACCACCGGCCGACCCAACTGTTCCGCCACCCAGCCGCTCTCAGTCATCCCGTCCTCGATGGCGGCGATGCGTCCATCTCGCTGCGGATAGTAATTGCCGGTATCCACGATCACCGCAGTCGCCGGCGTTCTTGCAAGAAGGTCCCGCGGCAATGATGGAACGCTCTTCTCCGGGATGGCCACGATTATCAGATCCTTACCCGCAGCCACGTCCATGACCGACGCCGCCGTCGCACCAGTCTCCGCCGCGAGATCGGCAAGCGTCTCCGGCCCACGGGAGTTGGCGACTGCAACGTCGTAGCCGAGTTCCCGGAGGCGGCGAGTGAGGGTCCCACCAATGTGTCCGGCTCCAATAATTCCCACTGTCATGTTTTCTTCCATTCTCCGGACTCCCGTTGTCAGGCAACTGACTCGGTGTGCATTCGCCGGTGCATCCAAGCGCGTAGCCGCTCAGCTCGCCCCAGTTGCCTTCGGCTCGGTGCTGCATGAACTGCACAAAACGGTCCTTCGGGAGATCGGCCAGGGCAGGATTCGCGGGGGATACGGGCGGGGATGCGGCGGCGGTATTGGCATGCAACGTTCGCTGGACCAGAAACGTAGCCATAGGTCGCGATTCTGCATCGAATGGAACTGATCTCGGCGTCCGGTGTTCGCGTTTTTGTTCAGATGCGTGGTTCGCACGTGTTCGTCGCTCGCCATTCCATATTGTACGCTCGGCCACCATTTACAGCCAACACAGCGGCTGGAGAAGCCTGATCATGAAAAGCTCGTATTCGTTGGCGGTTGTTTGTGCTGGAATCCTTCTCGGTGTGACCGCCGCACCGTGCTCTCTCGCTGCGCAGACGTTCGCGATGCGGCCGGCAGCCGTTACTGCTACCAGTGGCGTCGCTGCGAGTGCGGTCGGACCGATCGTTGAGCAGGCGGCGTTGCACAATGCGTCGACAGAGTCCAGGGTCGTCGCGGACCAGGATGTCGGGCCGCACGTCAATCGCGGTCTCGCGCTGACCGTCGCCGGCATCGCGGCCGTCGGAGTGGGGTACGCAGTGAAAGGCCAAGCCGGAACGATGATCGCATTAGGCGGCGGCGCACTGGCACTGTACGGCCTCTATAACTGGATCAAATAGCCTCGCGCAGCCTTGGGTCGCGGCGCCGCGCTTTACGATGCCATCGGTTGATCGGCGATCGGACGAACTACAGAACGCCCGTCGCCGGCGATGTTCACAAAACGTGTACTCCATTCGACCAGATCTTCCTGCGAGTCGAACCGCATCACCGCGTATCCGCCAATGATTTCCTTGGCCTCGGTAAACGGTCCGTCCGTAACTACGACGGTACCATTTTTTCGAGTAATCACAGTAGCCGGTGCGTTGGAGTCCCATCCGCCGGTGTCCAGGAGCACACCCGCGTGGACCGCCTCCTGTATGAACGCCCCCATCTTCGCCATTTTCGCTTCGTCTGGCGCGCTGATGTCGCCGTCAGGATACCACAGGGCCATCACTCGCATGCCGCACTCTCCCGGTATTAACGATTGAATGATTTCCATTATAAACGCATTGTGGCCGGACGGATGTCATCGGGGCCACGTTGCTCCTGATGATACGTCGAACGAGGGAGCGCGAAATCGACATGGAGGTATTTCAAGCTGGGTTTTGACGCTGGCCCCGGAGCAGCCATCGAGCGAGGGCCGGTCTCGAGACGGCGCCGATT
>DATBNQ010000017.1:0-15890 GCA_036554185.1 Gemmatimonadaceae bacterium | reverse complement strand
AACATCATGGGAATGCTCTGGACATTGCCTGTCGAAGTGCAGATGTACCTCGTGCTACCGCTGCTCTTCATCGTGGCTCGAAAATCGATTTACCACGTATTGCTCGCGTTGGTGATCGGCGTCCTGCTTGGCCTGGCGGTGCAGTATACGTCGGTGCCGGGTCTCTGGCGGCTCAGCGTCGGCATCTTCGCACCGTGCTTCGTGAGCGGCGTTCTGGCGTTCGCGATTCTGCGGACGAAACGACGATTCAAACTCCCGGCCTGGACCTGGGTCCCAATGCTTGTCGCCGCGATTCCGATCTTCATACTTCTCCGTCCAACCGCGGTCCGGCCCGAGCCGGGCTGGCTGTTCTGTATCGCGGTAGGCTGCACGATCCCGTTCGTCACGGAGTTGGGTGACTCGGCATTCACACGGGTCGCGAAGACTATCTGTACCTACAGTTACGGAACGTACCTGCTTCTGACCCCCGCGATCTGGGTCGGCTTCGTTGTGTTCGCCAGGCTCCCGGTCGCCGCGCAGTGGATCGTGTTCCTCGCCGCGCTGATTGCACTTCCCTGGACTGCCTACACCTTCATCGAGCGTCCAGGAATCGACATGGGTCGAAAGCTCGCCGGCGGTCGCGCTTCGCTCGCGAGCAGCAATCCGGCGCCGTAACCGCGCAATGCGCCCGAGAGACTCAGCAGGCGCCGCGCTTGAACAACATCACCGGCAGCGTTCGCGCCATGATCTTGAGGTCCTCCAGGACGGACTGACGCTCTAGATACTCGAGGTCGAATTCAACCTTCGCGCGCACGTCGTCGAGGGACGAATCATAGGCCCTGTTGATCTGCGCCCAACCGGTAATCCCGGGTCGTGCCCGCTGCCTGAGCGGATATGATTCGATGCTCTGGCGAAGCTCGGCGAAAATGCTCGGTCGCTCCGGCCGCGGCCCAACGATGTTCATGTCACCGCGCACGACGTTGATGAGCTGAGGCAGCTCGTCCAGTCGCGTCGTGCGAAGGAAATTTCCTACCGGCGTTACACGCGGATCGCTCTTCGTAGCCCAGACCGCGCCGGTGCCCTGCTCCGCGTCCACGCGCATCGAGCGGAACTTGATGATCCTGAATGCGCGCCCGCCAACGTTGCTGCGGCGCCGATCGAATACCGCCGTCGCCGAGCGGCGCCTGCGATCCATGCCGACGCGGGTCTGAACGTAGAACACGGGCCCCCGTGACGTCAGCTTGATCGCGAGCGCAACAAGCGCCATCACGGGCGCAAGGACGATCAGCGATGCAAGCGCGATCGCGACGTTGAGCGCACGATTCGCAAACTCGGAGCGCTCCTGCGGTACGACATGAAGATGGGTTGCGGCTCTCGACTCGGCAGTGGTTCCGAGCGACGGCGACGCGTCCGCCATCCCGGTTGCCATGAGCCGGAACAGCTCCGCCTCGCCCATCCTCGGAATCGGGACCTCGCGGTCGAGCATTCGGGCCTCGAACAGTCCGTCCTCACCTTGCGGCGCTCTGGGAATGATTCGGCGTGCGCCGCCGGCGGGAAGGTTCAGTACGGTTGGATCGACGTCCAACCAGTTGGGGTCCTGCGAGTTGAGTTCCATGAGCGATAATTCGCGGTGAAAAGGTGCTTCCCAGGGAAAACTACCGTCGTGATGAGAAGTAGAGCGCCAGCGAGAGAAGCGGAATTGCAACACCAACAACTTTCAGAATCGTATCGAACGAAGAGGACGGTTTCGCGCCAACGATCAGTTGATCACCTGGTGCAACCTGCAGCTGATCCAGAGTCTGACCCGCTGAAAGGGCACTTGCGACCTGTTCCTTTGTCGCCACGTCCACGTCTCCACGCTTCACCACTGTCCTGTTGAGATCCGCCGTACCAGTCGGTCCTCCAGCAGTCATCACGACATCACTCAGTAACGCGTCGCTCGGCACCGTATAAAATCCGGGACGCATCACCTGTCCCAGAACTGCAAGCCGAACCAGAGCAGTCGCGTGGACAACTGGATCCTTGATGAACTTGCTGATCTCCTGCGTCAGATACTTCTGGACGTCGGCGCGCTTCACACCGACGAGCGAAATGTCGGTCATCCCGGTCAAACGAAGGATCAATCCATCCCTCACGACGACGGTGTCCCGTACCACCTGCGGACCCTCCACCGTCAGAGCGATTCTATCGCCTACGTGAAACCCGTCAGGCTGCTCCTGCTGCGCCTGCACCGAAATCGCGACGGACAGCAACAGCGCCGCCGCGACACCGATTCCCTCGAGCCCTCTGACACATCTTGAAACAACTGTCATTCCGTAATCCTCCAGTTAAGCAGCGATTGTGCCACGCCCGAAGTGAGCGCCAGAACACTCCAAGTTGTTACACCACAACGATTTAACAATCTGTTACCTTTTCGCCGGTCGGCAGGATTCACTTTTTTGTGTAGCACCGGCGCAACAGACGAGACATTCCGCGGTCCTAGCGACCGACCCGCGCCTCGAGTGCGTCCATCAGAATCCCTGCCTGCTGGCTCCGCGAAAAACGGACGTCACGACCGACCGGCTCGGGAAATACACCCGCGCGATGCTGGAGGTACCGCCTGCTTATGATCTCCGCGATCGCATCTGCATCACCAGGTGAAGCAACATCCGCTCCCGTTCCTTCCAACAGCAGCGCCGTTGCGCTTTCTGGTGCCGAGAGTGCCAGAATCCATGCGGGGAATCTTACACATTCGAATGTCTTGGCGGGAATCGCGGCCATATTGGTCCCCGACATGGTCACCAGCATGCTCGAATCAGCCATGAACCTCATAGCCTCGCGGTGCGGCCGCGGCGGTCCGGTGCGAACGTAAGCCCCGATTCCCTCGGCACGCGCCACATCTTCGATCGGAAAGCCACCCACAGCTTCCAGCTCGCCGATGAACTCCAGTGTGAAATCGTCCGGTGTCAGGGAGTGTTCCCGGATCACCCTCGCCGCAGCCTCGAAGAGTGCACGCGGGTCGCGGTCGAGGTAGACCGTTCCGGCGTGCCCGATGACGAACCTGCCCTGGCGGATCGCGGGTGGAAGCTCATCGTCGTCGCCGCCGTTCGTCACTGTAATGATGTCGCGCGACCTCAGCGGATACGTTCCCGCCATCTGTCGCCGAGCGACCTCCGTATTCGCGACGATCAGAGCCGCACGCTCGACAGCCTTTCGCTCGTAGCGTGCGGCAAGTCGCGTCCACGCCGGTGTCGCGATGCCCTCGGGAAGACGCTCGACGTGGCTCCAGGGATCGCGCATGTCCATGATGAACGGGATGCCATATCTCAACGACAGCCGCCGCCCCACGTCGTGAGACATGAATGGCGGTCCCGAAGTGACGACCGCGCGATGAACACGCGGGTCGAAGACTGACGCAACGGCATCCATGACCGCGTCGCCCCACGCGCTGATTCGAGCGAAGTCGAGCGTCGCCCAATATGCGCGCATCCATCCGCGCGGAGTGTGCAGCGCCCACCGCAAGTCGGATCGCGGAACTGAAGTCGGACGAGCCGGACGAACTTCGCCAGGTGCAATTGCCGTTGATGGCCCGGTGACCGCTGGCTTCGAACCCCTCTTGACGGCTCGCCAGACAGCATTCTCGAGGCGCTCGATGCCCAACGCCGGCGCAGCAACCGCGAAAACTCTGACTCCCGCGGGAAGCGCGCGCCTGGCCTGCTCGATGTCACTCGCAGGCGCGTCGCCGCGCATGAAGACATCCATCCCCCATCCTCGTTCAGCGGCGAAGTGGGAGAATTTTTCCCATCGCCGAGCGCCGACGGCGCGATCGGGCGGGAAGTGATAGCTGATAACAAGGAGACGCCGGCCACCCTGTGTGCCGACGTCCTTGTTCTCATAAAAAGAATGCATCCCGAGTTACGACCCGCTTCGCGCGATCAGCTCGACTTCTCCGTGGTGCCTGGCTCGAGAACCGCAACCTCGTCGCTGAGCACTTCCGCATCTACATCGGCGTCGGGCCCGTAGCCATACAGGTACGAGTATTCCGCGTACACATCCGCAGCGGAGACCGCATTGACGACGGCGCCGATGATTCGCACCGGCAGACGCTCCATCAACTTGAGCTTTGCCTTTGCGACTCTGCGATCCGTGTGACCGGTGCGCATCACAAGGAGGAGATTGCGCGTCGCAACGCTGAGCGCGTACGCATCGACTCCGGCCGCCAGCGGCGCACTGTCGACAATGATCACATCGAACTTCGAGCGCACCATGCTGAGCAGCGCCGGGAGTCGGGCGGATGTGAGCAGTTCGGGACCGCGGTGGCGCCGCGTGCCCGATGCAATGAGGGTAAGCGCGCCGTGAACCGGCACCTCGCGCATCACGTGCGCCGCATCGACCTCGCCAGCCAGATAGTCCAGCAATCCGGGACGACGCTCGATACCGAATATCGAGTGCAGCTTGCCGCGGCGAATGTCGCCGTCGATGAGCAGTGTCCGGAATCCAGCTTCCGCGAACGACAGTGCAAGATTCGACGAGATCATCGACTTGCCGTCTCCCACACCCGGGCTCGACACCGTCACCATTACCGGCGGCGCATCGAACATGTGGTGGAGATTCATTCGCAAGCCGCGGAAGGCTTCTACGCTTTGCAGCACCGCGTCCGGATCCTTCTCGCCCTCGCCCGGCTTCGGCACAGTCGGAATCGCGCCGATGACGTCGAGCCTGAGCTCGTCAGGAATCTGTTCGGGATACCTGAACCGGTGATCTATGAGGTCGAAGAGCAGCGCGATGACGACACCAAGTCCCAGCGCACCCATGAATCCGCCGCCGACGAGCATCGCCTTTACGTTGCGTTGCGCGCTTGCGGCTGGCAGCGCCGGGTCGAGGATCGAAACATCGGGCACCGTGCTCTCGGCGCCGAGCCGAGCGGTCTCGTATCTGGTCTCGACGTTGTTGTACAGACCTACAGCGGTCGCCAGATTACGCGACAGGCGTTGTTCCTCCGTGGTGCGAGCAGGAATCCCGTGGAGCGACACGGAATCTGTGCGGATGTCACCAGCGAGGAGGTTCTCTCGCTGTGTGAGCAACGTCACCTGCGTGCTCATGAGATCCGGAATCGTCTTCGTCCGAAGCTCGTGAACGGCTGCCATCTGGTTCTTTACGGCGGGGAAGGAATCCGTGTAGGACTGCCGCATGACTCGGAGCTTGCTTTCCTGCTCTATGAGATCCTTGAGCGCCGACGTGAGCATCGGAGCGCTCTGGATTGCCGGTATCGCCGCAAGAACGTCGGGGGAGAAATTCCCCTGACGTGCCGACGGGATGAGCGCCTGGAGTGCCTCGCGACTGCGCTTTATGTCCTGATATGCCGTCTGGTTCTTGAAGTATTCAGTGCTCAGATCTCCCTGAGGTGGCGTGATCCCGAGCGATGCCGCGTCGGAGGAACCGGCGTACTCCTTGGGCTTGGTAATCGCGTTCGAGCGGAACGCCTGCAACGCACCCTCGGCGTCGTGCATGCCTGCTTCCGCGGAACCGCGCTGCGTCGCGAGAATGCTGGCCTGGTTCTCGAGGCTGCCACGACGGAGCTCCGCGGCGGTCGTCAGGAACTGCTGCATCCAGACGTTGAGAAGCTGGGCGGTCTCCCACTTCTCAGCGCCGGTGAGCGTGAGCGTCAGGAAGTTGCTGTTTTCCTGCATTGCGACGTTCAGGCGCCCGATCAGATCGACACCCACCGAGCGCGGCTGGACGACCGTGAAGCGGACCTGCTCGTTGCCCTGTAGCGACGCATGAGTCGGAACCCAGGCGAATCCGACTGAGCGGCCGACAGAGTCACCGAGCGTGCCGTGCTCGAAAATCCCTTTCTTGGTCTCTCCGAGCGAGTAGATGCCTTTTGTGGAGTCGGCCCACAAGGTGTAGTCGCCAGGTACCGTGCGGGGGGTCGGCTCGATTCCGGCCAGCGCGACCGAGTCCTTCCATGTCTTGCCCTTGACCCACAGCCGTTGCTGCGCGACGACCTTGTCGACCACTGCGAAGCTGCGGATGAGCTGCACCCAGGAGCCGTTGGGGAGGAGCTCGGGCGGTCGGTATGCGCCGCCGCCGTTGCCGGTACCGACGTCGGCGATCCAGAGCGCGCCGCGGGCCTCGTAGACCGGGTCGATAAAGCGGGTCGCTGTGACACCGGCCGCGGTGCCGAGGGCGACCAGTATTACAATCAACCAGCGGAAACGTTTGATTGCCGCCCAGTAGCGCCGGAGCTTTGCGCCGCCACCGCCGCCGGCCTCCTCATCGCCTGTCGGCTGGGGGGTCAGGTCGACTGGCGCAATATCAGTAGTGCCGGGCAGCGCGGGGGCGTCCCGGAACGGAGTAGCGGGCACGATTGAGTTTTTCATCTGCAGTGCCGAAAGATAGGGGTAGTTACATGGCCGGAACAGCGTTGCGACGATCCAACAGTGGCCGAGCCTAGATACAGTATCGGCACTGGCTTGTTCTCAATAAGTGACAAGTTTTCCCTTGTGCGACCCAGTCGGAGACCCATATTGCTAGCGGAAACATTATTTGTAGCACGGATGCAACACCACCGTCCCACTCCTATTGCCGCTCCACAAGCACATGCGTTTTCCAGGGTCGGGTTTGATGTCTGATGGGCTGAACGGTCAGCGCGGCGTAGATACTGACGCCATCGCCCCGGGCGCACGCGCGGAACTGCGACTCCTTGTAGTAGAATGCGACGACTCCCTTCGCGAGGGCTGCGTTGCCGTCCTCCGCGGTGAGGGATACGCTGTAACGGGCAGCTCCCGCGGAGACGAGGCCCTTCGGCTCCTCCAAAAGCGCAAGTACGACATCGTTCTGGTCAATCTCTTCATGAGTGGTGTGTCGGGGATGAAAATCCTCGAAGCGGCCCGTGAAGCGCATTCCGATTCGCTCGTGATTCTGATGACCGGAAATCCGAGTGTCGAGACGAACATTCGGGCCCTCCAGGCCGGTGCCTGGGAGTATCTCGCGATGCCATTCACCGCTGAGCAACTCCAGCTCGCAGTAGGGCGTGCTGCACACCGCGTGCTAGAAGCTCGGGACGGTCCTGTTGCGCCCCGTGAGGTCCCGGTGGACGCGGTGGACGAGGGCATGGCATCGCTCATCGGCGTTTCGCCAGCTTTCTGCCGAGCAGTCGAGCTGGCCCGGAAGGTCGCAAAGACAAATGCCTCGGTGATGATCAGTGGCGAAAGCGGTACCGGCAAGGAAGGGATCGCACAGCTTATCCACAAGCAGAGCCGTCGGGCGGGCAAACGGTTCGTGGCGATAAACTGCGCGGCGCTCCCGGCTCAGTTGCTGGAGTCGGAAATGTTCGGCCACAAGAAGGGGTCGTTCACAGGCGCAGACCGTGACAAGCCCGGCTTGCTCGAGGTGGCTCACAACGGATCCCTGTTCCTGGACGAGCTGACGGAAATGCCGCTGGCGCTCCAGGCGAAGCTGTTGCGCGTGATCCAGGACGGCGTTGTGCGCCGCGTCGGCAGTGAGCAGGAGGATGCTACCGTCGACGTCCGTTTCATCTCGGCGACCAACCGCGACCCCAACGAAGCTGTTCGGACGCACCTGCTTCGCGACGACCTGTTTTACAGGTTGAGGGTCGTTCCACTCCACCTTCCCCCTCTGAGGGACAGGCTGGAGGACATTCCACTGCTCGCGAGCCATTTTCTGTGCCAGTACTGGCGCCGGCATCGGATATCGGATGGCGACTGCCCGTCGCTTTCGGCGTCCGCACTCGACTACCTCACGTCGCTCTCGTGGCCCGGAAATGTGCGTGAGCTTCAGAACTTGATGGAGCACCTGGCCGTCCTTGCAGACGCGGGCTCGGTGATTCAGGCAGACGATCTGCCGGGAAGGGGTGACGCGGCGAGCGCAGGTTTGGCCACTCGGGGATGGCCAGCTCATCTGATGTCGAAGGCGTATCATCCGGCCAAGGAAGCGGTCCTCGCGCACTTCGAGAAGGAGTATCTCTCCACTCTCGTGTCGCGCGCAGATCGCAACATGTCCAAGGCTGCGCGGCTTGCCGGCATCGACCGGACGACGCTTTACAGATTGCTCGAAAAGCACGACGTCGCCCAGGGAATCGACGTCAAGAAGAACGCAGACAGCGCGATTTTCTCGCCGCCTGCCGACCTTCCGCCCCGCACCGTCCAGGCCGACTAGCTTAGAGGCGGTTCGTTTCGGTATACTCCTTGCGATTGGAGCCCACATTTACCGAGACATGTTCGCTGCGATAAGAGAGGCTTCAGCCGAAGTCTGGGACCACCGCGATTTACTGGAACAGCTGACACTACGCGACATCAAGCTCCGCTACAAGCAAGCGGCAATGGGCTTCATGTGGGCGGTGTTCATGCCGTGTCTCATCGTGTTGTCGGGACTCATCATCCGTTACGCGATGGCGCGGCTTTCAGGGGCGACACTCGTGCGATCCGACATTGCGAACATCGCGGTCAAGGGTGTTGGCTGGGCATTCTTCGTTGGGGCGCTCGGCTTTGCTACAGCCAGCCTCGTTGGGAACGCCAGCCTTGTCACCAAGATCTACTTCCCGCGCGAAGTGCTACCGCTCTCGTCCGTGGCTGCTCAGAGCTTCGACACTGCGATCGGGCTCATAACACTCATCGTAATTCTCCCGTTCCTCGGGGTTACGGGACGCCTCACGATGATCTGGGTGCCGTTCCTGCTGGTGCTCCTCGTCCTGTTCACCACAGGCGTTTCACTCTTCCTCAGCTGCGCCAATCTGTTCTACCGTGATGTGAAGTACATCGTGCAGATAGTGCTGATGTTCGGAATATTCTTTACGCCGGTGTTCTTCGAGCCATCGATGCTCGGCGCGCGCGGCGCGCATCTGGCGATGCTCAATCCACTGACGGGAATCCTGGAAGGGCTGCGGCTCAGCGTCGTCAACGGTCACAACCTCGCGCAGCCGCTGACGACCGTCATTCATGGCGCGGTGACGCCCGTGTGGGAGCCCTGGGAGCTGCTCTACTCCGCCGTGTGGGCGGTGGGGGGAATGATCGGCGCGACGGCGATGTTCCGCAAATTGCAGCCGCTGTTCGCCGAATTCATTTAACGCATTGATGACAGACACATCGGTCGAGATCGATTCGCTCTGGAAGAAGTTTCGCAAGGGCGAACGTCAGGACAGCCTGCGGGATCTGATACCGGCGACGATCAAGCGCATCGTGAACGGCGCATCGCCTGCGAGCGAGCTGCGCGTCGATGACTTCTGGGCACTTCGTGATGTGTCATTCTCGGTACAGCGCGGCGCGGCTCTGGGGATCATCGGTCACAATGGCGCCGGCAAGTCGACACTGTTGAAGATCCTGACCAGGCTCCTGCGTCCGACCAGCGGAACTTACGTGACACGCGGCCGGATCGGCGCATTGATCGAAGTCACGGCGGGATTTCACCAGGATCTCACCGGTCGCGAGAACGTTTTCCTGAACGGCGCTATCATCGGGATGCGCAAGGCTGAGATCGCCCGGCGCTTCGACGCAATCGTCGAATTCTCCGGAATCGGTGACTTCATCGACACGCCGGTCAAGCGCTACAGCTCCGGAATGAATGCGCGGCTCGGTTTTGCAATCGCCGCTCACCTCGATCCGGAGATACTGATCGTCGACGAGGTCCTGTCGGTGGGCGATTACACGTTCCAGGGCAAGTGTGTGAAGTGGATGCAGGACACACTCAAGAATGGAACCACGGTCATCTTCGTATCGCACAACATGGACGCGGTACTTTCGCTGTGCGATACGGCTGTCCTGCTGAACCACGGCGAAGTGCGCGCACACGGCAAGACCTCGGATGTCATCGCGGAGTACTATCGCAGCGGCGGTGGCTATTTCCCCGGACGTCGCAGCGACGTGCGTGCACGGACCGTCGCGTTCGCATCCACACACGACGACGTCGAGATGGTGCAACCAGGTGAGCGCATAACCTACACGCACACCTTCGTTGCAGATCGCGATTGCAGACTCTCACCCGGCATACAGATTCGTCGTGACCGGCGCGTGGTCATGCAGAGCAGCTACGGGAGAATGCGAGGTGAGCCCATCTCCGTTGCGGCTGGCGAGACCGTGACTGTGGAATGGGCTGCATCCATGAATTTCCCCGGGGGAGCGTACCAGGTCAGTCACTACATAGAGGACGCCGACGGGGGATACCACGACTACGAGGACGGCGCGCGAATAGTGATCGTGGCGGCCGACCCACGCGTTGTTGGTGACTATCATGTGGATCTGGAGCTACAGGTGCACGCGCCACTTCGGTGCCTTACTCCACTGTAACCCGACAGGCTAGGCGGGTCGCCGGTGCCGCGTACAGACGCGTTGCACCGGTCTTTCAAAATTCCAGACGCAGCGCATGGTTGCCGTTTGACTCTCAGCTGTTCGGGCCGCCGCGGCACTGGGCCCACACGAGTCAATACTGTGCGGGGCATGCATCGGACTGGCGCGAGGTGGTCGCGTCGGGGCCGGTCGTGCGGCAACCTCCGCACTGCGTCAACTATCCGGCAGAGCAGATGCTTGCTCGCGTTGCGCCGACACTTCCCGCGGCGGGCGTCGCCTCGCTTCGCAATGCGCGCGTCGTGGGGCCGCACGGCTGGATTGTCGCCGACGGCGACACGTTTCTTCCCGATCACTGCTGGTACGGCGAGGAACGCGACGACTGCCCGATCTACCGGAGAGATAGCCTCCGAGCGATGACACGTCTGTCCGGTGTGACGCTGACGCTCTGCACCGACTGGCCGGCGAATTACGCGCACATGCTGTTCGACGGCTTGTCGCGCACATATCTATTCGAGCAGGCCGGCTACAGCTGGGACGATATCTCGCACATCCTTGTTCCGGATCTGGCGTCGGACGGCCGAAGAACGGCTGCGGAGCTATGCGGGTTTCCGATGGACCGGATCGTCACTCCTGGTAGCTATTCGGTAGTGGAATGCGAGCAGCTCGTCGCGCCGACGTTTCCCGGAATCCATCGCAACATAGCACCCTGGGTCGCACAGTTCTGGCGTTCCCGAACACCGAGCAGGTCGAGTGGGAATCGCAGGTTGTTCATCAGCCGGCGCGGGTCGACTCGAAATGTGAGCAACGAGGACGCGATTGAATCGGTGCTTTCGTCGTGTGGATTCGAGACGATCGTCTCCGGCGAGCAGACGGTGCGGCAGCATTATCCGGAGGCGGAGATCATCGTGGGTGCTCACGGGGCGGCGCTCACGGACGTCGTGTTCGGCAGTTCCGGAGCTGTACTGATCGAGCTGACGCCGCCAGGCCACATCTTCCCCTACTTCTACACGGCTGCAGACTCGGTCGGCATGAAATACTTCTCGATTCTTGGGAGCTACCCGCCGGGCGGCGGTGGCACTCCCATGACTGCAGACTTCGCGATCGATCCCGAGCTGCTGCGGAGAACGATCGGCGCGGCAGAATCTGAGCTTCAGAAGGACTAGCGCTTTAGCCGTCATTCCCGCGAAAGCGGGAATCCATTTGCAATGGCAGGCAACGCCAATCTTGACTCCCGCTTTCGCGGGAATGACGGCTAAATCAGTGTCGCTCGCGCAACATGGCGCCCGCGACCTCGAACGCTTCCTCTCGCGTTTCGGCGAACGCGGTCAGCGTGGACCCGGTCGTCCATGCATCGTGGAAGCGTCTGATCTTGCCGTAACTGTTATCCAGCACGACATGCGGTATTCCGAGTAACAGCGCGAGGATGTGTGCATGGAGCCGATCTGTTACGACCACTCTTCCGCGCGCGAGCAGCCGGCTGCCAACCGCAAGGCGCTCCTTCGCCATCGCGTTATAGCTGGTGCGAGTGAGGAATTGGAGCGGTGCCCGAAGTGATCTTGCCGTGGTTCGGTGGTCGACCTGAAAATCGGCGATTCCGTTTCCGATCCGCCATTGCTGAGCCGCGCCTGTCTCGGGCCAGTCGACAGACTCGATGTCACCGAAACCACCCCCGTCGTCCGAGAACTGCGATTCCTGGTCGGCGCGTGCGAGATATACCACATCCTGCTCGGGCCTGACTGGCCGTTCAAGTGAGCCGATACAGAACGCCATGTCGGGGCACATTTCGCTGCTTGCGCTGAAGTGCTGTTGCAGCAAATCGAAACTGAGTCGATCTCTCACGAGAATCGTGAGTTGCGCGTGTCGGTTGAATATCTCGGCCGTACGTTCGAGTGCGCCGGGTTCGCGAAAATGGATCGATTGCGGAAGTATGACGATCGGATTGTTCGGAAAGGCCGCCACAACCGCTTCACGGAATTGCTGATGTATCGCCCACAGATCGCCGAAATTCCCTCCCCCGTTCAGGAGGATGACGCCATCATTTCCAACAGCGTCGCGAAGACTGGCTTCGTCGTAGGTTGCGACGTCACACATGTATCGGATGTCGCGCGCCGCCATGCCGCACGCCGCGAGACAATGAATTTCTCCGAGCCAGATCGCCGAGTCACCGACGTTGGAGTAGCGCGGAAAATCCAGGAGTGCGACGGGTCGGTCGCGCGGTACAGCGGACCTGATGACGTCTATAGTCTTCTGTCTTAGCGTGTCGATGAGATTGTCGTCGGAGTTCCGCCGATCGCTCACTTCCGTCCCCTGTTTGAATTGTGGCGCAGGAGACAGGCTCCGTGCTCGCTCTGCCGATGTGCTCATGAAGACGCACCGGCCGTGAAGCGTCCGCGTGCCATGCTGGCCCGTCTCAGCGATCGCACCCAGACCGCGGGCGGCGCGTAGATTCGGTGGAGACGGTAGCGAAGCGCTGTCGAGAGCAACTCACTCCAGACCCATGGCGGTCGGCCGAACACTAGTCTGCCACCCAATTGTACGTCGGTGCGTGCTTTGGTTGTCCCGACACCCTCGTAGAATCTGCGAATGTAGCTGACCGTCTGGCGCTCCACCGCAATGTAGTGTCGCACTTCGGCATCGGGGACCCACCGGCCGTGGCATCCTCGCTGGAGCAGCGCACCGATCACCGCTTCCTCCTCTCCGCCAAGCATGGCGGTTCCGATGCGGCCGAGTGCCGGATTGAAGCGAACGTCACGAAGCGCGTCTGTGCGGAACGCCATGTTGGCCCCGTATGGAATGATGTCGGCACCGAGCTCGATCTCACCGCAATCGAAATCGCGGATGGCGTAAGCCGGCTCGACTTCGTGCAGCGATTCCTCGAGCCATCGTGGCGGTGTATCACTGAACCATGGCTTGATGGGACCGCCAAAGACGCACGCATCGTGATAGCGAGCAAATGCTGTTGCGTATGCAGACAGCCAGTTGCGGTCCACCAGAACGTCGTCGTCAGTCCACAATATGTACTCGCCACGTGCAGCTGCGACCGCTGCATTGCGCGCGTTGCTCAGCCCCGGAGTGCTTTCCCGGAGTGCACGTATCGGGAGCCGATTTACGAACTCTCCAATGACGGCATTTGTGATGTCGTTGCTGTTGTTATCGACAACCAGAAGCTCCCAGGTCACGTCGGCCGGTATGGTGAGCGCAGTCATCTGCTCAAGTGTTTGGCGCAGCAGGGCAGCGCGGTTCCACGTGCAGATGGCCACTGTCAGCAACATGTACGCCACCGTACGCAGCCCGTGCAGTACAGCTGTTTCCCCACGGAGCGGAGAAACGGCCCCAGTTTTGCTTGTACGCCCGGCATGCTCTCCGATATCGAGTCGTTTTCCGTTCCGGCGACCGCAGTTGCGCGTGCAAGACGGGCACCGTTGGTGTCTGTGATTGTACCTGCATTCAATTGCGAAAAGTACATCGGTGACGCGCTCGCGTCGCTCGCGAGCCAGACGATTTCGGACATCGAGATCATTGTTGTTGACGACGGATCAACAGATGACACCGCGATTGTTGCAGATGAATTTGCGAGCAGAGACTCACGTATTCGCGTGATTCGCAGAGAGTTCGCCTCCGGCAAGCCCGCGTGTGCGCGAAATGACGGACTCCGAGTTGCTCGTGGCGAATATATCGCATTGCTCGACGCAGATGACATCGCGACGCCCGATCGGCTCGCATCGTCGATCTCCGCAATGTGCAAGACCGGCGCGCGTTTTGCCTTTGCCGACTTCCGCAAGGTGTATCAGGATACGGGAGTCGCGGAGGACAATGACGTGCTCGAATCGGCGAACTTCCTCGAGCGAGCCGCGCAATATCTCACGCACAAAGGCGGAAACGTATACCTGTGCGATCGATCGTTCCCGGCGTTTCTGCTGACCTACATCGCGGTCAACACCCCGACGATCGTGTTCAGGCGTGATCTGCTCGACAATGAAGCCACCTGGTTCGACGAATCGATCGTCTGCTTTGAGGACGTGGACCTGTGGTTCCGTCTGGCGGAGCTCACGCAGTTCGTGTTCATCAACGAGACCCACGCGCTGAATCGCCGTCACTCGGCGAGCCTGACGGCGAGCAACCCGCTACCGACGAAGGTGGACGGCATCGCCGTGCGGAAAGATCACCTCAAGCGTCTCCGTTCCGCGTTGACACGCGATGAAATAAAGGCGGCCAGGAAGACCATCGCGGACTTGATGTGGGACGTGTCATACACGAACTGGTGCGGCGGCCGATTGGCGAAGGCGCGCGCGGGCTTTCTGGACAGCTGGCTGACCATGCCGAGCCGTCGTTCGGCGCTTGGCTACTTCAAGGCTTTCATTCGGCGCGACGTCGCGGTTACGATCGTCGAGACTGCGGACATCGTGAAACATCCGCGGGTTGAGTGGGTCGCCCGCGAAACGAGCTACGGGCCGCTGGCCTAGAAGGCTCCACGGATGGTTCGCTTGAATGTTCTCACGCGTTCCGGGAAAATGAGAAGCACGGACGCCGAATAAGTCATCGCTCCGACGCCGACCTCGATACCCAATTTGAGTAGCCGCGGGTATTCCGGCGGCATCAGAAACATTGCCAGCACGACGCAGCCAGCCATTATTGCCACGCTCACCGTTGCTGCGCGGAGTGAGGTGAAGTACTCGCCCGGAGTCGAGATCAACTTGAACGTGAGCCACCAGAGCGGGATCGCGCTCAAGGGATAGAGTACTACCCACGCGCCGGCAATACCCAGGATTCCGTACCTGGAGGCGAAGAAGAAGACTCCCGGGTACAAAAGCGCCAGCGTAACGGAGTAGTACATCAGGAATCGTGTACGTCTCATCACCGTCAGCGCCGGCGGGATGATCGGCATGATCGATCGGATCGTGGTGTAGGCTGCCAGCAGTCGGAGAGGCCCAATTGCTGCTGCCCATTTATTCCCGAACACTCCGATGATCAGATCGTGCGCAACCAGGGCTGCGCCAACGGAAAACGGGAAGGCAACGAGCGAGACGCCTTCCGTGAGACCGAGCACATAACGTTTCAACAATGAAACATCGTGCTGCACGGAGGCAAATATCGCCGGTGCAACGCCGGAGATCATCGCCGTGACCTTTTCCACCGGCAGGTTGATAAGCGTCCAGGCAAAGTCGTACGCGCCGAGGGAGGCGCGTCCCAGAACCCGCCCCGCCACCAGAAAGTCGGAGTTCGAGTAGACGAACCACGAGAGCCTCGAGACGAGCACGTCGCGACTGAACGTAACCGCGGTCTCGATCGTTGCGAAACGCGGTACGGCAAACTTCTTCGGCCGACGAATGACGGTAAGAACAGTCGCGATAAACACCCCGCCTACTTCACTGAGTACCAATGCCCAGTAGTGCAACCCGTAGATCGCGAGTGAAATGGCCGCGACAGCCGCAAACAGCGCCTTTGCGGAATCGATGGCTGCAATGTCCCGGAATTTGAGAGAGCGCTGTAACAGGCTATTGGGGACTGAGCGGAACGACCCGACGACGAACGACGTACTCAGGACCAGGACAACCGGTACGAGTTGTGGCGAATGGAAGAAGATCGCGAGCGGTTTCGCAACCGCACATGACAACGCGAACATGCACG
>DATBNQ010000013.1:0-4251 GCA_036554185.1 Gemmatimonadaceae bacterium | reverse complement strand
ACCTTCGGCGGGATGACGGCTAGGATGACGGTGTTTGTGGTCCGCGCGTTTACTCAGGGATTTCGATCTTCACGGGCATCAGTCTCGCACCCGATCCGCGTCTTGCTCGCTTTTTTCCGCTGATGTACGAATCGAATGTCTGCTGCTGCTCGGATGTGAGAATGTTTCGCACCTCGGCAAGTTCAGTTTCATTGATTCTGGTGGCGCTATCCTTCGCCTGCTTCTGGGCGGCCTTGATGACGGGTGCGTATCGGGCATGTATTTCCTTGACGCGTGACTGCTGCGAGTCGGAGAGCCGAAGCGCGCTCCACATTGCGGCCTTCGCGCGCGGGCGGTCGGTAGTGGATTGGGCGGTTACGGAGGTAGTGGCGATACAAAGGGTGGCGATCGCCAGAAGCGCACGTTTGGTTTTCATCGTATTCCCCATTCAGGTGTGATGGCGGACGGTCCGCACTCGGGGAATATCGGGTGTGCATGGACCACGAGAGTGGCGAAAAAACAACGCGGGCAATCCAATCTGGACTGCCCGCGTCGATGATCGAAGGATCTTCGCTCAAGAAACTAGTTCGTCGATCCGGCCGGCTGTTGTGGTACTGCGGGCTTTGGAGTCATACCGGGGCGTGGCAGGCGTTTTCCCGTCCATGCGCGGTTGCCTCGTGCACCCATTCTGTTTTTCATCTGTGCGCGGTTAGCATCGAACTTCTTCTGCTGGTCCGGTGTCAGGATTGCGCGCGCCTCGGTCATCTCCTGCTCATGCAGCTTCATGGCCGGTGCCATATCTGCGCGCATCTTCTCACGGGCGGCACGCATTGCGGCAGTATCTCCACGAGTGCGCGCTGTCTTCATCGCGTCGAAGTCAGGTTTGGAGGCCGAACGTGCAGACTTCATCTGCGCGGCGTACTTGGAATGAATGGCCTTCATGCGCGCCTGCTGATCGGCGGTGAGGCCGAGGTCCTTCATCATGCTGGCGTGGTCCATACGCGGACCCATATGTGACCGAGCGCCCGCGCGCGCTGGCGTTGGAGTTACGGTGGTTGTTGCCTGTGCATGCAGCATGGGCGCAGCCATCAGGGCCGCCGCCGCTACTGTAAGAAATTGCAGCTTCATGTTGTTCCCTTCTCCTTGGTTGTCGCACGCGGACGCAAGCTGTGCGCGTGGCTAACACATGAGACGTTGCGGCTAAGGATTTGTTAAGAAAAAAACACCGCTGTCAGCGAGCGATCGTGAAGTGCGAAACACAGGGAACTTTCGCAGCGATTCCGGGTATTGTAATCGCGCCCCGAATGGACGATCGTCCGACTGAAAGTCGAGTCAGCGCAGAAGCGCGACGAGCAGGGAAATCGCCGCCAGCGCGAGCGCGATTCCAGCGACCATCAATGTAGTGCGCATTGCCGAAGCCCAGCGTGACTGGGCGCCTTCGAAGGCCGCCATGACGCGCTTCTCGGCGTTATCCTCCTGGGTCGGCTCGCCGTCGAACAGCGACTGGCGCATGACACTCTTGGCGAGCAGCACCTCTCGCATTGCTTCCTCAAAGTGCGCCTGGTGTATCGCGCGCGGCGACTCGGTCGCTGGCTCTGCAGCCGCCATGGCAGCCGCCTTCAGCACGGCGTTCTTGATCTCTCCGCCGCTCGCGTCGAACAGTTCCGCGAGGACGTGGAAATCGACGTCTGCGGCGAGTGGTGTCTTGTCGGGATGAATCTGCACGCGCCAGATCTGTTCGCGCTCCGCCGCACCAGGGCGCTCGAACAGTACGTGCGTACGGATGCGCCGCTCGAAGGCCGGATCAAAATTCGCGGCGAGATTCGTTGCAAATATCACGACGCCGTTGAAGCTCTCCAGTTCGCGCAGCAACACATTGACAGTCGTGTTGGATTCGCGCTGAATTGGTTGCAGCGTCTGCGTCGAACGACGCGCAGCGATTGCATCGGCCTCGTCGAAGAAGAGAACGGCGCCCTGTTCATCGGCAACGCGAAAGACCGCGGCGACGTTCTTGGGCGTTTCGCCGGCCCACATCGACTCCATCTCGGAATAGCGCACGACGAGAAGGCGGCGGCCGAGCGCCTGAGCTATCGCTTCTGCGCAGATCGTTTTGCCGGTCCCGGGTGGGCCTGCAAAGTTGAACGCGAGACCGAGCCCGGTGGCGTGGCGTTCGCCGAGCCCCCATTGACGGAAAATGAGGTCATGGTTGCGAACCTGGGCGAGAGCCTGCTCCAGCGTCTGCCGGGTCTTGGGCGGTAGAATGACATCAGCGAAAGTGCGCACGGGCGCGACGACATCCACGGTGCCGCGCTTGGATGCGCCAGGAACCAGACCGAAAAACTCAAGCAGCGGTGTCGCCACTGTGACTCCGCAATTGGGGGATACATCTAATACCCCGACGCCAAGCAGCGGGGTTCCGGACACCCGCTTTCACGACCGGACTTTTCGCATCCACTCGGTCACGGACGCCGGCAGGAACATGTTGTCGGAGATTCCCGCAATCTCCTCTGCTTCCTTCCATCGCGCTTCGAGCACGGCCAACTCACCTTCGAGTGCGCGACGCTCATCGTCCTCGTGCGTGACCATTTCAAGAGCGAGACGGGCTTCTATGGGAATTTTCGAGAGCTTGCCCTGAGACATTGCATTCCAGCTGATCTTCGTGGCCATGGACGCAGCATTATCCAATACGCGCGTGGCGTTGCCAGCCTCTTCAACGAGTTTGACAGCGGACTGAACGTGGCGCTTGCTCCCGCCACTGCCGTTCACGGTGGGCAGGATCGCGGCCAGCGCAGGCAGCGCGTCGCGCGAATCGAGAAGTATTGTGGTTCTGTTGCGGCGACGTGGCTGGTACTCCCACCAGTTGTACCCTCCCTTCGGCCGAGTCTTTCTGTAGTCGAGGGACAATTGCCAATCCGAGCCCGGCGCGCGAATGATCCTGGCGTGCGGAAGGAGGCCTCTTGTGACTGGAACGAGCCCGTCGGGTGTTGGAACTCTCGCTATTACGCGACGGTTGCGAATCGCTGCGAGAGCCTGGATGGGCATGTTGATGAACGAGGCACCGCCGCCCGCGAACAGGCCCAGCGCCGCATAGCCGGAGGCGATCGCGCCAACCGCCACGGCGCCGCCCGCGGCGATCATGTAGTACCGCCGCCTGCGGCGGCCGAACTGATCTCCATAACGCCATGCCGCCATTTCGGGACGCTGTGGGCTTCCGACTCGCACAAGCTCGAGTCCCTCGCTCACGCGCGCGAGGCCGATGTGGTCCGTAGACATGCGGAGCGACGTGCCTCGGAAGAGACGCTCACACTCTTCGATCGCCTCCCAGCGTTCTTCCAGCGGAGTGAGATTCCAGCGTTCGCACGATCTACAGATGACCCACAACCTGCCCTTCTCCTCATCGAACGCGAGCCGGCGTCCGATGGGGAAATGCTCAATTACTTCGTTCGCGCCGAGGTCGCTATGACAGAACAGGCAGGTTGAGTACAAGAATCACTTTCGCTCGTAGACGCTCTTTCCGCCTATGTAGGTGGATAGCACGTGGGTCTTGAGAATGTCGCCTGGCGCGACGGTCATGATGTCCTGATCGAGCACGGTAAAATCCGCGTACTTTCCCGGTGTGATCGAGCCCATCACGTGCTCCTCGAACCCCGCGTACGCTGGCCAGATGGTCATCGACTTAAGCGCTTCCTGGCGCGTCATCTTCTGTTCGGGATACCATCCGCCGTCCGGAAAGCCGGTCGAATCAGACCGCGTAACGGCGCTGTGAAATGTGATCAGTGGATTCACGTGTTCTACGGGAAAATCAGTACCATTTGGAATGATCACGCCCGTGTTGAGCAGCGAGCGCCAAGCATACGCGCCGCGGATGCGCGACGGGCCGAGGCGATCTTCGGCCCAGCGCATGTCGCTCGTCTGGTGGCTGGACTGCATGCTCGGGATCACACCGAGCTCCGCGAAGCGTGGAATGTCGGCCGGATCCAGGATCTGCGCATGTTCCACGCGGAACCGGTGATCCGCGGTCGGAACGGCATTGAGCGCCGCTTCGTATGCGTCGAGGGCGTTTCTGTTACCCCGATCTCCGATTGCGTGCGTCGCAACCTGGAACCCGTGCCTTAGCGCCGCCGTGGCAACAGCCTGGAGGTGCGCTTCCGTCGAGACCAGCAGGCCGGTATTTCCCGGATCGTCGGAGTATGGCGACAACAGTGCGGCGCCGCGCGATCCAAGTGCGCCGTCGGCGTACAGCTTGATCGAACGCACCCAGATGTGTCCGCC
>DATBNQ010000003.1:0-16164 GCA_036554185.1 Gemmatimonadaceae bacterium | reverse complement strand
GGCCGAGGTGTACGTGTTGACGAAGGAAGAGGGCGGCAGACACACGCCGTTCTTCAAGGGCTACCGTCCGCAGTTCTACTTCCGCACGACGGACGTGACGGGAAGCGTGGAGCTGCCGGAAGGAATGGAGATGGTGATGCCGGGCGACAACGTGCAGATGACGATCGAGCTGATAACGCCGATCGCGATGGACGAGGGACTCCGGTTCGCGATCCGTGAAGGTGGCCGCACCGTCGGTGCGGGCGTCGTCGCGAAAATTCTGCAGTAGGATCATGACTTGTGGGGGCCGGCCTCAGCGCCGGCCCTGTGTTTCCGGCAGGTAGCGATACCTGCTAACCGATCTCAAATACTCGAGTTAAAACATGCCACGCGATAAGATCATCCTAGCGTGCAACGATTGTAAGAACAGAAACTACTTCACAACGAAAAATCGTCGCTTGCATCCTGAGCGCGTTGAATGGAAGAAGTACTGCCCGCGTTGCGATTGCCACAAGGTTCATAAGGAAACGAAGTAGATGGCACGCGAAGTGGTTCCTGCTGCGGGTGAAGCGCACGGAAATCCAGTTGTGCGCTGGACCCGGGAACTCATCACGTTCTACAACGAAGTGATCGTCGAGATGCGCAAGGTTGTCTGGCCTGACCGCGCGCAGCTCAAGGACATGACGATCAAGATCATCATCTTCGTGCTCTTCATCGGTGCGGTAATCGCCGTCATCGACGTGGTGTTCCAGGCGATTCTGGTGCGTGGGATTCCGTCGTTGTTCGCGGGGCACTAGCCGTGGACTTTCGCTGGTACGCCGTGCAGACGACATCCGGGCACGAGAACAAGGTTCGCACGCTGATCGATCGGAAGATCGAGAGCGATCCGTTGCAGCCGGAGCAGCGCATGATTCGTCAGGCGCTCGTCCCGACGCAGGAAGTGGTGGAGATCAAGAACGGCAAGAAGGTGAACGTCGCCCGCAAGATCTTTCCGGGATACGTGCTCGTGGAGATGGTCCTGAATCAGGATACGCTTCACACGATCAATGGCATACAGGGCGTCATCAAGTTCGTCGGGCACAAGGATCGTGAGCCGCACGCGCTGCGCCCGGACGAGGTGAATCGTCTGCTCGGTCTCGCCGAGGAAGAGGAGACGGTAACTGCGAAGGAAGAGATCCCGTTCCTGATTGGGCAGGCGGTGGCGATAACGACCGGACCGTTCACGGATTTCAACGGTACGGTCGAGGAAGTTCTGTCAGACAAGGGCAAGGTTCGAGTGTCGGTGTCGTTGTTCGGGCGGCCGACGACGGTCGAGTTGGATTATCTCGATCTGAAGGGGTACTAGGGCAGGGTACGGATTCGTCATCCCCGCGAAAGCGGGGATCCATGGTCGGACAATACCAGCAATGGATTCCCGCTTTCGCGGGAATTACGGAGCAGATGGATTCCCGCTTTCGCGGGAATTACGGAGCGATAGTCGGATACCACGACGACTCTAAACACACCGTGGGGGTTCGAAGCTCGCAGCCGATCGCGAGTGAAAACGTTTAAGGAGTATCATGGCAAAAAAGGTCATCGGATTCGTCAAGCTGCAGATTCCTGCAGGTAAAGCGAACCCGGCGCCCCCCGTTGGTACGGCTCTCGGACCACAGGGAATCAACATCATGGCTTTCTGCAAAGAGTTCAACGCTCGGACGCAGGGCCAGGATGCGATTCTACCGGCTGAGATCACGATCTACGCGGACAAGTCCTTCACATTCATTCTCAAGACGCCGCCAGCGGCGTTCCTGTTGAAACGAGAAGCGGGTGTCGAGAAGGGCTCAGGTGCGCCGAATCGCAACAAGGTGGGATCTGTCACAAAGGCACAGGTGCGCAAGATCGCGGAGCTCAAGATGCCCGATCTGAATACCGAATCTCTCGAGTCCGCGATGGCGATGATCGCCGGAGCTGCACGCTCGATGGGACTCGAGGTGCGCGACTGATGCGTCAGCATGGAAAGAAGTTCGTCAACTCCGCCAAGCGTGTGCAGGAAGGCCTGGCGTATGAGTCGGCAAAGGCACTCGAGCTGGTGAAGTCCGGTGCATTCGCGAAGTTCGACGAGACTGTCGAGGTTGCGGTGCGTCTGGGTGTCGATCCGCGTCACGCGGATCAGATTGTGCGCGGCACTGTGGTTCTTCCGGCCGGCACTGGCAAGACGGTACGCGTCCTCGTCATAGCGGTTGGTGACAAGGCGCGCGAAGCCGAGGCTGCCGGCGCTGACTTCGTTGGAACCGAGTTTCTCGCGAAGATCAAGGACAACTGGCTCGATTTCGACGTGCTCATCGCGACCCCCGATCAGATGGGTCAGCTTGGCGCGCTCGGACGCATACTTGGACCGCGCGGACTGATGCCGAACCCGAAGGCGGGTACGGTGACGTTCGACGTGGGACGCGCTGTGAAGGAAGTGAAGGCCGGAAAGATCGAGTTCCGCGTCGACAAGGGCGGAAACGTGCACGCTGCGATCGGGAAGGTTTCCTTCGCGCTCGAAGCCCTGCAGACGAATTTTGCGGCATTGATGGATCAGATAGTTCGCTCCAAGCCGGCCGCGGCGAAGGGCGTGTATGTGCGGAACGTTGCGGTGTCCAGCACGATGGGACCCGGCGTCACCGTAGACACCACGCCGTACCGCTAGGAGACATCATGAAGAGAACCGACAAGGAACAGCTCGTCACCGAGCTTACCGACAAGATCAGGAACGCATCGGCCGTGTATTACACCGACTTCACAGGTCTTAACGTGAAGCGCATGACCGAACTGCGCCGGCGTCTGCGCCGTGCTGGCGTGGAATACGTCGTGATCAAGAACACACTCGCACTTCGCGCCGTCAACGACAGCGGTCTTGCCGGACAGCGGTTGCGTGGACCGACCGGAATCGTTGTGGGCAAGGACGCCGTAGCGGCGGCCAAGGTCCTCAGCGACTTCGCGAAGGAGAACGACAAGAAGCCCGAAGTAAAGGGTGGATTGCTCGACGGCCGCGCCATACAGCCGGCGCAGGTGCAGCAACTCGCATCACTCCCCTCGCGGGAGCAATTGCTGGCTGAACTCGGAGCCGGCCTCATGTCCCCTATGGCAGCCTTTGCGGGCGCCATGAACGGACTGTTGTACATGTTCGCAGGGGCGCTCGATGCGCTCAAGACGTCGCGCGAAAGCGCGTAATTGCGCGAAGGCGCCTAACACACCACGGAGATTCACTACAATGGCTAACGCTACTTCACTCAGCAAAGACGAAATCCTCGACGCGATCGGCAACATGACCGTGCTCGAGCTGTCCGAACTCGTCGATGCATTCAAGACCAAGTTCAATGTCACGATTGCGGCCGCTCCGGTTGGCGCGGCTCCAGCAGCAGGCGGCGCCGGTGGCGCTGCTGCACCGGCAGCCGAGGAGCAGACCGAGTTCACGGTCAACCTCAAGGAAGCCGGCGCGAAGAAGATTCAGGTCATCAAGGTCGTGCGCGAGCTCACCGGTCTTGGCCTCAAGGAAGCGAAGGATCTCGTCGATGGCGCGCCACAGGCTGTGAAGGCCGGCGTGACAAAGGAAGAAGCCGCCACCATGAAGGCGAAGCTGGAAGAGCAGGGTGCGGTTGTAGAGGTGAAGTAACCATCACAACTGAAGGTCCTGTAGTTCCCTAGTGCTCCACCCGGACGTCGCGATAAAAAATCGCGGCGTCCGGGTTGGAGCTGTTTGCGCCTGTGCCCAAAGGTGAATGTATGCCCGAAACGTTGAAGCAAATCTCGTTCGCGAAGTTGGAGACCGGCATGGAAATGCCTCATCTCCTGGATATCCAAGTGCAGGCCTTCCAGTCGCTGTTGCAGCGCGACGCGGCCGAGCACGAGCGCGAGGACCTCGGTCTTGAACGCGTCTTCAAGGATCTCTTTCCCATCACCGATGTCCACGAGAATTTCTCGCTGGACTTCAAGAGCTACACGGTCGGCGAGCCGAAGTACTCCGTCGCGGAGTGCATCGAACGCGACATGACCTACAGCGCACCGCTCAAGGCGACGCTGCAGCTCATCGTGTTCGAGGAAACGGCCGACGGCAAGCGTCCCAAGAACATCATCGAGAAGGAAGTCTACCTTGGCGAGCTGCCACTGCTGACTTCGCTCGGAACGTTCGTCATCAATGGCGCCGAGCGCGTCATTGTAAGCCAGCTTCACCGCTCTCCGGGTGTGGTGTTCGAGGAGGCGACGCATCCGAATGGACAGCGCCTCATCTCCGCGCGCATCATTCCGTTCCGCGGATCTTGGGTCGAGTTCACCGTGGACATCCACGACGTGATCTACGTCCACATCGACAAGAAAAAGAAATTCCCCGCCACCGCGCTCCTGCGCGCGCTCGGCTACGGCTCCAATTCGGATATCCTGCGTCTCTTCTTCGCGATTCGCGAACTCGATCTTGTGAAGAAGCGCGAGACGCGCATGGACCTCCGTGAAGTGATCGGTGCGATCATCGCCGAGGATATCAATCTCGCTGGTGAGGCAGTCGATCCGGAGGCGCCGAAGCTCAAGACCAAGAAGGCCCGTGCACAGCGCGAGCGTGACGAGTCCGAGTTGCTCGTCAAGGAAGGCGACGAGCTGACGGAGGAAGTGTTCAACCGCCTGCGCCGGCTCAACATCGAGACGGTGAAGGTGTTCGCATCGTACACCCTCGTCGATGTTCGTGACGAGATGGACGCTGCCGAACGCGGCGAGCGTCCGTCGCGCCGCACGCTTGCGATCGACGCGGTCGACAACAAGACAGGCGAGGTGATCGTAGACGCCGGTGCGCAGCTCACCGACGCCAACGCGAAGCGCTTGCGCGAGGCGGAGATCGGCAAGGTTTACGTGTTCGTCCCGTCGGGGCGCGCGGAATCGACGCTGATTCGCAACACGCTGCTCAAGGACCCGACGGCCAACATCGTCGACAAGGAAACGAAGAAAGCGCGCGGCGTCACGGCTGACGAGGGCGAGGAGTTCGCGCTCAAGCAGATCTATTCGCTGCTTCGTCCGGGCGACGCGCCCAACCGCGAGACGGCGCGCGACGCGCTCAACCGCCTCTTCTTCTCGCCCAAGCGGTACGATCTGGGCCGTGTGGGACGTTACAAGATCAATCAGCGCCTCAACACCAATCGCCCCGCGGGCGAGACGGTGCTTACGAAGGAAGATTTCGTCGCCATCATCCGCTACCTCATCGAGCTGCACGAGGGACGGGGCGACGTGGACGATATCGATCACCTCGGCAACCGTCGTATCCGGTCGGTTGGAGAGCTGATCGCGAACCAGTTCAGTGTTGGTCTCTCACGCATGGCGCGCCTGGTGAAGGAGCGCATGTCGATCAACACCGACCCGGAAAAGATCTCGCTCGACGATCTCGTGAATGCGCGCACCGTTTCGGCGGTGATCCAGGCGTTCTTCGGATCGTCTCAGTTGTCGCAGTTCATGGACCAGACCAATCCGCTCGCCGAGTTGACGCACAAGCGTCGTCTATCGGCGCTCGGACCGGGTGGGCTCACGCGCGAGCGCGCAGGATTCGAGGTGCGCGACGTGCACTACTCGCAGTACGGCCGCATGTGCCCCATCGAGACGCCTGAAGGTCCGAACATTGGACTCATCACGTCGCTCGCGACGTTTGCTCGCGTCAACGATCTTGGATTCATCGAGACTCCGTACGCCGTCGTCAGGAACGGCAAGGTCACGAAGGAGATCGCTTGGCTCGATGCCAATCGCGAGGAAGGGGCGATCATCGCGCAGGCGAACGCCGCGCTCAACCCGGACGGAACGTTCGTGGAAGAGCTGGTGCTCTGCCGTCAGGGTGGCGACGTGCCGCTCTCGGCGCCGGATCGCATTGATTACATGGATGTCGCGCCGGAGCAGATGGTGTCCATCGCCGCGGCACTGATTCCGTTCCTCGAGCACGACGACGCCAACCGCGCGTTGATGGGCTCGAACATGCAGCGACAGGCGGTGCCCCTACTCAATCCGCGTACGCCGATGTGCGGCACCGGACTCGAGGAAAAGGTCGCGCGTGACTCTGGTGCCGTCGTGATAGCGCTTCGCTCGGGCGTCGTATCGAGCGTTACCGCGGACGAGATCGTCGTCGACGCAGACGACGCGAAGCAGCGGACGAAGAGCGAGAGGCCGTTGGCGCGGCTCACGCAGCACGATCGGTACAAGATCAAGAAGTACTGGCGGACGAACCAGGACACGGCGATCAACCAGCGGCCGCTCGTACGTCGCGGACAGCACGTTGCCGCTGGAGACGTACTGGCCGACGGCGCTTCGACTGAACAGGGTCAGCTCGCGCTTGGTGCGAACGTGACGGTGGCGTTCATGCCGTGGTACGGGCACAACTTCGAGGATGCGATCGTGCTGAGCGAGCGCCTGGTGAAGGACGACGTCTACTCGTCGATCCACATCCAGGAACTCGAGCTTCACGTGCGCGACACGAAGCGTGGCCAGGAAGAGATAACGAAGGAAATTCCGAACGTCGCCGAGGAGGCGTTGACCGACCTCGACGAGCGCGGAATCGTGCGCATCGGAGCGCACGTCAAGCCCGGCGACATACTCGTTGGCAAGATCACGCCAAAGGGTGAGACGGAGCTTTCTCCGGAAGAGAAGCTGCTGACCGCAATCTTCGGTGAGAAGGCGAAGGACGTAAAGGACTCGTCGCTCAAGGTTCCACCGGGAATGGAAGGCGTCGTGATCGACGTGAAGATATTCTCGCGCGTCGAGGACCAGGTTGTTGAAAAGGATCGTGGCGAACGCATCGGAGAGATCCGCCGCGTCGAGGGTCTCGAGAAGATTCGCGTCAACGCAGTTCGTGACGGCGAGTTGGTCGACCTCCTTGATGGACAGACCATCGCGCTCGCGCTCAAGTCCGGCACGGTGGAGGAAGCGATTCCGCAGGGAACGCGACTGACTCAGCCGGTGCTCGACGACCTCAACTTCGCAACGCTCGATCTCAAGACGCTTCGCGTCGAAGACAAGGATGTCAACGAGCGCATGCGTGTCATCATCGACGCCGCAAATGACGAGAAGGCGAAGATTGAAGAGAAGGCGGAAGAGCGGATCGATCGAGTGTTGCAGCCGGACGAGCTGCCACCCGGTGTGATTCAGCTCGTGAAGGTTTACATGGCCGAGAAGCGCAAGATCTCGGTGGGTGACAAGATGGCCGGACGACACGGCAACAAGGGTATCGTTGCTCGTATCGTTCCTGAGGAGGACATGCCGTTCCTCCCCGATGGACGGCCAGTCGACATCGTTCTGAACCCGCTCGGTGTTCCAAGTCGTATGAATGTCGGACAGATTCTTGAGACCCATCTTGGGTGGGCTGCGAAGCTGCTCGGCTTCTACGCGAAGACACCGGTATTCCAGGGTGCGAACGAGCGCGAGATCGGCATGTTGCTGAAGCTTGCCGCGCTCACGTGGGTGCGTGATGCATTGCAGCTGGGCGGCACGAACTTCAAGATGACTGACGACGAAATCCGTGCATTGTTGACGGACATCCGGCCGAAGTCCATCGAGGCCACGCCTCGGACAGAGCTTCTTTCGGATGCGACGCTCAACGATCTCGGTGCGAAGGGGCGAAATGCGGGGACAAAGGCAGTCTTTGCACGTGCTCGCGACTTCGTGGTTGCGGCGACGCGCGATCTGGTAGCGCGCGAAGAGTTGGAGCTGGATACGCAGCTCACGTTCCACAAGGCGGCGATGGAGGACGAGGAGTACACGGTCTCGCATCGCGCGTCGTTCGAAGGCCAGCTCAAGCAACTGGAGAAGCAGCGCAGCGCAGATGCGCCATCGTTGCTTCGCAGCCAGGAGCTCCCGGCGCTCGCAAGCGCGCTGGAATCCAAGGACTTCGACGTGGACGCAGCGGCGACGGAACTGATTCGTCTGGCGGGAATCACGCCTGGCGGAAAGGTTCGCCTGCGGGATGGACGCAGCGGTGAGACGTTCAATTCGCCGGTTACGGTAGGAACGATCTACATGCTCAAGCTGTCGCACCTTGTCGACGACAAGATCCATGCGCGCAGCATCGGGCCGTACTCACTGGTTACGCAGCAGCCACTGGCCGGCAAGGCGCAGTTCGGCGGTCAGCGTTTCGGAGAAATGGAAGTGTGGGCGCTGGAAGCTTATGGTGCTGCACACACACTGCAGGAGATCCTCACGGTCAAGTCGGACGACGTGAACGGTCGAAGCAAGGTTTACGAAGCAATCGTGAAGGGACAGAACCTGCCGGAGCCGGGAACGCCAGAGTCGTTCAACGTGCTCGTGCAGGAACTGAAGGCGCTTGGCATCCATGTACGAATGGGCGCCAACGAATCCGGGTTCGCCGCCCGGATGAACGCCGAGCGTGACGGCCTCATCGCCGCTGAGAGTAACAACAGCGGCAACGGGAGCGGAGAGTAAAAATGATTGACTTTCGCAATTCGCGCGAAACCCGCGCGTCGGCATTCGATTACATCCAGGTCCGGATCGCCTCACCCGAGGAGATCCGCGGACCCAAGGATCCCAAGGAGCGCGAGCGGCTTGCAATGGCCGGTCTGCGTGACTGGTGGTCCTGGGGCGAGGTTCTCAAGCCTGAAACGATCAACTATCGGTCGTTCAAGCCTGAGAAGGACGGTCTATTCTGCGAGCGCATCTTCGGTCCGGTAAAGGACTGGGAATGCCATTGCGGCAAATACAAGCGCATACGCTATCGCGGCGTGATCTGCGACCGTTGCGGCGTCGAAGTCACCCTGAGCCGCGTTCGTCGCGAGCGCATGGGTCACATCGAACTCGCCGTTCCCGTCGCGCACATATGGTTCTTCAAGACGCTGCCGTCGCCGATGGGAAACCTCGTCGATCTTACGCTGCGTGATCTCGAAAAAGTCATCTACTACTCGAACTACGTCGTCATCGATCCGGGCCAGCAGGACGTGCGCCCGAATCAGTTGCTCGACGAGGAAGAGTTCCTGAATCTCAAGACAAAGGCGCGCGAGGAGAGCGATAGCGCGTTCCTTGCTGACATCGGCGCGCCTGCCGTCCGCGAACTGCTGCGTCGTCTCGACGTCGACAGCCTCGCAACGACGTTGCGTGACGATCTGGTCGATGAGAATTCGCAGCACCGCAAGAAGCAGCTTCTCAAGCGTCTCAAGATCGTTGACGCGTTCCGCAATTCCGGTGACACGGGCGAGCCCCGCAACAAGCCGGAGTGGATGATCATGGATGTGGTTCCGGTCATTCCTCCGGATCTCCGTCCACTCGTTCCGCTCGATGGTGGCCGCTTCGCAACGTCGGATCTGAACGACCTGTACCGTCGCGTCATCAACCGCAACAACCGCCTCGTCAAGCTCATCGCCCACCGTGCGCCGGAAGTGATTCTGCGCAACGAGAAGCGCATGCTTCAGGAAGCGGTGGATGCACTGTTCGACAACGGTCGTCGCTCCAAGGCGATCCGCGGCCGCGGCAAGCGTCCGCTCAAGTCGCTGTCCGACATGCTCAAGGGCAAGCAAGGCCGGTTCCGTCAGAATCTGCTCGGCAAGCGCGTGGACTATTCGGGCCGTTCGGTGATCGTCGTTGGTCCGGAGCTCAAGCTTCACCAGTGCGGACTGCCGAAGGCGATGGCGCTTGAACTGTTCAAGCCGTTCATCATCCACAAGCTCGTAGAGAAGGGAATCGCCGAAACGGTGAAGCGCGCCAAGAAGATCGTGGAGAAGGAATCGCCCGAGGTGTACGAGATCCTCGAGGAGATCATCCGCGACCATCCGGTGATGCTGAACCGCGCGCCGACGCTGCACAGACTCGGCATCCAGGCCTTCGAGCCGGTGCTGGTGGAAGGCAAGGCGATTCGTATTCACCCGCTCGTCTGCGCCGCGTTCAATGCGGACTTCGACGGTGACCAGATGGCAGTGCACGTGCCGCTCTCGTTCGAGGCGCAGCTCGAGTGCCGTCTGCTCCTGTTGTCGAGCAACAACATTCTGAAGCCATCCGACGGTCGTCCGGTCGCGGAGCCCAGCCAGGACATCGTGCTCGGCTGCTACTTCGCAACCAAGGCGCCGCCGAATTTTGAAACGATCAGGAACACCGCCAAGACTTTCTCGAATATTGCGGAAGTCGAAATGGCGATGTCGCGCGGACGCGTGTCATACAGCACGCCGATCCTTTACTGGGTCGACGACAATGACGGCGCGCGCTGGGAGTATACGACGGCAGGCCGCGCGATGTTCAACGCGATCGTGCCGCCGGAGCTTGGCTTCCAGAACAAGGACATGAAGAAGAAGGCGCTCGGCGAGCTCGTCTTCCAGTCGTACCGTCAGGCGGGTTTGAGCACGACGGTGCAGCTGCTGGATCGTCTCAAGGAGTTCGGCTTCCGCAACGCAACGCGTGGCGGCGTGTCGATCGGCATCGAAGATCTGCACATTCCGGCGGAGAAGGAAACGATTCTGGCCGAGGCCGAGTCGCGCGTCGAGCGTTTCGAGCGCGCGTACCAGACCGGTAATATCACGAACGGCGAGCGCTACAACAAAGTCATCGACACCTGGACGCACGCGAACAACGATGTCGCGGACGCAATGGTGAAGGCGATGCGCGAGTCGCACCAGGGCTTCAACCCGGTGTTCATGATGTTCGACTCCGGGTCGCGTGGTTCACGCGACCAGATCCGTCAGCTCGCGGGAATGCGCGGACTGATGGCGAAGCCGCAGAAGAAGCTGACAGGCGGTATCGGCGAGATCATCGAAAGCCCGATCAAGTCCAATTTCCGCGAAGGACTGTCGGTGCTCGAGTACTTCATCTCTACGCACGGCGCCCGCAAGGGCCTGGCTGATACGGCGCTCAAGACCGCCGACGCTGGATATCTCACGCGTCGTCTGGTCGACGTCGCGCAGGATGTGACGATCACGGAAGAGGATTGCGGAACCGTACATGGACTCGAAGTCGGCGCGCTGAAGGAAGGCGAGGACGTCATCGAGCCGCTGTCGGAGCGTATCGTCGGAACCGTCGCAGCCGAAGACGTGTTCGATCCGCAGGAGCGCGACGCGAGCAATCGCGCAACGCTCCTGGTCGAGGCTGGCCAGCTCATCAGTGAGGAAATGGCGCGCGCGATCGAGGATTCCGGACTGGAAACGGTCAAGATTCGCTCGGTACTCACGTGCGAAGCCAAGCACGGATTGTGTCAGATGTGCTACGGCCGCAACCTGGCCACCATGGGGATGGTGGACAAGGGCGAGGCTGTCGGTATCATCGCAGCGCAGTCGATCGGCGAGCCGGGCACGCAGCTCACGCTGCGCACGTTCCACATCGGTGGAACGGCTGCACGTATCGCCGAGCAGACTGCCCGCAAGAGCAAAGTGGCTGGCGTCGTCGAGTATGGCGATCGCCTTGTCACGGTTACGAATACGGAAGGTGGCAAGATCGTCACCTCGTACGAAGGCGAGCTGACGATCCGGGCGTCGGGCGACCGTTCGACCGGAGTTGGTGCGCGTCTGCAGGTGCCACTCGGCGCCACGATGATGGTCAAGGATGGAGACGACGTGAAGAAGGACCAGGTGATCTTTACCTGGGATCCGTACACCACGCCAATCATCGCAGACGTCGAAGGTGCAGTTAAGTTCGTGGATCTCGTCGAAGAGGAGTCGGTGTCCGAGGAGCTCGACGAGCTCACCGGTCTGCGCCAGCGCGTCGTCATCGAGGATCGCGAGAAGAAGCTGCATCCGCACATCGAGATCTGGAGCGTAAAGGGCGGCAAGGACCAGCGCGTCCGCGACTTCGTGATACCGGTAGGCGCGCAGTTGATCATCAACGATGGTGATCGGGTGACCCCAGGTACCATCATTGCCAAGATCAGTCGTGAAGCTTACAAGACGCGTGACATCACGGGCGGTCTGCCGCGTGTCGCCGAGTTGTTCGAAGCACGCAAGCCGAAGGATCCGGCCACGATCTCCGAGATCGATGGAGTGGTTCGATTCGGTGACATCAAACGCGGCAAGCGCGAGATATTCGTGCAGCCAATGCGTATCGAGAACGGCGTTGCGGTTACGGACGACGCGGTCGAAGCGCAGGTCTACGAGGTTGCCGCCGGCAAGCATCTCCGCGTACACGAGGGCGATCGGGTGCGTGCAGGTGATCGCCTGTCCGAAGGTCCGGTCAATCCGCACGACATTCTGCGGATCAAGGGACCGCGCGCGGTGCAGGAATATCTGCTGAACGAAGTGCAGGAAGTGTATCGCCTGCAGGGCGTGAAGATCAGCGACAAGCACATTGGCGTCATCGTGCGCCAGATGCTTCAGAAGGAGCGCATTCTCGACTCTGGAGAAACCGAATATCTCGAAGCCGAGCACGTTGACCGGACGATGTTCCGCGAGACGAATGCGCGTGCGGAGAAGAAGGGGAAGAAGCCAGCCACGTCGGAGCCTCTGCTTCTCGGAATAACGAAGGCGTCGTTGACGACGCAGTCGTTCATCTCCGCTGCTTCGTTCCAGGAGACGACCCGAGTGTTGACGGATGCAGCGATCCGCGGCGCGAAGGACGACCTCATGGGTCTGAAGGAAAACATCATCATCGGCCACCTTATTCCGGCCGGTACTGGTGTGTACCGCTACCAGGAAGTGGACATCGAAGGCGTCTCGGTTCCTGCTCCAATTGTTGAGGAGCCGCCGGAGCCGACGATGGAAGAGATACTCGCCGCTGGTGATGAGGACGAGGATTTCCGTCCGGGCAAGGCCGGCGCACTCGCGGCGGCACTTGGATCGTTGAAGCTGCCGGAGTGAGCTAGTAGCTCCGTAGTGAAGTAGTAAAACGGCGCATCCGCACTGGATGCGCCGTTTTGCGTTTTGCCCGAACACTGCGCGGTGTCCGATTCCGATTTGGGATATCGCCTCGTACCGCGCATCTGGGATGGAGCTTGCTTCGGGACGGCATCAGTCGTATGCTTGGGCCGCTCGCTTTACCACGGGCGGCTGTTTCGCAATGAATAGGGCTTCGTTCAACTCCACCTGGCCTGTCCGGGGTTCAGCGTTGCCGGATCACTCAGAGTTCTGTGTGCCTGCATCTCTCTCATACGGGGGAATACCATGCGGATCGCGAACATTGGGGTTGCTGGGTTGGTTATTGTGCTGGCTGGGATCGTCAACGCGCAGACGACTGCCGCGACTCTTCGGCCAGGGACGCGGATCCGCGTTACGGCGCCCGGCGCGCTCACGCCGGAGCAGCAGGCCGGTCGCCTGATTGCGCTGCGACTCGACAGTCTTCTGCTCCAGCCGGACGGCGCCGCCGAGGTCACAATCCCGCGTTCCGCAATCGGGGAAATCGACACGAGCCTCGGCCGGCACACTCTCACGCGACGCGGACTTGCGACCGGCCTGCTCGTCGGCGCGGCGACTGGTGCGGCTCTGGGCGCTGCGGTCTGGCCCAAAGGGGCCTGCGTATATCATCCGGCTGTCCTGTTTCTTCCTGCCTACACCAGCGATTGCCGCAGCAGCGCCACACGCGCAACGCTTGGCGGCATGCTGGGGGCCGCGGCTGGTCTCGTCGCCGGTGGCTTGATCGGTCATGCGCACCAGAGCGAGAGCTGGCAGCGGGTTGGCGGACTCGCGGGTTCGGTGCTCCGGATGGCTCCCGATCACCTTGCCATAAATCCGGTTCCGCGTGGTGTGGGACTTTCGATCAGCATGCGAATGTAAACCGATCGATATTCACTCCAGGATTTCTGGTCGCCCGAACAGGAGTTGCACCATCGGCTCCGCTTCGGGCGATGCAAGCACGTATACATGATCGCCTGGCTTCAGTATCGTACCCCCATCCGCTACCAGCAGCGATGTGCCTCGCACGATCATCGTTACCGCCGCGTCGTCGGGAAATGGAATCTCGGCGAGCTGCACATCGCAAACTGGGAGTGCACGATCCACGAAGTATGACCGCAGCGAGCTCTGCATGGGCTCGCTTGACTCGACGACAATTGTTGCTGCGGGCTCCGGCGAGCTCACGCCAACGACTCCAAGTCTGCGCGCCAACCATGCGACGATTGTTCCCGGCATCAAAGTATTGACGACGACGATGAAGAAGACGACGTCAAAGATGCGTCGTCCGCCGGTGACGCCCGCCATCACGGGGATCGTTGCGAGTACGACCGGCACGGCGCCGCGCAGACCGACGACGCTTATGAAGAGCGTTTCCCGGAGTGAATAGCGGAACGGTGCAAGGCACAGCGCAACCGCGGCCGGCCGCGCGATGAGGGTGAGGACGAGCGCCAGCGCCAGACCCGGCAGCGTTGCTGCTGCGAGTCGTGTAGGGAATGCGAGGAGCCCGAGTACCAGGAACATGCCGATCTGCGCGAGCCAACCAAATGCGTCGTGCACGCGGAGGATCGCGGGTCGGTGCGGAAGCTGGTCCGCGCCCGCGAGCACGACGCCGGCGACATATACCGCCATGAAACCGCTGCCGTGAATCAGTGTCGTAACGCCGAACACCGAGAGTGCGATCGCAAGCGTGAGAACGGGATACAAGCCGGCTGACTCGAGACGCACGCGCGTTAACAGTTTTCCGGAGAGCGTACCTGCAAGCCAACCCATCGCACCACCGATTGCGATCTCGAGCGCGGCCAGTGCCGGCAACAGCCACACGCTCTCGCCGCCGCTCAGCTCTCTGTTCAATACGATCGTGGTAAGCGATATCGTCAGAATTATCGCGACCGGGTCATTCAGCCCAGATTCGGCTTCGAGAATTCGTCCGACACGCGGCTTGAGGCTGATACCGCTGCCACGGAGAGTCGCAAAGACTGCAGCTGCGTCGGTCGACGAGACGACGGAGCCGATCAGAAGTCCGATTGGCCACGCAAGGCCACCCGCGAAGTGGGCAAAGGCACCTACGATTGCGGCAGTAACGACGACACCGAGGGTGGCGAGCGTGAGCGACGGCGCCGCAACTGGGCGCAAGGCCGCCGGCGGGGTATTGAGGCCCCCGTCGAACAGGATCAGGACGAGTGCGACCACGCCGGCGCGGAACGCGAAGGCGTAGTCGTCGAATCGGATGTGACCGAGCCCTTCGGAACCGGCTAGCATCCCGACCGCAATGAATCCGAGTGCGATGGGGATTCCGACGCGTGACGTGAATCGAGTCAGAATTACGGAGCCGCCGAGCAGTATGCCTACAGTGGCCAGAATCGCGGCGATGGCGATCGGCGCGTTCATTGTAGGCGGTTCCGCGTCAGCTGCAGCACCACGTCGCCGGCTATCCGGGGCAGGATAGCCGGCGAGTTATGCAGTATGCCCGGGTGTGCACGGGCGCGCCTGGTTTTCAGCCGTTCTTTGGCCGCTCCGGGCCGTGACGCAGGGTCAGAAACAATCCAATGGCTATGCACACGAGCCCGGGATAAAAGGCGAACGTACGAAGCTCCTGCGGGAGAATCAATGCAAGAAGCATCACGGCGAGGCCTAGAAGGAGAGTTGCAACACCAGGCTCACGTCGGTGGAAGGGGAGGGAGTCGGGCTCGCCGGCCCTGGCGCGGCGGTCTGCCGCGGAATATGTCTGTTCAGGCATTTTTGGATCGATGGATGGGGGCGATGCCCCCCGCCGATTCCAACGGTCAGGCAGGCCGCGCCAGTGAGTAACGAGAAAGGCAGATCGAGACAGGGTCGGGTGGCCCCGTCGCGCGATAGCCACGCGTCAACGCCCCCCAGCCAGCGTGCCGGCGGTCGGCTTCGCAGCCGTTCGCAGGGATTATCGTGACGGATGGTGCCGACGTTACGGCAAAGGGTCCGCCGGGGTGGTTCTGCGAGCTGTTCGGCGTCGGCGCCCGCGGTGCCGGCGCGAGCACGACAGGAACAACTACGTCCCATCCACGATCCAGTGCCGACTGTCGGTGGTGCCAGCTTGCTGACCACGTTGCACCGACTTTGCCGGACGCCGGTCCGTGACTCGCTACCGCGGGGGCGGTCGAAAGGCCGGCGAGGCCTGCAAGGCAGAAGAGGACAATGATCAGTCGGCGCACGATTTCGAAACTTAACGGATTCTTAGCGACGCCTGAACTCCGCCGGGTCAACCGGGTTGCCGTAATGGGTGCATCCCTCTAGATTCTTCAGGCTGTGGCCACTCCGTTGTGGAGGGCCTTTCCTTGTCGATCCATGGTAAATGCCGACAATCAATCAGCTGGTACGCCAAAGCCGCAGTGATGTGGCGAAGAAGGAAAAGGCGCCA
>DATBNQ010000145.1:0-20454 GCA_036554185.1 Gemmatimonadaceae bacterium | reverse complement strand
CGTCCATCGCGTGTCAGCCGTATGCGCCAACAGAAACATTGGTAGCAGCCGATGTGATATCCCGATTATCATCACGAGCACCCATCCGAGCAGTGCGATGTGCAGATGAGTAGTGAGCACACGAACACGCCAGTCGCCCAGGAATCCGGCCTGGAGATTCTGCGCGAGCAACGCGCCGAGAAAGAGAGTCACACTCAGAAACGAGATGGCGACAGCGACCGCGGCCCAGATTACATCTCGCGCTGCGACTTTACTTAGCGACAGCGCAACGTTGATCACGAGGCATGCTATCCCAACGGATATGAGCCCGATTCCCGTGTAACGCAGATAAACGGAGCTGAAGGCGATACCAGATGCAAACAGTGCCACACCGGGAGCGAAGGTCCAAAAGCTCACGTGCCCCGCTCGCTCAGATCGAATCGGTACGCCGAGCGCAACCGGGAGCAGTTGATACAGCGCACCGAATATCGTCATGCTCAACCAACCGAGCGTGAAGCAATGCGTGACACCAGCGACGTGCGGCGAGAGATAGAGACCAGCCGAGAGTTCTGGTGCGATCCAGATCAGCCCGATCGCACCGACACACAGGAAGAACATCGCGGCCGCGAAGTGCTCGCCAGGCAGGCGAAGCGACGGTGTCCCCTGCATCGTCAATCCCGCCATTCCGCCGGCCGGAATCGCCGGTGGCCGTCCGCTCCACGCTGGCGGCCGCCGTGCAAGTTCCGGCGCCGTTGCCACTGCGCTCATGAGAGTTGGCCTCCGGTTTCCGCGAGCTGCCAGCCAAGCGCCCTGACTATCTGGTGCGCAATTGCGTCGAAGCTTCTGGAGAAATCGCTATCCTGCCGCGTAACAACAGTCGGAGTACCGGAATCACCTTCTTTCACGACGTCCATGTCAAATGGCACGGTGCCGAGGAACGGAACCTTCAGCGCGGTCGCCACCATCTCGCCGCCGCCGTGTCCGAATGCGCCCGTCATGTTTTCGACGACGCCGAGCACTGGAACATCGAGCTGCGCGAACATCTCGCCAGCTTTTTGTGCTTCGACACCGGCGAGTCGTTGCGGTTGAGTGACCACAATTGCGCCGGACACTTCGATTGCCTGCACGAGACTCAGCGGTATGTCGCCGGTGCCTGGCGGAAGATCGACTATGAGTACGTCGAGTTGCGGCCACTCGACACCGCGCGCGAACTGCTTGACCGCCTTCGACACCATCGGCCCGCGCCATATTGCCGGAGAGCCCTCGCCAAGGAAGAATCCGAAGCTGATGAGGGATAGCCCGAAGACTTCGACCGGGATGATATGCTTGTCTGGAGTGAGTTTGATCTGCTGTGAGCCGTTCTCGATACCGAGCAGGATGGGAACGCTCGGCCCGTAGATATCGGCGTCGAGCAGACCGACCACGAACCCGGCGCGAACGAGAGCGAGTGCAATGCTTACGGCGACAGTACTCTTTCCGACGCCCCCTTTTCCTGCGCCGACAGCTATCACATCGCGGACACTGCTCAACCGAACCTGTTCCGCCCACGGATCGGGGACGCCAGCGCGTGGCGGCTTGCCGGTGGGCGAGTGTGGCAGCGGACGAGTCGGCAGGTCAGGCTTCACGATTTCGACCGAGACGAGCGTCGCGCCGATCGCGCCCAACCGATCGCGAACGGCGGTTCCCAGTCTCTCGGGAATCGACGAGTCCTCAGTTCGGAGGGCGAGCTGTACCTTTACCTGCGTCCCGCAGACACTGACGTGCTTCACCATCCCGAACGACACGAGATCTCGCGTCATGCCAGGGTAGGGAACATCGCCGAGTGCGGCGCTAACGGTGTCCTCGTCGAGTGCGATGTCAGGCTCAGCGGTCGCCATCCCGACAGGGTAGCTTGATCGATTATCTGGAGGTGTGACGCATGTCTCAGGTGAACGGTTGCCACGTCGACGAATACCCCCGGCGAGGCCAGGAATAAATTCCGTCATGAGCTTTCCCTTCTGCGCGTGGCTTACCGCGCACGGCTCGAGCTGTCTGGAGGCCGTGGCTGTGATCTTCGGCATAGTCAGCGTCTACCTGAGCACGCGCGAGAATATCTGGAGCTGGCCAACAGCGCTCATCAACGTATCGCTGTTTTCAGCGCTCTTTCTCCGGTCGGGCCTCTATTCCGATACCGGATTGCAAGTCGTGTACTTCGTGCTCTCGGTGTACGGCTGGTACGAGTGGCTGTACGGTGGCGCGGGCCGTACCGCGATCGTGGTCTCGCGGACGACGCACAAGACATGGATCGTACTCGGCGGTATCGCAGTGGTAACGTGGGGCCTGCTTGGCACCGTCACTTCGCGGCTCCCTGGCACGGCCCTTCCATACGTGGACGCGGCAACAACCACCGTCAGCCTCATCGCACAGTGGATGATGACGCGCAAGCTGCTCGAGAACTGGCTGATCTGGATTGCCGTCGACGTGGTCTATGTCGGCATGTTCATCTTCAAGGGACTGTATCTCACTGCCTTCAATTACGGGATTTATCTTGCGCTTGCGCTTCTGGGTTACGTCGCATGGAAACGATCGCTCGCAGCGGTAGCCTCATCCGCGTCGTCCTGACTGGCTCCGAGTCCACGGGAAAGTCGGTGCTGGCGCGCGAGCTCGCGGACCACTACGGGGCGGAGCTGGCACCCGAGTTTGTCCGGGATTTCGCGCTCGCACTCGGACGCGACATAAGAGTCGAGGACACCGACGAGATCGCGCGAGGTCAGATCGCCCTGGAGGACGAGCACGCACGCAAGGCGGGGCGATTGCTCATTCAGGATACCGATCTGCTCAGCACGGCAGTCTATTCCGATCATTACTTCGGCCATTGTGTTACATGGATAAAGCAGGCAGCGCGCGATCGCCGTCCGGATCTGTACCTGCTTCTGGAAATAGACGTGCCATGGGTTCGCGACGACGTGCGCGATCGGGAAACGCGACGGGAGGAGATGCAGCAGCTCTTTCGCGACGCAGTTGTCGCATCTGGCGCGCCGTATGTCGTCGTGACCGGATCATGGGGCCAGCGCAGCGAGCTGGCCCGCAACGCCATTGATGCAGTGATTGCCTCGCGCTAGATCCCAACCTTGAGCGTTACGAAGAAGTTCCGCGGTGGCAGCACGTAGTAATACGAGACGCCGTCGCTCGCGTAGCCACTACCGTATTTCTTGCTGTCTGTGAGATTGTTGGCGCGAACCAGCAGCTCGTTCCTGCCAATCCGCCAGCCGATCGACGCATCCATGTCGAAGGCTGCTGGGAGCACATACCGCCGGTCACTCGTGTTCTGAAGGAATGCAACGCTCTGGTAGCGCCCCTGGATCGCGAGATCGAGCGCCGGTGTCGCTGAAAACTCTGCGCGACCAAAACTCTGAAAGCGCGGCGTGAGGAGCGGTTCCACGTTGCGATATGTTATCGGCACATCGCCGGTCGAATCGGTGTAGGCGCGAATCCGATTCATGCTCTCGGTTGCGTTGGCGGAGAGGAGCCAGCGCGGAATCCCGCGATACGAAACATCGGCCTCGATCCCGCGGCGATAGCTGGACGCCACATTCTTGCTCAGCGGGTTCCCGATGTAACTCAACGCACCGATCGGTGCGATCTCATTCTGGAAGTCCATCGAGTACAGGTCGGCCTGAACGTCAAGATTCTCGCTCCTGAAGTTGGAGCCAAGCTCGATATCGTGTACCGATTCGGGCTTCACACGGTTGAACTGCCCGACAAATGCGACGTTGGAAGTGTCGAGATTGTCGAACCCGGCGAACATGTTGGTTCTTGCCGGCTCTCGGGTGGTCTCGCCGTATGAAGCATATATGGAAAGCGGTCGCGTAACCTGATATGTGATCCCGGCCTTCGGGTTGAGAAACGTCCACGAAATCGAGCTGCCTGCGATGTCGGCGTTTGCGTCGGGGGTGTACATGAATTCCGCGTGACGTACCTGGACGTCTCCAAACAGTGTTGCTCTACCAGCGACGTATGCCAGTTTCGCAAAACCTGCCTGATCCTGCTTGTGACCTGTGTTGAAGTAGAGCGCGTTGGCGAGATCGGGGTGCATGAACGCGTAGTGATCGCGGGCGTACGTGTCAGCGTTCACGCCAAGATCGAGCTTCATGCCATTGTGATGATAACTCCAGGCACTCATTACTCCATAGGAGACAAAATCGAGGTGCAGCGTCTCGAGTGAATCGAGCAGCACGTCGTAGTCGCCGGTCGCGGATAGCCGGTAAAGGGTTGTCGAGATCGAGGAGTTGGCGTCGAGCAGCCGCGTATACGCCAGCGAGAGAAGGCGCTCGCCGAATCCGTCGCGCTCGCGGGGCGACAGTGGGTTGATGCGTCGATCGACCGCGAGGTCCGCCTCTGGAACGGCGAGGTATGCCATGGTATCGCGCATCAGTCCGGCGATCGCCGTGAACTTCAGAATGTCGTGGTCGCCAAAATATCCACCACTCAGAAATCCCGATGTCCCTTCCACTCCGGAATGGTATCTGTAGCCATCCGTGTGCAACGCTGAGACGCGGCCGTAGAAGGCAAGATGGTTTGCGAGCGCGCCGGTGTTGTAGTCGACGCTCGCGCGGCGCGAGCCGAAAGAACCGCCCTCCAATTGCACGTCACCACCGCGTGGCGCGTCTGCAAGCGACATGGTCTCCATGTTTATCGAGCCCGCATACGACGCCGTTCCGTTGCTACTCGTTCCCACGCCTCGCTGCACCTGAATCGACTGGAGAGTGTTCGCGAGATCCGGGAAATCCGCGAAATAAAGCACCTGGTCTTCCGGATCGTTCAGCGGAATGCCGTCGATGGTAATGTTGATGCGCGACTGATCTATGCCTCGCAGCCGGATGTAGCTGTAACCCCAGTAATTACCGGTCTCGGCGTACGATGTGAGCGACGGTGTGGTGCCCTGAAGCACCAGCGGGATATCCTGACCGAAATAATGCTGCTGAATCTGCGCCTGCGTCACCGTCTTCTGCGAGATCGGCGCAGCGGATTCGCGAACCGCGGATATCATCACTCGCTCGAGCTTCCGGGCACGCGCGGAATCAAGCTGGGACGTCGAATCGCGCGTCGTAACCTGCGCCGCAAGCGAAGCGGGTGACGTGGCGATGGCTGGAAGGGACGCCGCAATCGCGAGCGTCAGGACGCGCATTCCGCGCGTAAGTACCGCAACTCCATTCATTTCAATGACTCCCTACGCCGGTACAAACCGGATCAGGTTCTACGGGACTCTCTCAGCCTGCGCCCCTTGTGGGCAGGCACCCCGGTCAACGAAAAAATCTATACGATTGCGCGGCTCCGGTCACCCCCGATGAGGAAACACTACCTTCCCTGCGCGCGCGCCCGCAGTTTCGCCAGGTCCGGAATGAGCATCCGGTCCCTGGACAAGGACTCGATCAGCCCCGTGCGCTTCAATTGCCGCATCGCGCGGGAAACCGACTCACGCGCCGTGCCGATCTCGAGCGACAATTCCTCCTGGGTGCGGTCGAGCTTCAGCTCGATTCCGGACGCTGTCTTCGTACCGGCGCGTTCCGCGTAGCCGGCGAACAACATCGCCAGACGCGCCGCCACATCATGAAAGGCGAGCGTCTCGGTAACATGCACAAGGTGGCGAAGCCGCTTCCCGAGCCCCCGAATGATCGCCTGCGCGACGTCAGGGTGTGTGCGGTACATCGACTCGAAATCATCCCGGGCGAGAAATATCAGTCGCGACGGCTCTGCGGTGACCGCGGACGCTGGATACGCACCGCCATCGAAGAGTGGAAGTTCCGCGACAGGACGGCCGGAGCCTTCGATGTGAAGCACCTGCTCCTTGCCATCCGGACCCGTTCTGTAGATTCGAACGCGACCGCTCTCGATTACGTACAGGCCACGACATGCGTCACCGGAAGTGAAGAGCACCCTCCCCGCCGCGAAATCACGCGTGACACACCGCGCTGCTAGCTGGCGTATTACCGGATCGCCAAGCTCTGAGAATATCGCGAGCTGCCGCAGGATCGATGCGGTGATTGATGGCTCGTCAATGGTCGTTTTCATGCTCACGGTCCGCCAAACCACTCCCACTGTTCTGCAATCGGTTGCTTGTTCATCGGCATCGGCGCTGGGGATGCGATTCTCAATTTGTGACAATAGTCACGTTTTCTCCGTGAATCAGGCGCGATCATTCAATCTACATGCAAACGCATCGCGCGGATCGGACGGCTTCGATTCGCGCCGGACGTTGGCTACCACACCGCAAGAGCGAGTTCGATGGACGATCAGGGCACAGACTCAGACGAAATCTGGAACGCGCTTCGCACCGTCATCGATCCCGAAATCGGCCTCGATATCGTGACACTTGGCCTCGTCTATGACGTCGGAGTTGCGACGGCGCCCGATGTCGTGGGTGAGCGTGTGCGAATCACGCACACACTCACGACGCCAGGCTGTCCCATGGAAGGAATCATCACTGCCGGAATCCGCAGCGCGGTAGGCAGAGTTGCTGGCGTGGGCGCGGTCGAGACAAATCTCGTGTGGGATCCCATGTGGCACTCCGGCATGATCGCGCCCGGAGCATGGTGAAACACGGCGGCAGACTAGTCTGATTTCCGCCTTCACGGGGGCTGGCAACAACCCTTCGTTCTACGCCACCTCAGGCTGACAACACTTCACGCATTCCAGCGGTTTCCCCAGGAAGGTAGCGCGCCCGGACTCTGTTACTACCCACGGACGCATCTGCCACGGCGGGTCGTGTCGTACATGTTGAGTGTGACCGCACTCCAGATCCGCAACCCAGTGGCTCTCCTCATCCTGATGGAAGCCGACGATCCGTCTGGGGATCGCCGGCCCCGCGCTCACATCTCGCTGCATAACCACTCCCCTGATACGCGCTAGTGCGACATTGTCGCAAACTGCTTTGGTACTCCGACCTGGATCATGCCGACAGCACCCTTCTCTGCATCGGCGAATGAATGTGTAACGAATGGGTATAGCCCCTCGCCACTGCCATCCTTGTCGAATACGGCTTCAAATACAACACCGCCGCCCGCCGGCACGGGGTAAGTCTGAACTCCCTCCAGCGCGTGCGCCGGATTCCCGTCAGGATAAACACGGTCGAACATCGCGCCCACGATGTGGAAATCGCTGTTGAAGTTCGGGCCTGCGTTCACCACGTAAAAGCGAACCCTGTCACCAATGTTGACCTTGAGCGGGTGATCCACGTACTGCCTCGCGCGGCCGTTGAATACCACGTAGCTGGCCTGTTTCGCACGCTCCAGATCCCAATCCGCCGCAACGACCGAGCTGTCGGCTGTCGGCTTGGTGTAGAACTCGCTCTGGACGATCACGAACTCCTTGTCGGCCTTTGTGCCCCAGCCGCCGCGCGGATCGACGATGATCGGAAGGTACATCCCCTGCATGATGTGCATCGTTACCGGCGGAGTGCCGCAGTGAACCATGAACGCACCCGGTTCACGCGCAATGAATTCGAATGCAACAGAATCCTTCGGCATGATCATCCGGTACGCGACGTTGGCAGCGATCTGCGCGGCGTGGAAGTCGATCGAGTGTGGCATGTCGGCCTCGTTGACCACGTTGACCCGTACGTGATCACCCTGCCGCACGTGTATCACCGGACCCGGTACGGTGCCACCGAACGTCCAACCCTGGTACTTCACTCCATCCGCGATCTCGATCGTCGCGTTCTTGATCGGAATGCGGAACTCCTTGATGCCCGCGTCCGACGCTTCGGGCAACGTTGCATCGTATACCGGCGTCGTCGCAGTAATGACTTTATCAAAATCCGTCCGCTCAATCCTGTTGGCGCGGATGGCATTGTCGGTAAGACCAAGCACTCCGATCGCCAGTACACCAGTAATCGCGAGCGCTGAAACCACTTTTATGTGCTTCATTTGTTTTTCTCCAGATGGTGCGAGGTCGCTGCAACCCTCGGGTGCGGTTATGTCCGTTTGTTACATCTGGAACGTAGGCCGCGAGGAGGTGCGAATCTGTCGGGCGAAAGTTGAAATTCTCTCAGTGAATCGCCCCATTGCCGAGTAAGGCAATCCCCTACACCGGCCGTGGTTTCTCCCCGATTTCGGCGGGTCCCCGCAGGCAATAGCTTACCCCCATGAGCGCGGCCACCAATCAAACGTCCATGCCAGCCCAGGCGCACGGCGACAGCTCCGACCAGGCCCGCCAGCACGGCGTGCTTCTCACTCGGCTCGAACGCGGCCGCGGCGTGAACACTGGTGCGGGGGACGCCGCGACACCTGCCCATAACGGCCTCCCGCGGTGGCTCCAACTATTCCTGCGCACCCCCTTGCCGGTCAAGCTGGTCGGTGCAAATGTCTTCCTGCTCGTCGCCGCGACCGCGACGGCGCTGGTCGTCAGGCATCGGGAACTGAGTACCGCGCCGGTCCTCGCGGTAGTAATAGTGGCGTTCCTGGCGGCTCTGCTGCTCAACACAGCGCTCGTAATGCTCGCCGTTCGGCCCCTTCGCACACTCGAGAAAACCGTTGACGACATCTGGCACGGTGATCTCGACGCGCGCGTTCCGACTTCGGTGCTCGCCGATCGCCATGTCACGCGTGTCTCGCGCATGTTCAATATTCTGCTGGACGGCCTGGTGGCTGACCGCGCTCGCACACGACGACTGGCGACCGAGGTGATAACCGCCGGAGATCGGGAGCGGGCCGTCATTTCGCGCGAACTGCACGACTCCGTGGCTCAATCGCTCGCGGCTCTCGTGATGCAGCTCAGTGTCGGCGTACAGTCGGCCGACGACGCACCGCGCGAAGTCCTGAAGACTCGTATCGCGGGAGCGCGGTTGCTTGCGATCAACACCCTCGAAGAGATCCGGCTGCTCGCGCACACCATGCACCCGCGCGTCCTGGACGATCTCGGTCTCGTCGCGGCCCTCAAGCGGCTCGCCCGGGATACGACCGACCATCTCGCGAATTACACCGATTCCACGGACGCGGGTGGTGCCGTGGTCGAGGTAACAGCAGCTGCGGGAAGTGATGAAGCGATTCCTGCTCCGGTAGTGTCCGTTCTCTATCGTGTCGCGCAGGAGGCTGTTCAGAATGCGCGTCGACACGCCTCCCCGAAACGTGTGGAGATTCGTTTCCTGCGCGATTTGGAGTCCGCAACCATCGAGATCGTCGACGACGGTCGCGGCTTCGATCCGGATGCTCTACAGGGCGAACGCGCCGGCATCGGACTGTTCACCATGCAGGAGCGTGTAGCCCTCGTCGACGGAGAGTTGCAGATTCGTAGTCAACCAGGAGGCGGTACCTCGGTCCTCGCCTCCGTACCATTGCGTCCCGTGGCAAATCCTCCTCTATCTGGACCTGATACATGAGTGCAGATCCGATTCGTGTAATCCTCGCGGATGATCACGCAGTTGTACGTGCGGGCCTCAAGGCAGTACTTGGCGCATCCATCGACATAGAGGTGATAGGTGAAGCCGCAGACGGACAGGAGGCAGTCGACCTCGCCGAAAAGCTCGATCCGGATGTCGTGATAATGGACCTGACGATGGAGCCGATGGACGGCGCTTCAGCCACGCGGGAGATAGTCGCACGCAAGCTGCGCGCACGCGTGCTTGTTCTCACCATGCACGCGGAGGACGACTACCTCGTGCCGGCACTCGAAGCCGGCGCCGCGGGATATCTCATGAAGAACGCTGCCGATCGCGAACTGGTCGACGCGGTGCGCACCGTCGCGAGCGGAGACATGTTCATTCGCCCGAGTGCGGCAAGGATTCTGGCGCAGGGCGTGACGAAGAAGAATCCGCTCGACGCCGAGCGTGCAAGATTCGAGCGCCTTACCGATCGAGAGCAGAACGTACTGCGGCTGACGGCGCAGGGTTACTCGGCACCCGAGATCGGCGAGCGCCTCTTCATCAGCCCCAAAACTGTAGATACCTACAAACAACGGATCGGCGACAAACTTGGACTCACACACCGCGCCGAGTACATCGCCTTCGCCCTGAAGCTCGGCCTGCTGACGGAGTAAGGCCCCGGCGGCTGCGGGCGAAGCCAATCGTCATCACGCCCTTAAGCGGGACGACGGTTTGACGATTGCTCGACACCGCCGAAGCTGTCGAGAGGATTACGAGCAAGCTGTCAGCGATATGATAGATGGCTCATCTGATGTTGCACATACGAAAAACGGAGCGTGCACGATCGCGCACGCTCCGTCTTCAGCAATTGTCGGTTCCCCGCTGTTTTGTTACTTCGCGGCAGCGAGCGCTTCCACAACCGCCGCCGCCACACGATCCGCGGCGGTCGCGTTGACGGTACACGGCATCAGATCGCCAGCAACTCCTCCAGGTTTCGCAGTCGCCGTCACGACGCTCGCCACACTGCTGCTGTTGCCCGATCCGCGCAGGCCTGTGCGCACCTGTATGTTCACTTCAAAACGGGTCACGTTGGGCATGCCGGCCACGTCACCACAGTCCATCATCGACGAAAGTTCCTTGCCGCCAAACGCGGACCTCGAACGCAACCGCTCGCCCTCGATGATGTGCGACACGGAATCGTACCGGGTGATCGCGAGACCGAGCTTGCTGTACGCGATCGGGAGATACTGCCACGTACGCGCGGGTGATGCCTGTACGTCGTGCCACGTAGCCGGTGTGCGAGACTGCGCATCCGCACTAATCTCGACAGATCCCGGGAATGCCTGGCCACCATTGATCTCGACATTCCGAACGTTGGCATCCGCATCCCCGCCGCCGGGATTTCCTACGTTGCTGGCTGGGCTTCCACTGCTCGCACATGCGCCGATCGCGAGCAACCCGACAAACAGTGACGCTTTCATACAGTCTCCGGGAAAGCAAGGTAACCTGCCGGGAGGCGCTGTAGGCCTCTCCCACAAGTAAACAATACCGCGTGGCACCCCGCCGCGACAGGCGTTTAGACGCGACACTAATCAAGTGGTTGTCATTCTCTCTGTCGCGGGGATGACATCATTACACCAAATGCCTCGGCGCCCAACACTTCGAGAGTCCGGTTCGTAAATTTTCCATGGTGACCATCTATCCCTTTCTGCAAGCCGCCGAGGAACGCATTACCGCTTCCGGGCTGGCCCTCGAATACGCTGGGTTCCTCGCGTACTTCGGAATATTCGGAGCCCTCGGTTTCCGTTGGCTCGTCCTGCTCCGTACCAACGCTTCGAGGCGTAGCGCTGATGGCGCGACGAGCGCCTCGCTCGGCCTGGCCGAAGTCGGAGCGGCGCGTATCGGAGTCATCGGCACGCTGTTCATGCTGCTCAACCTCTTCATGGGCATCTCCGCGCGCGCGGCCGGCAAGGGAATCACCTTCTCCGCGGCGCTGGCCGCCGGCGGCAATCGATACATAATCGCCTTCGGCTTCGCGCTTATCTTCCTCGTGTCGTTCGCAGTTGCGATCAAGCGGATCCGCGCGGGGTGGATTGTTGCAGCCCTGGCTGGCGTCTGCTACGCACTTCAGAACATCACTTCCGGTCGATGGGCGGCACTCGTAAACCCACTGCACGAAGTCGCAGCGTCACTGTGGATCGGTACACTGTTCGTGCTCGTCGTTGCTGGTCTTCCGGCGATCCTGCGAAGCGACCTCTCATCTGAAAATCGCGGCTCGCTCGTCGCCGACATGGTTGGAACGTTCTCCCCGGTCGCGATCTGTGCGTCACTCCTGCTCGTGATTACCGGCATCACAACTGCATGGCGCCACCTAAAGTTCGTTGCGGCGCTGTGGACCACATCGTACGGCTACGCGCTCGACATCAAGCTCGTGCTCGTCGCAATAGTCGTATTGCTTGGTGCATGGAACTGGCGGCGCATGCGGCCGCGTCTGGGATCCGAAGACGCCGCCCGCGACATTCATCGCAGCGCAACTCGCGAGCTGTTCTTTGCGGGGCTCGTTCTGGTCGTGACCGGCGTGCTCGTCAGCCTCCCGGGTCCGCGACTACCTCACCCGTAGCTCGCGCATAATTGTCATCCTCGCGAAAGCGAGGATGACGGCGTTCGTCCCCGCTCGACCATCACGGTGCGACGATGATACCGTGTTGGGCGTAAATCGGATGCATCACAGCGCGCAGCTTCGGAAGTCGCGACGCAAACCACAACCCGGTGACGACCGAGACTGATCCACCGAACAGGATCGTATACTCGGAACCGATTCGCGCCGCCACGATTCCAGCAAGGAGACTGCCGATCGGCGCCGTGCCGAGGAAGGCCATTACGTAGAACGCCATGACACGCCCGCGCAGACGCTCTTCCACCAGCGTCTGGATTATCGTGTTGATGGATGCCATCTGCACCATGAAGCCCGCTCCGACTATCGGCAGAATCGCGAGCGAGAGCCAGAGCTGACGCGAAAGCGCGAATCCGATGAGACCGAGCCCGAAGCACACCGTGGCTGCGGCGCTCACATCTTCGAGCCCGATCACCGAAAGTCGTGATGCGAGATACAGCGCGCCCACAAGCGCACCGACACCGGACGCAGTCATCAGAAAGCCGAGTGTGTGTGCACCACCATGCAGCGTCTGTGTCGCAATTGCCGGCATGAGTACGGTGTACGGCATGCTCATCATGCTGACTATCGCAAGCAGGATGAGAGCGGTACGGATCGGCAGCGATTCTCTGATGTATCGCAGCCCCGTTCGCATCTCGTCGAGGACATGCGTGGTTCGCGGCTCGTGCTCGGAAGCTGCAAGATGCATCATGAGCAATGAGGCGATCACCGCGATGTACGAGATTGCGTCGAGCATGAAGCACCATCCCTCCCCCGCCAGCGCGATCAACACGCCGCCGATCGAAGGGCCTATGATTCGGCTCGCGTTCACCATGGTCGAGTTGAGTGCAATCGCGTTGGAGAGATGAGTGCGATCCTCCACCATCTCCACGACGAAAGCCTGCCGCGCTGGTGTGTCGAATGCATTGATGCACCCCTGTACCAGCTGAAGAATCAGGATCTCGGTGACGGTGATGATTCCGGCGAATGCGAGAATCGCGAGCGCGAGCGATTGCAGCATGGACAACACCTGCGTAACGACGAGAACCGTGTGACGGTTCCATCGATCGATCAGCACGCCGCTGAACGGTGTGAGAATCAGCGTTGGAATCTGACTGCAGAAGCCGACAAGCCCGAGCAGAAAAGCCGAGCCGGTGAGTCGGTAGACGAGCCATGACGTGGCTATCCTCGTGATCCATGTTCCAACCAGCGAGACCGTCTGGCCACTGAAGAAGAGGCGGTAGTTGCGGCTGCTGAGCGCGCGGCCGATGCTGGGCCTGCGGCGAATTGGTTCGGATGCGGTCATCGGATCATGCCGCAATCCGGTCTTTCAAGGACCAAGCCGTCGCGACTTGTGACGGCGCCTGGCTGCATGGATCAGTGCTCTTCTGCTCCCGCGGCCACCGTCGACGGCTCGATCCATTCATTGGCCCAATTCTCGATCGCGGCGATAGTCGCCTCGAGAGCGCGCCCCTTCGCCGTCAACTCATACTCTATCCGGACCGGAGTCGTCGGAAACACCTGTCGTACAACCACACCCTCCGCCTCCAGCTCACGCAAACGCTCGGCGAGCATCCGGTCGCTGATGTCAGGGACGGATTCCCTGATCTCATGGTATCGCGTCTTGCCGCCAAGCATCGCGCTGATGATCGCCCCGGACCAGCGACGTCCAATCAGCTCGACCGCCTTGTGATACCGCGGGCAAATCGATTCCTGGCTCATAATGTGTAAGTATATCCAAGAGTTGGCATTGACAATAGTTGCTTACTCAAATATAGTAACTTAAATAGAGTTATTGAATCCCAACTTGACTCTTCCTCGTTGAAACCCTCAAGCCATTCTTGGAGAAAAGAGATGTCCGCTACTATTGACGCCGCTGGAACCGCTACCCGGAGCCAGGCCGGCACGTGGCAGATCGACCCTGCACATTCGGGCGTCGAGTTTGCCGTTACCCACCTGATGATCTCGAAGGTGAAGGGCCGCTTTACCGACATCGTTGGAACGGTCGAGACCGACGGTACGCTTGAAGGCTCCAAAATAAAGGTCGAGATCGGAGCTGCCAGCGTAAGCACTCACGACGACGCACGCGACGCTCACCTCCGCTCGCCGGACTTCTTCGACGTGGAGAAATTCCCCAAAATCCGGTTCGTCAGCACCGCGGTAAAGTCGCGGGGCGACACCGACTTCCGCGTCATGGGTGACCTGACCATTCGCGACGTCACTCGGCCGATAGAGATGGAAGTCAGCCGCGAAGGCTCTGGTCGCGACCCCTGGGGCAGCGACCGGGCGGGTTTCAGCGCGACCGTTCGCATCGATCGGCGCGATTTCGGCCTTACATGGAATCAGGTGCTCGAGGCCGGCGGCGTCATGGTTTCCAACGAAGTCAAACTATCGGTGGACGTCGAGCTGACGCACAAAGCGGAGTAGTACAGGTAATTAGCACGGATTTTGCCACTTTCTTCGGGTTGCAGGCCCATCGACATACCAGCAAACCCGAAGAGGTGGCAACCATGGTACGTGTGACAAGAAAAACCGCATTTGCGCTCGCGCTCGGCGCCGTGACGATGCTAGGAGCATGCAAGAAAAGCGAGAACGCGGCCGATACCACGGTGGCAGCCGCCGACACCTCGATGAGCGCCGGCGCAGGGTCGAGCACCTCGATGAACGCCGCAGCAGCGGCGCCCGCTCCGGTGACCGACGCCGGGATCCTCGCGACGCTTGCAGCGGCGAACCAGGGCGAGATCGACGCCGGAAAACTCGCCGAGTCCAAGGCGACGAGTGCTTCCGTGAAATCGTTCGCCCACGACATGGTTGTCGCGCACACGGCGATGTTGAAGAGCGGCGACGCGCTCGCAAAGAAGCTCAACATCACTCCCGACGCAGCTGCGGCAGACTCCATCAACGCGATGAACCAGTCAACTGGGGCAGCGCTCAGCGCCGCAGCAAAGGGAGCAGCGTTTGACTCGGCCTACGTGAATGCGCAGGTCGCGGGTCACCAGTACGTGCTCGACATGATCAAGCGAGATGAGAGTGCGGCGCAGAACGCCGAGCTCAAGTCGGCTTTGACGGCGGCGGAGCCGAAGGTTCAGGCCCACCTGGACCGAATCAAGGCCATCCAGGGCAAGATGATGTAGCTGGCCCACGGGGCCGCGACGTCGATCGCGAGTATCTGGACGGAGTAGAGCGTCGCTCGAGAGCGACGCTCTACCGCATGGTCGGAGCGATGCGGTCGACGAACGTGACGGAGATCAAGTATCTGATCCAGCAGACCGCGCCAACGTTTCTGAAGGACATGGACCGCGCACACGCGCTCAGGGAAAAACTCTGAGCGGTCGGTGCGCGGTTTTTTTGTGCTCGTGGAGTCAGGACGCGCTGGCCAGTGACGGTCGGCCAGCTGAAAGAGCTGGTTGAAAGCGGCGCAGTTCGGTGCCGCTGGACTTTACCCCTCGCCTACGGGTTGATCGGGAATGGCGCGTTCCTGAATACCTCGGCCTCCGTCTTGTACCGACCCGTCTGAGCCGGCTGCATCTGCGTTGGCCGCTTGCTCGGTGAGGGCTCTGCAGTTGCGGGAGACACCGCGGACGGCACGGTCGCCACTGCGGCCGTTGGGGCTACGGGTTGCGTCACGGGCTGCGGAACAGCCGCTGGCGGAGGCGGAACCGGTGTCTGTCGCGAGACGAGCTGTGCGCGCGCAGCCGATGGGGCCCTGCGCGCAGCGGGGGATTGCTCCACGGCCGAAATCACATCGCGGTGCCCGCTGCTCGTCGGGGCGAGTGTGAGTGCCGACGCAGAATTAGACGAAGCCGCGTCCAGATCGCGAGAGAGATCCGCGGATGGGCCAGCCGGCTTGCTGCAAGCCACCATGCCGCCAGCAACCGCCAGCGAGAGTCCTGCAATTCCGGTTAACCAGGTCCTGTGCTGCTTTGTCAAAACATCCTCCGCATGGGATCGTTCATCGTGAAGCTACACTATAAGTACACGGTCACCGGAGATTTGAGCCTCCAGACCGGATATGAACTATCGTTCGAAAGATTTACTCGTGCGATAGCCCCTGATCGCCGCTCTGTGCCCGTTTCCTGCAAGGTGCTAGCGCTATTTGGTACCGAGAGGGTCTGACGCGTGGATACGTTCCTGGGAAGAGCACTCACCGATGTCGCAACTGGCTTGCCGAACATCCCCTATTTCCGAATTATCCAGAACTGGGAGCAGCGTCGCGCCCGTCGCAGAAACACTCTCGTTCGTGTAATTCGCGTCGCCGTCAGCGGTGGCGCCGATGGAGCGCGACGCGCGCTGCTCTGGCGCCTGTGTCAGGAACTACGTACCTCCGATCTCATCGCATCCGAGGGACGAGACACTTTTCATATTCTTCTCACCACCCCCGACGCGGAAAATGCGGCGGCGATTGCGGAGCGGGTCCAACATCTCGGAGAAGCGCTGGGCGAATCATCGCCGCCGGTCAAGGAGCCACTCGTGATCAAGACCGAGATCGAGCCGCCGGCGGAGCTGGCGGCCGACAAAGGGCCCTGTGATCCGTGCGAGGAGCACGAGCTCATAAGGCCTCCGGAGAACAGTTGGCCGGGTGATGATGTGAATCCAGGGGCGGAGGGATAATCTGGATTCCATCTCTCGCTGGAATGACAGCGGGCGTTCACGGGACTGAGCGGGATTCACGGCGTATCTTCAGTGGTCATTGATACGACCCACCGCGACGACCTCCAACTGTGAGAACCCACTTGATGCGCATCAGGACAGCGGCAATGCTCGGCGCACTCCTCGCCGTCCCACTCGGAGCTGCGCACGGTCAGACTGTCGAAAGTCTGCTGGCAAAATACGCGGCGGGTCGCGGTGGCAGAAAAAAAATCGCAGCGGTGCGAACGTTACGCACTACTGCCAAAATCCAGGTCGGGCGAGCGGTCGGAACCGCGACCATCGACCAGTCTCGACCGGCGATGCTGCGCATGGACATGCTGATCGTTCGCGCACATTACGCGCGCGGGTACGATGGAACCAGAGCGTGGCAGGCACTCATCGCCGACACTGGCGGAGTGCAGATCATGAACGCGCTGGACACGCGGAACGTCGCCATCGAAGCGGAGTTCGACGGGCCGCTCATCGATCCCGCAGCGGGGAAGAACAAGGTCTCTCTGGTCGGCCGCTCGTTCGTCGATGGAAAGAATGCCTACAAACTGCAGGTGATTCTGAACGGCGGCGGCGGATATGTGGACTACTACTACCTAGATCCGGTGACGTATCTCCCCGTAGTCTGGGAAGGCACCAGACTCGTGAATGGCCGGATGCTGAAATTCTCGACTCACTTCCGTCAATACAAGGCGTTCGGCGGCCTCCGGTTCCCTACCAGCGTCGAGACGACGACCAACGGAACGCCAGCGCAAACCACCGTCATCACCAACGTCGAGATCAACCCGACCATGGACCAGAACGAGTTCAAGCCGCCGGTAATCGTCAGGAAGAAGCCGTGACGCCAGCAGTCGGCTATCCAGCCGGGTAGTTTTCCGATATGCTGAGTGCCACTACTCCGGCAGCAGAGACCGCCAACCTGGCCTCGACCGTCGTGACTCCTTCAGCGAAGCCGGAACGAGCCGGTATCAGATGGGGAACGATCTTCGCGATATGGTCGCTCCCCGCGCTCGTAGCGGCCTACTCGACGTACGTCGCGGCTGGAACGCAGGGTCATCCGATAGCGTTCTGGCGCGCGCTTGCGATCGAGTGTCCCGGCTGGTACGTGTGGGTTCCGCTCACGCCGGTAATCTTCGCGCTGGCGAAACGATTCCCCGTGATACCGCGGCCAACGATGCGCGCGGTGGCTGTACACGTTGGGCTCATGATCGTTGCGACTGCGATTTACGCGACGGTTTATGCGTGGTCGATCGTTGAGTTTCGTCCGTCGCCACTCAGGCTCTCGAGTGGTGTCATGGAATCGCTGTTCGTCGGGTCGGTGGTCATGACTCTCGTGCTTTACGCGGCGACGCTCGCTACGAGCCTCGCGCTGGATTACGCCAAGCACGAGCGTGAGCGCGAGAACCGCACACTCGCGCTCGAGGCTCAGCTTGCGCGCGCGGAGCTTCACTCACTGCGTGCACAGTTGCATCCGCACGTGCTCTTCAATGCACTGCACACGATCGCGCTGCTCGCTCGGCGCGATGCCGACGAGGCAATTCGTGTGACGGTCCTGCTGGGCAACGTACTTCGCAGCGTCCTCGACAGCGGTGGCACCGACGAGCGCCCGTTGCGCGATGAGATATCGCTGATCGAACAATATCTCGCGATCGAGCTGGTGCGATTCGCGGATCGGCTCACGGTGCTCTGGGAGATTGCTCCCGAGACGCAGGATGCGCTGGTGCCCACTCTGCTGCTCCAGCCGCTCGTGGAGAATGCGCTCCGTCACGGGATCGCACGCAGTGTGAATGGCGGAACGGTCGTCGTCTCCGCACATTCGTCCGGGGATACGGTATGCATCACGGTCTGGAACAATGGCCCGAGTCTGCAGGGCGGTCGCGTGGGGCGGCGTGGAGTTGGGCTCAACAACACCGAGGAGCGTCTGCACCGGCTCTACGGCGATGTCGGCAAGCTCACGATCTCGAACGATCCGCGCGGCGGCGTGAGCGTGCGCGTATGTGTGCCGTGGCGCACGGCCGACGTCGGTGAGACAGCCGAAGCGCCGGGATCAGTGCTCGCTGTTTCCCGCCATCCGCGGTACAGCGTGGCTGCCGAGCCGGTCCCTGATGTCGTCGTAGCGTCTACGCCCAACAGGAAGCCGCGTACCGTCACGCAGCACTAACGCGGCCGATCCATCGCGATCGCGGCGAAGCTCGGCGATCTGCTCGATGTTCACGAGTATTGACCGATGCGCGCGAACAAAGCATTGCGGATCGAGATCCTCTTCTATTGCGCCGAGCGTTCCGCGAAGCAGGTGTGTCTTTCCCTGCGAGTGGATGACTATGTAGTCATTGTCCGCACCGATCCAGTCAACGGTGTTGACGGGCACCACGACTGTTCGCACGCCGTGCGGGACGAGAATGCGCTGCACGTAGCTTCTCGGTGCGGCATTGGTAGCCGCTGGGATCGCGAAGTCGTTTCTCGCGAGCGATAGAACCGCGTTGCTGAGCTTCTCCGCTCGGATGCGTGCGTGCATGCGCCGCACGCGATCCATGCACCGTGCGATCCTGGCGTCGGTGAAAGGCTTTACGAGATAGTCCGATGCGCCGAGGTTGAACGCTTCGATCGCGTACGCAGAGTACGCAGTGACGAAGACAAAGATTGGAAGCTCGTTCGCGGGCGTGTCTTTCAACAGCGCCTGAACCAAATCGATCCCGTTGACGTCCGGCATCTCGACGTCGAGGAAGACGACGTCGGGTCGGCGGGAGTGAATCGTGCGAATTGCATCGCGACCATTTCGGCAGCCCGCAAGAACTTCGATGCCGCCGAGCGATGTGAGAATCTGGCCGAGGCCATCACGTGCGATCGCCTCGTCGTCGACCACAAGCGCCGAGAGAACCGTTGTCGTGTCGGCTGGCACATGCGAAATTGCCGGACTCACCGGACTCACCGGACTTTCCGGACTCGCCGGGGCTTCTCCCATAGTTCGTTTCGGTTGAACACGTTGCACTGTCGTCATGGATCCGCCCCGGAACTGTGCGAGTGGTATGGTGGCGAACTTACGGCTCAGGCCTGCTACTGAGAATACCCTCTAAGGATGAAGCCGACACGCCAGGGAGCCGAATGGCCGCGAATGCATGGCGAACGGCGTGTGATTGCGCGCGAAACGTACTCAGGACGGTGCAGGCTGCCGTTCGTCGCCCGTGGCATGCGATATCGATGTCCGCTCGGCGCGGCGGCGTGACTTCATGCGGGTCCCGCAGGTTTCCATCTCGCACCAACGACGCAATCCATTGCGGCTGCGATCGACGTAGTACCAACCGCACCCATCACCCTCGCAACGCCGGATGCGCGGCGCGTCACCCGATGCGAGGAGCATGGCCGTCGCCCGCGCCACGACCCAGAGCGGGGACTCGAGCGCGGTGTCTGCGCGGGGCCAGCCAAGCCCGAGAGTTCCATCACCGCGGTCCAGCAGTGCGAGATCTGCAAGGGAGCGGCTGAGCCATTGCTCGTTAAGCGCCGCAATCTCGTCCGGGGCGGGTTGGTGTTGCGAGATACGGTAGAAGAGTCGCTCGAGCAGCTGGCGGAGTTGCACGGCCTCGGCGAGTACACGAACGGCGCGGGCCGGGAATTCCTCACCGAGAGCGCGAAGCGAAGAGACCGTCGCGGCCGAGACGGCGCCCGCGCCCTCCGCCCATTCGAGGACTCTGGCGTACCCGGTGAAGCGGTCCAGCCGGCGACCGGGCCAGTTTGCGGTATTGACGAAGTCAACGCTCCAGTCACCGCCCACATAGCGGAACGGAGCGACCCCATCTGGTGCTGCCGGCGCGATAGCGATGCCCATGGCGCAAATATACATCATCAGATG
>DATBNQ010000109.1:0-4835 GCA_036554185.1 Gemmatimonadaceae bacterium | reverse complement strand
CTGCTCAAACTGCATTACCACCGGCCACGTCCCCACATCTTCGCTTGGGATACAAACGTCGTGAGCAGCTCATTTCCCTCGGGTCATGCCATGAACGCCGTGATCGTGTACGGTACGATCGCTTTCCTGGCTGCCAGCCTGACCGACCGGCGCCTCGTCCGCCTGATCACACAGTTCCTGGCCGTTGTGGTCATGGTCGCCATCTGTACGAGCCGAGTATACCTAGGCGTCCACTACCCGACAGACGTGCTCGGTGGGGCGATCATCGGCGCAGCTTGGGGCACGTTCTGCATGGCGTCACTCGAGGCGGTTCAGCGGCTGCGGCGAGTGTACGCTCCGAGCGACGTCGGCGAGCTGGCCTCGGATCAGGCGCTCCAACCCGACCCGAACGATCGTTCGAAGGCTACTTCCCAACCCCGGTGAACACGACCGGCCCGGTGGGAGCGGGCATTCCGCCCATGGGCTCCTCGGTCACGGCGATTCGGCGCAACGTGCCGGGCTCCATAGAGTGCTTGGTCGCCATGATCGCCGAGCCAGTTGAGTCGGGCATGAAGGTCCCGGCGGAAACGGGCGACCGGACGCCGCGCGCTATCAGCCAGACCTGATACGTCTTTCCAGGCGGGGGCTGCTTTATGTGTGATGCGTACATGATGAACATCTGGGATTTCTGGTCCCAGAACATCCGAGCCATCGGATCCACGGAGTTATAACCCACCAGATCGATGACGCGCGTACGCATTCCGGTCAGAGCGGCAATAAGGCTGTCCTTCTGCGCAACGGACGCCCGCAGGCTCGCGACCTGAACTTCAAGACTCGAATCGCGTGTCGATATCGCCGTGCCCGCATTTTCGGAGCTCGATCTGGTTCGCCAGTTGTACAATCCGAACGCGGCAATCACCAGCACTGCCGCAAGCGCGACCATCCCGATGACGCGCTCGAGACCAGCCCGCGACGGCGGCTCGAACGGGACGTAATGAGTAAGCTTTCGTCCCACCGCTGACGAACCGGTTGCGGCCGACGCGGGCGCGGACGGGCCGCGCGACGGAGTTGAAAGCTGGGGTCGCGCGCCAGATGCTCTGGTCGCAGGTCGGGTGGCCGGCCCGTCGGTATCTCGCAATGGCGGCGAGGTCCGCGACGCGGGGCGGCCCACGTGGGTTCCGGCGGCGCGTGCAACCAGGCGCGAACGAACACCCGCCGACCGGCCGCGATTCATCGGCTGGACAGGTGCGAGCCGAGCAAGCTCGGCGGCCACAGCTTCCATGGCGGCTAGTTCGGAAGAAATCGCTGGATCGCCCGCGGCGGCAGCGTAGAGCTCCGCCTCTTCCGCACGATCGAGCGCTCCAAGCGCCGCACCGGCGACGTCGAAGCGCGGCTCCGCGTCATCGGTTGGTCCAGCAGCAGCGGGATGGCCCGACATCGTTCCGTCGGAGGATTCCGGAGCGTTTGCTGATTCGGGTAGCCCGTTGTTCCTTTCGTCGTCGCTCATGCTCTGCTCTCTCGCAGGACGATCAACTTGTCGCGCAGCTTCTGCATCCCGAGGCGCATTCTGGTCTTGATGGTTCCCAGCGGCTCTCCGAGGAAGTCAGCAATCTCCGATTGGCTCAATCCCCGGAAGTAGGCGAGCTCCAGAGCGCGTCGTTGTTCGTCCGGCAGCTCGATGAGCGCCGCGTAGACCAGTTGCCGGCGTTCGGCGCCTTCGACTTCCTGCGACGGATCCGAGCTTGGGTCACGAACGAGGCTCAGATCAGCCGAGATATCCTCGTGGTTCCTCTTGCGGCTGCGCAGACGGTCGAGCGCACGGCTTCGGCCGATCGTGAGAAGCCACGTGCGGACGGTCCCGCGCGAGACATCATATGAAGACGCGCGCTGCCAAACCTGCCAGAAGGTCTCCTCCACGACGTCCTCCGCGCCATCGGCGTCTTTGAGGAGGTGAGCCACCAGCGAATAGACGGACTGTGCCCACCGATCATACAGGATGGCAAGTGCCGATTCGTCGCCCTCCGCAATTCGCCTTACGATGGCTACATCGTCGGCGGGGATAGCGGTTGGTGGTTTTGTGGAGTACGCCTGTTCCTGGCGCGGCGGATTCATTGCTGGTGAATCTACGCCTTCGCCGCCACGCCGGCCATGCGATCGTGGTTACCGAAAATGATCGTATGGCGTCATTGAGAGAGGACGCCGTGGCCTGTCGAGGTCGATTGTCGCCCGCCTTATATGGAGACCTGTATGGCAAAGATTCTTGGGTTCATGGGTTCGTTCGTCGGAGGAAGCATTGGCTGGTGGCTCGGCGCATACGTCGGCACGATGACAGCGTTCATGATTTCGATGGTGGGAACAGGCATCGGTATTTATGTCGGGCGGCGAATCGCCGCCGAGCTCGTATAGAGCTGGAGAAACGAAAAGGCCGGGCCGCGACATGCATCATGTCGCGGCCCGGCCTTCTTACTTCCGCAAACGCTCCGGCCCATCGTTGTCACACGTATCTCGCTGCAGCCGACGTGGAATCAATGGCGTTGTGCATGGTCTGCGACGCGGGCACACTCTCAGGCTCCCTGTTGCGCCCGTAAAAAAACCACAGAATAAGAAGTACGACGATGACGGTGACGAGCGGGATCAACCATCTATTTCCGGATGTTGCAACCGGATCAGGCACGCGGGGAATGGTCGCGGCGGCTGCGGGAGTCGAAAATCCTGTTCCGGCATTGTTGGCAAACTCTCCAACGCCACCAAGTCCGAGCATGCTTCCGAGTCCAGTTGGCAGTGCGTGCAGGATCTCATCCTTCTGGGCGAGCAGAGTACTTGCAAGGCTCGCAGCATTACCGTTGCCGGCCTTCTCGCCAAGGACGCCGAGTACGAGTGGCGTCGCCATGGACATCAATGACGTTGCGGAACCGAGCTTCAATCCCGCCTGTTGCGCTACGATGTCGGCGACGGTCGAGGTTCTTCCGCCAAAGAGCGTAGGCAGCAACGAGGACGCAGCTGGTGCTACCGTCGTGATCTCCGGCGCGGCGGGATTGGCGGTAGTGTCGGCGCGACCTCCGATAAGATTGCAAACCTGTTGCATTGCCGCCGTGTCGTTCGCCTTGCCCAGGAGTCCGGCGAGTATTGCCGCAAAGCTGGACCGCATGCCGGCAGCCACGGCACCGTCAGACTCTCCTAACTGACCAGCCATCCTGCTCACAAACGAAGGATTCACGAGTCCGACAAGGGACTCGAGCAACGAACCGGCCATCGGTTTTTCCTCGAGAGAAGAGACACGGCATCAAGGGCAAAATGTGTGCTCCAAGGCGGTTTTTCGGCACGCAGCAAGCCTCGCCTTCCATCAGGCAAACTCTGCCCGGTCCAGTCGAATGATTGATTTTGGACCAACGTGTTCGATCGTGCTAACGCTACGTTCATTCCGCTGTACGATCTTGGCGCATGACTGATGATTCATCATTGCCGCGACCATTGGACCGTTGTATCCGCCTTGGAGCGGTGCTCGCTTTGTTTCCGTTCCTGCTTTCGGCGCAATCGCCGCATCCACGGAGCGGTGTTGGCGTGGAAGTCACTGGAGAGTTCCGCGAAGACGGGTCGTGCCAGGTTTTTGCCGACGGAATCGCGACGTTTCAGTCGATCGACAGTGCGCAGACTACCTACATTCGCGGTGCGACGCTGAACATGGCGCCGGCGGGTTTCGACGCGCACGAAGTCTGGTGCGCGCCACGGAGTCCGGAGCAACCGATGCTGCCACTTGCTGCTACGGACCGCGTGTTCATCGTCATGCTGTATGCACCGACGGGCAAGCTCGCCAAGCCGCGGAACTACGAAGTGCGCGTGGGATTACCGACGCGGAACGTGGCACCGTATCGTGCCGGCGCTGCGCTGTTCGGCATGAGCCAGCAGAAGTTCAACGATACGTTACCGGTGCGCGTGGGACTGTTGTATCTGGCGGGTACTCGCGGGACAGTGGTAATAACCCGAGTCGCGAAAGACCGCATCGTCGGCACGTTCAGCATCCACGCGCAACCAGCGCTCACCATGTAAACCCCACACTGTCTGGCTAGTCGTCATTCCCGCTTTCGCGGGAATGACGACATCGAAAGACACTGTCACCGCTTATCGGGAAGTTCGACTGAACAGTCAGTACTTGGCCAGATAGCTGTCCAGTTCCCATTTGCTTATCTGCGTCATGTACTCGCTCCATTCTTCGCGCTTGGCGGCGAGGAAGTGGCGCGTGACGTGGGGACCGAGCGCGCCGCAGATGACGTCGTCCTTCTCGAGCTCGTCGCACGCTTCGTTGAGGTCATGCGGCAGATCGTCGATCCGCAGCCGGCGCCGCTCACGATGTGACATCTCGCGAATATTTTCGTTGACCGGCTCGCGGTAGTCGGCGCGTGTTTCGATCCCATCGAGACCAGCCGCGAGCATCACAGCGAGGGCGAGATATGGATTGGCCGAAGGATCCGGCGCGCGATGCTCGACACGTGTACCGACCTGTCGACGCGCGGGGATGCGGAGCATCGGCGACCGGTTACGCATCGACCAGGCGACGTTTGCCGGAGCTTCGTAGCCCGTCAGCAGGCGCTTGTACGAATTGACGAGTGGGTTCGTAATCGCAGTGCACGCGCGCGCGTGCTTGAGGAGCCCGCCGATATAATGAAGTGCTGTCTCGCTAAGCTCGTACTGCCCCTTTGGATCGTAAAACGCATTCTCGTTCCCGCAAAACAGCGACTGGTGCGTGTGCATCCCACTGCCGCTCTGTCCGAAGATCGGCTTCGGCATGAACGACGCTACGAGGTCGAACTGCTGGGCGACATATTTGACCACGAATCTGAACGTTGCGATATTGTCCG
>DATBNQ010000052.1:0-4624 GCA_036554185.1 Gemmatimonadaceae bacterium | reverse complement strand
CAACGCCACGGCGGCATGGGCGGCGAAACTCGGCATGAATCTGCAGAGCTCCACGCTCAAGGACGATGAGACTGGCGAGCCATTCCATGTCCAGCAGGCTGCGCAGATCCGCGCGTTTCACGCTGCGTGGAAGGACGCCGGCCACGCGCGCGAGCCGCGCGTCTCCGTCAGTCGCAGCATCTTTCCGCTCGTCAGCGACATGGATCGCGCGTACTTCGGGCACGAGAGCGACGACGCAGACCAGATCGGCAACATCGATGCGAAGACGCGCGCCATCTTCGGCCGGAGCTATGCCGCCGAGCCCGACATACTCGTCGAGCAACTACGGAATGACGAGGGGATCGCTGCAGCCGACACGCTACTTCTGACAGTTCCCAACCAACTTGGCGTCGATTACAACGCACACGTCATCGAGGCGATCCTTACGCACATCGCGCCGGCACTCGGCTGGCGCTGACGACAACAGCACGCGATGGAGGCCGTGCGCGCGATCAGTGCCGCCACTTCTTCACCAGCTGCTCCGCAGTTTTCACGGCGTCACCCGCTGGCTTCGTTCTGAATGTCGGTGTCTCTGCGTGCGACCAGCTCTGCTCCCACTTGCACGAGGCGACAGCAAACGGCGCGCGGTCGAACGGCTTCCCGCTACCGAGTGACGCGTTCAGATCCTTGAAGAACACTTCCCATCGCGGCAGGAAATAACCAGTGAACATTCCCTCCCATTCCTTGAACGCGTACAGATTCAGATCATCGTTCTCACCCTCGGTGCACTTGTTGCCCCAGAGTGTGATGATGTTGCGCGCGTTCCACTCGTACAGCCGTCGCTCGTCATCGGTCGTGCCCCAGCGCTTCGCGTCAGCAATCCAGCGACCCAGCAGAAACTCCTGTCGCGTCCCAACAAGCGTATCGAGATCACGCAACAGCGATTCGATCTCTCCCTCGGTCGCGACGAGCTTCGCACGATCTCTCGCCTCGTACGCCGCCTGCAACTGATTCACGAGCGGCAGGCCAAGCTGCCCCAACACTTGCCGCGCAAGATTCACCACATCGTATCGGTACGCGTCGTTCTTGCCCAGTGCGGGCGCCGCGGCCAGCAGCGAATCCAGCGCGCGCGCAACTATGCGCTCATCGTACGGTGCGATCGGCTCGGTTCGGTACGCACGCCCCTTCACATAAAACTGCGGTCGCTCGGCGAGAAAATTCCCGGTCTGCGCCGACGAGCGGAACGCCGTCTCCAGAAGCAACTGCCACGCGCTCCACGCCGAAGCGTTGTAACGCCCGTATCGGTGCGTGACGTAGTCGCGCGTCCACGCATTCACATCGGGCACCGTGTCGCGCCAAACCTGATCGAAGACGAAGTCGGGCACGATCGGGTTCGTGCCCAACCCTTCCATGGTCATTCCGAGTCCTTCCATGCGCCCCTTTTCGGGACTGCGAATGGCCGTATCCAGATTTGCGGCGATCTGTGGCAGATCGCCGTTGACGCTTACCTTGCCGCCAAAATTGTACAGCACGTTCCAGATCCACGGCTTTCCGTAGAACGCGTGTCGCACTTTCCATCCCGGCGAGCGGTCGCCCCACAGGTCCAGCACCAGCATGTGGTTGTCAGGCACCGCGCCCAATAACGCTTCGGCCTGCGGATCCTGCCAGAACTTCTTGCCGTAGACCAGGAACCACGCCTGTATTACCCACGTTGCGCTCGTGTCCGCCGAGTGCATTCCGTTGTAGATCGCGCCGCCCATCTCGGCGAGAAACGTCGAGTCGTTGGACGGAGGATCGATTTCATTGAAAGGATCGGCGGCGTAGAGATGATCGGTGCCGAACAGTTCGGTCTGCTTCTCGACAAACTTTCGTCCCATGCGCTGGAACAACGAATCCTGCGGATCCAGGAACCACGTGCCGGAGAACCCCGCCGACCAGTCTCCGGTTCGACGAATCTTCGTGCCGGGAATCACCTGCGTGATCGATTGTGGAACGTGTCCAGTGAATCCCTGAAGCACCGGCGTCATGCCAAGAGAACGTTCGCGCGACAGGATCTGTTGCTCCAGCTTGATGTGACTGTCGATCCAGCTGTCTGGAAGCGGTCCGCCCAATCCGTCGATGTTCGCCATCCAGCCCCACGGGAGATACGCGGGCCCGACGATGAAGTCGCCGATCTGCTTGCGGCTGAAACCGAAGTCGCCGAGCACCGAGCGCCAGACCGCTTCCTGACCCGTGACCGCGAGCGGCGCGTTGATACCCTTGAGCGCCATCCAGTCGATCATCGGCTGCCAGTCGTTCCAGTTCCACCACGCCATCGAATACGAGAATGTGCAGTAGTTGAAGAAGTAGCGCACGCGGTAACGCGTAGATACATGCACAGGCACCGTTACGCGGGGGAGCGGCGTAGGCAACGTGATCGGCGTGAGTGGAAGCGACGCATTCACACCGGCCACATGTTCGAGATACCAGTTGAGTGCAGACGCGATTGCCACGCCGGACGAGCCACGCAGCATGACGCGCGATCCGGCGTTCGCAACTTCGAATACATCGAGCCCTGCGCTATCGGGAATCGCCGCGACATCGAAGTCGGCAGCGTTGCTCGGAACGACTCGCGCGATCAGCGAGCGGGCGGCGGCGAGATCTACTGGATGCGCATTCTGCGCGAGGGAGACGGCGGGCAGTGCGGTGAGCGCGAGGATGAACCATGAACGGACAATCTTCATCGCGATCATGTGGATGAGTCTCCTATCGGCAATTCATCACCGCGCGTCATCCGATGTGATCTGAAAGCATTACTGATCTCGATAGCGAGTTCGGGGATTCTACGTCCGGTGTCAACAACTCGCAAGCCTTTTATGCGGTACCAGCTGCGGTGGAGAGTACGGTGATTGTCGACGGTGAGCCCACGGTCGCACTACGATTGGACGAATAACAACGAGCGCGCAACAGAAGATGCCATCGTCACACTCACATCACGGTGACGAACCCTTCGCGTTGAGCGGCGGCGTTGAGACGCTGGTCGAAAGAAACGAATTGTCCCTGTGGAGGGGAGCCACCCCACTCGAGCGCTGCGGCAAGCTGCATTGCGTCGGCGGCGCGGAGCGGATGCAGCCGTAGCACGCGAAGCGCCTGGTCACGGACCGCGTCGCCGGCCTGCACCTCGAACCAGCTCGCCCTCAGTGTAGTCAACAGGTCACGCGCCTGCGCCTCTTCGGCCGCGGTCAGTTGGCCGTCACGGTGCAGACGCGCGATTGCAGAAGCGCACTCGATCGACGACGCCCACCAGACTACCAACTCCGGATCCTCGGTGTGGAGCTGCCGAGCCTGTGCGGTACGTGGTTGGTCGAGAACCAGCGTTACCAGCGCCGAGGAGTCCCAGAACCTCACCAGCCCTCAGCTCGCTCGTCAAGCAATGCGGAGAGCGAGCGCCCTTGGGCGTCGCGCGGGCGCGGCGCGGCCCAGAAGCTTTTGGGGAGACGAGCTGTGGCAGGCCGGATTCGACCACTCCGGATCAGCAGGTCCCGCCGGCTGTCATCCGAAACGCCCCCGCTGACCGGGGCCAACCGAGCGATCACTCGGCCGCGATCGGTAACCAGCACTTCATCCCCCTGACGAACGATGTCCAGATAGGCGCTGAGGTGCGCCTTCAATTCGGATATTGAGGTCGTTGTCATATGACTAATCTAGTCATATTATTCAAAATGGCAAGCGATGGCGGCTGTGCAACTGGCGGCTGGTGGCCGGGCCCCCGTCGGCAATCGAAGAATGATCGCGAAACACCGAAACGCACACGTTGCGGATCGCAATTAAACGCGTAGAGTTTAGCGAACGCGGGCAAAAATCACCTCCAACCCAACCTCATCATGTCCCATAATTCCGAAAATGGCGGAACCAGCCGGCGCCGTTTCCTCGGCGCTCTGGCTGCAGGAGCGGGTGCAGTGGGTGTAGCGACGCTCCCATTCCAGATGCCGGCGTCCGCCGAAGCTGAAACGACGTTTGCGAACCCGGACGATCCGGATTCATGGTTCGCCGGGATCAAGGGAAAACATCGCGCAGTTTTCGACATTTTCGAGCCGCACGGCATGTTTTCTTTCCTGGGTCCCATGATTTTCCTGGCGACCAATGCAAGCACGGGTACGCCGGCAAAGGATTGCAGCGTTGTCGCGATCATACGGCACGAAGCAGTTCCGTTCGCGCTGGGAAACAATCTGTGGAAGAAGTACAAACTCGGAGAAGCATCGAAGGTCACCGACCCGGAGACCAAGGCCCTCGCGGTTCGCAACATCTTCTGGCAGCCGAAAGCCGGTGATTTTGTGTTGCCGGGTCTTGGCAATGCCCGCATCGGCATCGATCAGCTTCAGGCGGACGGTGTGATGTTCTTCGCATGTGGTGCGGCGCTGATGTCAATGAGTGCCGCCGTGGCGCAACAGACACAGCAGGATCCCAAGGCCGTACAGAAGGAATTCCTCGCGTCTGTCCTGCCAGGCGTACACGTCGCACCGTCGGGCGTCTGGGCGCTGGGGCGCGCGCAGGAGCACGGCTGCGCGTATTGCTTCGCGTACTGAGCGCGCGTTAGACGTAGATGAAGTCAAGTCTTGCGCCGTGCGTTGCACGCACGGCGCAAGACTTTACCCAGGTGTAACCG
>DATBNQ010000042.1:0-50641 GCA_036554185.1 Gemmatimonadaceae bacterium | reverse complement strand
GAGTGTGCTTCGCGTCCGTGAGTACGAACGACAAAGCGCAACGAACCCTTGCATCCACTGGCCAGCTTGCTCTCAGTCGGCTCGCCGTTGATAAGGAAGCGACTTGTCGCGGCGAGATTGTTCGCCGCACGAGCACCGTCGGAGCCCTTCTCTTCACCGACGACGAAGAGGAGATCGACACGATCTTCGCCATCCGTCGAAAGCTGCTCCGCGGCGGCCATCATCGCCGCTGCGATACCCTTGGCGTCGCACGCACCGCGGCCGTAGAGCCGGTTTCCACTGAGCCTCGGCGCGTAGAATGGTGGTACGGTGTCGAGGTGAGTCGACAGCGTAACGCCGCCTCCGCGGTGAGACGCCCAGATATTCCCGCGTCCGGGCGAGACTTCCTGAATCGAAACGTTCCAGCCAAGGTTAACCAGCCAGCGGGCAACGAAATCGATTGCCGCCCCCTCGTCCCGGGTAAACGACTGGATTGAAAGCAACTCCGCGGCTAGCGCTACGACATCCGTCATGCGCGCAAGTTAGCGCCCCGGGTGCGGTGCTGGGAGCACCCGCCGTTCAACAGACTCGGCCGGGAAAGAAAGGTCGCGCCGTCCGACCAGCGATTCGCGAATCGTGGCCGGGTCCTGCGGGATATCGAAGGCTAGCGGTGAATTCCCACAGACGCAGTCGCCGTCGCGCCTGAACCGGCTGGGCGGGCACGTTCCACGAACATCTGCTGCACCAGACGATTGGCGTCGCGGTTGTAGGCATCGTGATCGCGCTCCCCCATTTCCGAAATCTCGGCGAGGTGACGCAGGCCAAGGCTGCGACCACCATCGCGAAAGATCCTGAACGTCTCTTCAGCCTGGCGCGACATGGTTACATCGCTAAGCAGTCGAGCGTAGTCGCTCTCACGCGCTGCGTCGGCAAGATTTCTCGCTGCCCCAACTGTCACGCCAATAGCGCGCTTGAGGACGCCAGCGCTGGGCGCGCCGAGCTCGCTGAGATAATCCTCGAGCATGCGCTGATGGTCGCGCATAGTCGCTATGTAGCGGGTGCAGAGATCTCGGTACCGGGCGTCCTCCGCCTGCGACTCATGATCCTCGAGCGCCTTGAGGAAGGCAAAGTGTTGCGCTGCTGCAGAATGGATCTGTGTCTTGAGGAAGTCGTTGCCACGGTCCATCAGGTCCTCCCAGGTTTATTCGCGACGAAGCTCACGGATCACTTCGCATGGTGCGCGCCAAACGCGCGCAGTGCTTACCATTGGGTCGGTCGGCTGGGCGGCTTCCGGAGACCTTTTGCACAGTCCAGCTTGCCTTGAACCACAAACGTCGGTAGCTTCAGGCATACCGAACATATCCCGAAGCACTATCACGTAAGTACTGCATTCCCAACGACTTGTAGCGTGCCCGTCAAACTATTGAAGAACCGGAAAGGTACTGGAAAGCGCCATCGGACAGACGAGCAGGCCGCGGCGGCTGAGCGGTCAATCTATGTCCTGCAGCCGCTCAACCCGTGGCTCAGTTGCGGGCCTGACACGACGGTCACGGAGCTCTGGAAGGTGCTGGAGCGTAGAGGGACGGAGAAGCGCATCCACCTGGTCTACTTCGATCGGTACGGCTGGTACTGCGAGCACGGGCGAAACTGCGCGGCGGTGCCTGAGGTACGCCGCGCCGCTCGGGCCGTGATCGAGAGCATGTCCGCGGCGGCGAGATCCAGCAGCGTTCGTTCGAGAAAGCGGCGGTGACGGACGAGTTGCGTCGGCGTTCGAGGTCGGAGGCGGCATTGTAGATCGGTGGCCGCGCGGCGGTCCGGATCTGGATGCGTCACCAGCGCAGGTCGACTGAAGTGCTCGGAGCCGGACTCGAACCGGCACTCCCTTTTACGGGGAAAGGGATTTTAAGTCCCTCGCGTCTACCCATTTCGCCATCCGAGCGGTCACGCCGAGGTTACGCAGCGTCTCCCAATATAAGAGCGTTCGGATGACACCGTCGTCATCCGGCAGGCACCCCTAGGACGCTTACTGCGTACCACACCGAATATGCGATCAGCGCTGAGAGCGACGCGTCGCCGCCATTGCCGATCGCGAGTCCGTCTTCGTCGACGAATTCTGCAGCGAAGCCGCCGTCAAGGTCAGCGCGACGAAGCCATTCGAGCGTTTTGCCTGCATCCGGACCCATCAGCGTGGCACAACGGGCTGCGAGGTTTACGTGCGGTGCCTCGGATGGAGTTGTTTCCAGTCGTCGCACCGTGCGACGGTAGATGGAGTCATCGCGCGACAGCATGTGATACAACGGCAGCCAGTACGCTGACCCGACGGGATCATCGTGCATCGAACTGGCGCCAGCGAGATCCGTTGCCGTCGCAAGCAGAGTGCGAGACGAATCTTTCTCCGTGGCGAATTGCCGCATTACGGCGGCACGCACTGCTTCGGCGTTCTGCACGGTCTCGGCGGTTTTTTCGTCGAGCGTCTGCTTCAGAATCTCGAGAGCTTCGGCAACGAGTGCGTTGCCGTGCAGGGTGTACGGAAGCGGAGCGTCGGCGCCTGACGGCGTTGCGTCCGTTCGGTACAGCGGTAGTGAGCCATGACGCGAAGCCGCGATGTCGTCGTGCGCCGCGTAAAGTGCTTCGGCAATCGGCGCATCCTCGACAATGCGGTCGTCACCCGTCTGGGCAACATAGCGATCGACGGCAACCGGGTACGCCGCGACAGCATCGACGCAGAACGAGAGGTCGAAAGGTGTGCCGTCGATGTAGTTCACGCCGCGTCCGGGTGCGTAGCCGTGCAGCTCGCATGTGCGCAGCAGTGCTTCGCGGCCAAGTGGCGTGTCGGCGAGTTGGAGCGCTGGAATCACCCACATGAGCGCCTCGTAATCGCGCACCGTGAGTCCCTGGGCAGACCACGGAGCGCGTGATCGGAACACATACCAGCGCGCGTCGTCAATTGCGCGGCCGGCCGCATAGAAATACGCGAACATCAGGTGTCTGTTGATCAGCCTGTCTGCAGCGGGGACACCCGTCGATTGCTGCAGCGTCGACAGCGCATCGCGCGTCTGGGTGGCCAGCGTCCGCCATCCGCGGCTGCGCATCCTGTTGACCATCGCGATCGCGCCGTCGGGCTCGGGACCCGCAGCGACGTAGATCGCCAGGTCCGCCTTCGCGCCTGCGTCGAGCGACACCTCCTGCGCCAGTGCAAAACGGACAATCCCCTCGGTCGCTGGCGACATACTCGCGGCCATCGCGTCACCGGCGATCGCGAGCGCGGCCTCCGAACCGGGGCGCGTGCCGCTCAGCGTAACGACATCACCGGCGATCGTCGCGGAATGGTCGTCATCGAAGCGGCGCGCATTCCGAATCCGGTGCTGCCGAACGCCGAGGGTGCCCTCGGCGCGGAACTGGATGGAGGCGGACGATGAGCCACGGTTCTCGATCGATAGTGCGTAAACAAATCCGGGGAAGTCGGCTGCGCGGCCGCACGGCGCGAAAACAGTGCCCCGAATGATCAGATCACCGGTTGTCGACGTGAATGTTGGCAGCCACTCGAGCACGCGCTGCCAGGCCATTCTGCTTGCGGACAATTCGATCGACTCACCATTGGACTGAAAGGTGAGGCGGAGAAGCGGCGGACCACCGCCGGCCTCGAAATCCGGGGCGCCAGCGAACTCGACGGCGCCCCGATGTGCCTGCGACAGAAGCCCGACCCCGTGAATCGAGCCATCGGCTGGATGGACGCACGGTAGAGAGAGCCAATGGTTTCCGGTTACCTGCCACGGAATTGTTGGTGGCGTGCGCAGCGCAGACCTCACTTAGCTTTGGTTGACACGGGTGAGACCGGAATGCTAACGTCCGCGCGTCCCGCCTACAACGATTTCCCCAAGAGCACATGCCTCGACGCTGGTTCCAAGTCGCCGTTTTCGCCCTTACTGCGCTCGTGTGCTCAGGGATCGCCGACGCCCAGGCGATCACCGGGCTTGGTGAGGATGCGTCCACCACGCCGGCGGGGAGCATCAGGATAAAGATCCAGAGCGACTGGTCGTATTACGACCAGCTTTTCGTATCCCCATCGCCGGGCGCTGCCGGCGTTCTGCAACCGCTGGGAGGTCGCTTTTCGCTCGATAGCGTTGGTGCGGCTCAGCTGCCGATCCTGCGGCCGCTCCAGGACAGTCTCCGCGCGATGACCGGAATCGCCGGGTTGAACGTCTCAATCGGCCGGACGGTAACGCAAGTGACGAACAGGATTTCGAGCGTGCCGATCTCGTTCGAAGCGGGGTTGACCCGCTGGCTTTCGGTCACGGCGATGGTGCCGATCGTGCATACACGCACCAGTGTTTTCTTCCGCGCCAACCCGGGTGCCGACGAGGCGAACCTTGGAGCCAACCCCGCCGGGACGGATCCCGTCGCGCGTGCAACGGACTCTCTGCTGGCCCGGCAGTTCGTAAACGCAGCGGCAGCGGTCCAGGCCTACTGCACGGGTTCCGGCGCGAGCGACCCGCAATGCAGCGGTTCGGCGGCACTCGTAAGCTCGGCATCTGTGCTTGGCAATTCGCTCTCGAACATCTACGTGGGCGGCATTCTCGTGCCGACTCGTGGAAGCGCGATTCAGGGCGCGGTCGATGCGCGTATCGCGACCGTACGAAGTGCGCTCAACGCGTTCGCCGCCAATTCATCGTCGGGCGTCCCGTCGATTACAGCGACTGGTGTCGTGGGAGCTCCGGCACCACTGGCCACGCCGGTGATGCAGGCGCTGCTCAACAATCCGGCGTACGGTGTTGGCCTCGATCCGCTGCAGACCGTCGAGCGCACGCATCTCGGAGACGCGGAGCTTACGGCGAAGCTGTTGCTCTTCGACTCCTTCGCCCTGAGAAACATCTCCCGTTTCACTCCGCACGGCCTCAACGCGCGCCTCTCTGTTGGTGCGGGCTACCGGTTTCCGACCGGCGGAGTGGCATCGCCGAACGCGTTGACGGACATCGGCAGCGGGACACACGTCGGAGCGGTGCTGCTGCGAGGATATGCAGACATTACGATGGGCAGCCACTTCTGGTTCTCCGCAATCGGGCGCTACGCGAAAGCGACGAGCGATTCACTGACCATCCGTTATGCCCCTGGCGTCGCGTTCCCGTCGGCGTCGAGCGCAGTCGGAGTAACACGTCAGCTCGGGAATCTCGTGGAGCTCGAGGCGACTCCACGGTGGGTGTTCAACGACTACATATCAATTGGCGGACAGTATCTCTATCGCCACAAGCCGGTGGACGCGTACTCGGTGAGTGGCGTGGCAATGCCGCAGATGGGCGCCGGCACCGACTTTACCGAGCAGCGGGTTGGCGGTGGGGTGGCGTTCTCTAACGCACACGCCGTGAGTCTCGGGAAATCGCGGATTCCGTTCGACGTCAGCTACCTGCACACGGAGACGATAAACGGAAGTGGCGGCGCGTTGCCAAAGTTGATCAACGACGAAATATTGATCAGGCTCTACTACAGACTGAGGCGATAGCCGTCCCTACGAAGCGGCAGCTTGAAGCAGCTCGCGAGCGTGCGCGCGGCTCGCCTTGCTTTCAGGGTCACCGCCGAGCATGCGAGCGATTTCGGCGACGCGGTCGGTTGCAGATAGAACGCTGATGTCTGCAGTGGTCACGCCGTCCCGCGCGCCTTTGGCAACGACGATGTGATGGTGTGCGCGAGCCGCGATCTGCGGCAGGTGCGAGATTGCGAAAACCTGATGCTGTTCTGCAACACGCCGCATCGTATCACCGACCTGGAGGCCGACGCGACCTCCGATCCCTGCATCTACTTCATCGAAGACCAGTGTCGGGATGTGATCCACCGCGGCGAGGACGGTCTTGAGCGCGAGCATCACGCGTGCGAGCTCGCCACCCGATGCCACGCGGGCCAGGGGTCGAGGATCGTAGCCTGAGTTGAGCGTGACTCGGAACTCCACATCCTCCGCACCCTGTGGCGCAATGTCAGCACGCGGCGTAAGCGCGACCGTGAAGTGACCGGAGTCCATGCCCAATTGCGGCAGCTCGGCCGTGACCGCCTTGCCGATTGCCAGCGCCGCGCGTTTTCTGAGAGTCGTCAGGCGCGCCGCCGCTGTTCGCAATCTCGCATCGGACTCCGTTTCCTGCTTGCGGAGCTGCGCGACGTCGAACTCCGCGGAGTCAACGAGATCCAGCTCGGCCTGCGCCGCGGCGCCCGCGGCGATCACTTCGCTGAGTGCGCCACCGTACTTCTTGCTCAAGCGGAAGATGAGCTCGCGCCGCGCACGAACTGCCGACAGCCGTTCCGGATCCAACTCGACAGACGACGCATAGTCTGATGCCGCACGCGCAAGTTCGTCGAGTGCGTAGAATCCCGTGTCGTACAGCTCCTGCAGCTTTGCCGCGCTCGCATCTATACGGGATATCTGACCAAGTGCGCGGTGAGCGACTGCAAGGCGCGCAAGCGCTCCGTCCTCATCGTCGCTCAGCAACGACGCGATGCTCTGCGCGAGGGTTCGGAGCTCATCCGCGTTTTCGAGGACGCGCGCATCGTCTTCCAGCGACGCGTCCTCGCCGGGCACCAGATGCGCATCGCCAATTTCCTTCGCCACGTGGCGGAGATAATCAGCCCGGCGTTCGGCGTCGGAGCGCCGCTTGCCGATTTCATCGATACGACGGCGAATGGATGTGAGTGTCGAGTATTCCGCCTGGACTTCGCTGGCGACCGCGCGAGCGTCCGCATACGCGTCGAGAATCTGTCGCTGTGATTCCTCATCGAGCAACGTCTGCGCCTCATGCTGCCCGTGCAGATTGACGAGAGCCCTGCCGATTTCCGCGAGCACGGTTGCTGTCACCGGCGTTCCATTCACCCAGGCGCGGCCGCGGCCAGATGCAGCGATCTCGCGTTTCAGAACCAGGGTATCGCTGTCCGTATCGATACCGCGCTCATCGGCAAGCGTGATAAGATTCGCACGACCTTCGAGCTCAAAGACACCCTCGACCGTGGCGCGCTCGGCACCGGGCCGTACGAGGTCGGCACTGCCGCGCTCTCCGAGCAGGAGACCAAGCGCGCCGACGATTATCGATTTGCCAGCGCCGGTTTCGCCCGAAAGAACGTTCAACCCTCGCTCGAGTGGCAGAGTTACCGAATCGATTATCGCAAAATTTCGGATCCGGAGTTCAGTCAGCACTGTTTGGGTTGATCGCGTGTCGGAAGCCCGCCCCAGCCGAGCTTGACGCGAAGTCGGTCGAAGAAGCTGTTGCCCGGAAATCGAACGATACGCACTGCTCGCGGCGCGCGACGTACCGTTAATCTGTCACCCGAAGCCAACTGGGTACCAGCCTGGCCATCGATGGTGACGAGTACCTCGTCGGGACCGTCGATCGAGGCGAGTGTCACGGTCACGTTCGGCGGCAGCACGATCGGCCGGATGGCGAGTGCGTGTGCAGAAATCGGCGTGAGTATGATGGAATCGAGCGACGGCGTTACGAGTGGACCACCAGCGGAGAGACTGTAGGCGGTCGAGCCAGTCGGAGACGCCACGACAATCCCGTCGCAGTTGTAGGCTCCCAGCACCTCGTCGTCGACGGCTACGCGCACACTCAGCATGCGCGCGAAGCCTCCCTTGTGCATGACGATGTCGTTCAAGGCCTGCCACTCTTCCGCGGGTGTCCCGTCTGCATGCGTTGCTTCGGCGCGAAGCGCCATGCGCTCGTCGACATCGTAGTCACCCGCAGCAACGGCTTCGAGCGCGACCTTGAGATCGGAAGCGCTGCAGCTGGTCAGGAATCCGAGCCTGCCGAGGTTTACGCCGAGAATCGGGACCGCGGCACCGTCGAGGAAACGCGCGGTGCGGAGCAGAGTTCCGTCGCCGCCGAGCGACAGCGCAACGTGAATCTGGGACGCAGACTTGAGAAGCGGCCTGTTGTCATCATCGAGCAGCCCGGGCTCGAAGAAGAGTGTCGCGCCAAGCGCCGACGCCTCGCTTTCAAGCTCGGCCATTATGGAAGCAAGCTCGGGGTATCCTCGGTGACCGATTACCCCGATGTTGATCATCCGGCCACCGCTTCGGCACCGCTGTCGCGCAATGCGCGCACGCGGTCTGCGATTCCGGCGGCGTCGAGTCCAGTAACCTGGAGCTGCCGCGCGCGAGAAGCCTGCTCGATGAAGCGGTCAGCGACGCCGTGCGCGGCAACGCGAACGGTGGAGTCGAGACGACTGATGACCGACGTCATGTACGCACCAAATCCATTGACGACGGTCCCTTCTTCGACAACGAGTATCTGATGGTGGCTCGCGAGAAGCGCGTTCAGTGTTACCTCGTCATGCGGCTTGAGGAATCTGCAGTTCACAACCGTAACTGCAAGGCCCTCTCCCGCGAGCAGATCCGCGGCCGCCAGCGACTGGTCGACCATGGTGCCAACCGCGAGTATGGCGAATTCGGAGCCGCGACGCACGACCTCCCACGTTCCGAACGGAACCGGTGCGATCTCGGCAATGGGTGGAACCAGGTCAGGTGACGCGTCGCGCGGGTAGCGCAGCGAGAACGGGCCTTCGGTGTGTGCCATGCTCGTTCGCAGCAATCCGAGCATCTCGCTGCCGTTTTTTGGAGCGGTGACCGTCATTCCGGGCACGGCAAGCATGTACGCGATGTCATACAGCCCCATGTGGGTCGGACCATCTTCACCCACAAGGCCGGCACGATCCATCGCAAATACGACGGGGAGCGCCTGAATCGCCACGTCGTGGATGATGTTGTCGTACCCGCGTTGCAGAAACGTCGAATAGATGGCACACACAGGCTTGATGCCGCGCGTTGCGAGTCCGGCCGCAAAGGTGACGGCGTGACCCTCAGCGATACCGACGTCGAAGAAGCGCGCCGGGAAGGCTTTCGCCATGATACCGGTACCGGTTCCGCTCGGCATTGCGGCTGTGATCGCGACGAGTCTTGGCTCGATCGCCGCAAGTTCGGCGAGTCCCTTCCCAAACACGGCAGTGTAGTTCGGCTTCGCGGACGACGCCTTGAGCTGCTTTCCTGTTGCGGGGTCATGGCCCGCCGGAAGCGCGTGCCACTTCTCGACGTTTTCACCGGCAGGGAACCCCTTTCCCTTCTTCGTAACCACGTGAACCAATCGCGGCCCTTCCATCGCGCGGACGGCCGAAAATGTATCAAGGAGGAGATCGATGTCGTGACCGTCGATGGGCCCGAAATATCGGAAGCCAAGCTCCTCGAAAAGGACGCCCGGGGTGAGAAAGGACTTCATACTCTCTTCCCACTTGCGAACGAGGGTACTCATTCCCTGAAGTGGACCGGGCATACTGTCGACAACTGTGCCGATCGCCGAGCGCAGTCTGTTGTAGATGGGGTTTCGTTGTACCGAATTCAGATACTTGGCCATCGCGCCAACGTTCGGCGCGATCGACATCTCGTTGTCATTGAGTACGACAATGAAATCGCGACCTGAGGCACCGGCGTTGTTAAGACCCTCGTACGAGAGGCCGGAAGTGAGCGCGCCGTCGCCAAGGACGGATACGACCTTGAACGACTCGCCGACGATATCTCGACCGACGGCCATGCCGAAACCTGCCGAGATCGCGGTGGCGGCGTGGCCCGCGCCGAACGAGTCGTACGGACTCTCGGCACGTTTGAGGAAGCCGGATATCCCGTCCTCGGTACGAAGCGTATCGAACTTAACGGCGCGGCCGGTCAGCAGCTTGTGCGGATAACCCTGGTGGCCGACGTCCCACACGAGCTGATCCCGAGGCGTATCGAACGCGGTGTGGAGCGCGATAGCGAGTTCGACCACACCAAGTCCAGCACCGATGTGACCACCGGTTCGGGCGCACGATTCTATCAGGAAAGCGCGCATCTCGCCGGCGAGTGTACGCAGCTCGTCGCGCGTCAGCGCCTTCAGGTCCGACGACGATGCTATCCGTTCGAGTATTGCCATCTTGTCCGTCAATGCGTGCGAGTTATCACCAGATCCGCGAGATGTCGTAGCTCGCGGCTCAGGAGGTTGTGTTCATTCAAGGTGTTGCATCCCTGCCTGGCGAGGCCCACGGCCCTGGCCATTGCACCATCTACACCCAACAAGGCGGGATAGGTGCTCTTCCCGAGCTCGACATCGCGACCAGCCGTCTTGCCGAGTGTCGCCGACGAGGAGGTTACATCGAGCACGTCATCGACAATCTGGAATGCGAGCCCCAGATCGCTGCCAAAGCTCGCGAGCGCATTCACCGCTGCCGTATCCGCGCCGGCCGCGATGCCGCCGACCCGCGCCGAGGCGGCGATGAGCGCGCCCGTTTTCGCGCGGTGGATGCGTTCAAGCTTCTCGAGCGAGTCTGCCGGCATGTTTTCCGCGATCAGATCCTGCAACTGCCCCCCAATCATACCGCTGGCACCGGCCGCCTGCAGGAGCGCTGCGACGACTGGGGCAACGCGAGGCGAGCCACCGTGGAGCCTGGCGACCGCGTCGGCGGCGGCGCGAGCTGCGAGGGGGATCATCGCCACGCCGGCTACGACCGTAGCCGGCACGCCGCAAACCCGGTGAGTCGTGGCGCGGCCGCGACGCATGTCGTCGTCGTCCATGCATGGGAGATCGTCATGCGCGAGCGAGTATGCGTGGAGCATTTCCACCGCAGCCGCGAGTCCCGACAGGTCCCCTCCACCACCCGCGGCGCGGTACGACGCGCAACACAGGATGCCGCGCAGCCGCTTCCCCGGGCTACGCATCGAATAACGCATCGCGTCCATCAAACGAGACGGCATCGGCGGGAACGAATCGCACAGCCTGCCGATCGCAGCGTCTATGTCGCTACGGTCAGCCGCAATGTCGACGGCGTGCTCGAACTCGAGAAGCCTTTCAGCCATCAATCTGGCGTGTCTCGAAGACACCTTCCGCGCGCTCGATAAGCAACTCCACGCGGCCTTCGGCCGCGGTCAACTCGTCCGAGGCCAGTCGGAGGATCTCGATCCCCTCTTCAAACAGCTTGAGCGCGTCGTCAAGGGGAAGCCCGTCACCTTCAAGATCCGATACGATTTCCTGAAGTCGTGCGATCCGATTCTCGTAGCTCATTGGTTCTCCGTGACACGCGCTCGAATGTCGCCATCGCGCAAGGTGAGCGTGAACAGATCGCCCGCATGAAAATCCTCGACGCTCGCAAGGGTCCGGCGATCCGTCGCGGCTCGCGCGACCGAGTAACCGCGGGCAAGGATTGCGAGGGGACTGAGAGCGTTCAGTCTTCCGGCCGTCGCGCCGATCACCGATCTGCGTCGTTCCGCATCTATCGCCGCGGCGCGCCGAAGCGATGTAGCCGTAGTCTCGAGGTCCAGCCGCGATCGTGCTGCAAGATGCACCAGCGACGAGCGAAGTTCGTTGCCAATATCGCGAAGGCTGGCAAGCAGCTCCGAACGCATCGGCACGGCCGCCTCAGCAGCGGCCGACGGCGTCGCAGCCCGATGATCGGCGACAAGATCCGCAATTGTAATGTCGATCTCGTGACCGACGCCGGAGATCACGGGAACGGTCGCGTCGGCAATCGCACGCGCCACGCTCTCGTCATTGAATGCCCAGAGATCTTCGCGTCCACCACCGCCGCGCCCGACGATGAGCACGTCGATCTCGCCGAACCTGCAGATTCGCTGGATCGCCGCAACAATCTCGGCGGGCGCATTGACCCCTTGCACCGTCGCCGCACTGACGACCAGACTGACGTGGGGTGCGCGTCGGCGTATCACCGATATCACATCGCGTAACGCCGCACCGTCGGGACTCGTGACCATTCCGACCCGCGTCGGCGCGTGCGGCAGCGCGCGCTTGCGCGCGACTGCCAGCAAACCATCGCGATCAAGTCGAAGACGAGTCTCTTCCATCGCTTTGCGCCAGAGACCATCACCGACCGCATCCATCGCCGTAACGTTGAGATGCATCTCACCGCGCGCGGCATAGACGGTCAACTGGCCGAATGCGGTGACCTCCATTCCCTCATCGGGAGCGGTCGGGATGCCGCGCTGGCTGCGCGACCAGACGACGCACCGTACCTGAGCCGACGCGTCACGGAGGCAGAAGTACCAGTGTCCGTTTCGGTGCCGCTTGAAATCGCTCACCTCGCCGCGAACCCAGAGCGGCGAGAAGGAACCCTCGATGACCGCGCGCGCCGTTTCCGTGATCGATGCAACAGGAATGGCCGTCTCGGGAGATGACCCTGGTGTGGCTGGCGCGACAAATACCGGCGCCTGGCCGGAGCCGAACAAGTCGATCTCCACGCTGGTGCGTGGAGTGCGCGGCATGTATGAACGCCTCATCGCGACACGGTCACGCGGCCGCCAGCCGCTGTGCTGCTCGAACGGTATTGCGCAGCAGCATCGCAATCGTCATGGGCCCGACACCGCCGGGGACTGGAGTAATCAATCCCGCGACTTCGCGAACGGTGTCGAAATCGACGTCGCCAGCGAGCCGCGTGCCGCTCTTGCGTGTCGCATCGGGAATGCGCGTGATTCCAACGTCGAGCACGGCAGCACCGGGCTTCACCATGTCCGCGGTTATCAGGCCAGGTCTTCCGACGGCCGTGATGAGTATGTCGGCGCGACGCGTGTGCGCCGCGAGATCGCGCGTGTACCGATGGCAGATGGTGACCGTGCAGTTCGCGGTTGGTGCATCCTGTAGCATGAGCGCGGCCATCGGTTTCCCCACGATATTGCTGCGCCCCACAACTACACAATGGAGCCCGTGCGTTGCGACGTTCGATGCGCGCAGAAGTTCCTGAATGCCGGCCGGCGTGCATGGCACGAAGCCATCGCGCTCGCCCGCCATGAGCTTGCCAACGTTCACCGGATGAAAACCGTCGACGTCCTTGGACGGATCGATCCGGCGAATCACTGCGCTTCCATCGATCTGTGACGGAAACGGCGACTGCACGAGAATTCCGTGGACATTCGAATCTGCATTCAACGAATCGAGCAGTTCCATGAGCTCGTGCTGCGACGTTGTGGCCGGAAGGCGAATCGTGCTCTCCGCCATGCCGACTTCGACGCACGCGCGGCCCTTGCCCGCGACGTAAACCGCGCTCGCGGGATCATCGCCGACCAGCACGACGGCAAGCTTTGGAACGACTCCACTCGCCTTGAGCGTCGCCACTTCTTCACCGACCTCCGCGCGAATTCGCGCTGCGATCGCCTTCCCGTCTATCAACTCAGCGGGCAATGCCGACCGCCCTCGTCTCACGAATCAGTACGACCTTGATCTGGCCCGGGTACTGCAACTCGCGCTCGATACGAAGCGCGATTTCCTCCGCGAGTGTTTCCATCCGCGGGTCGTCGATCGTATCCGGCGTGACTATCACGCGAACCTCGCGACCGGCCTGGATCGCGAAGACCTTTTCGACGCCGCGGTAATCCGAGGCGATCCGCTCGATCCCCTCGAGGCGCTTGACGTAAGTCTCGAACGACTCGCGTCGCGCACCCGGCCGCGCACCACTGATCGCGTCGGCGGCCTGCACAAGCACAGAGATTTCGCTTTCGTGCGGTACGTCATCGTGATGTGCAGCGATCGCGTTCACGACGAGCGGATGCTCGCCGTACCTGGTCGCCATCTCGACGCCGAGTTGCACGTGCGTGCCTTCGTGTTCATGCGTGAGGACCTTTCCAACATCGTGCAACAGCGCGCCACGCCGCGCCATCGGCACATCGAGTCCCAGCTCCGCGGCCATGATTCCGGCGAGCCACGCCACTTCCTTGGAGTGATTGAGAATATTCTGCCCGTAGCTCGTGCGCCACTTCATGCGCCCTATCAACTTGAGCAGCTCCGGATGGAGACCGTGAACTCCGCTCTCGTACGCCGCACGCTCGCCCGTCTCGAGAATCGCCTTGTCCACCTCTTCGCGCGCCTTGGTAACGACCTCCTCGATGCGACCCGGGTGAATTCGGCCGTCGGCAACCAGCTTTTCAAGCGCCATGCGCGCCACCTCGCGACGCATCGGCTCGAAGCAGCTGACTACCACCGTATCGGGGGTGTCATCGATGATCACGTCGACGCCTGTAGCCAGTTCGAACGCGCGAATGTTCCGACCCTCGCGTCCGATGATGCGTCCCTTCATTTCGTCGTTCGGGAGAGCGACGGTTGACACCGTAGTCTCGACCGTCTGCTCCGCTGCGATGCGTTGAATTGCAAGCGCGATGATTTTCTTCGCCTCGCGCTCGGCATTGCGGCGCGATTCCTCACGGATCACACGCAGCCGGTTCGCCGCGTCCGCGTGCGCTTCCTCCTCGAGGCGCTTGATCAGCTCGTTCTTGGCGTCGGCTGCTGACATTCCAGCCAGCGATTCCAGATGTCGACGCTCATCCGCGATCAGTTTATCCAGCTCGGCCTGGCGGTCGGCAATGCTCTTTTCGCGTGTCGCGACGTCCGCTGCGGAGCGCTTGATGTCACGCTCCCGTTGCTCCAGAGCGTCTGCCTTTCGTTCGATGGTTGCAGTCCGTTCCTGCAACCGCCGCTCGTCGCCCTCGACGTCCTCGCGGCGCTTGCGCGCCTCGGCCTCCCATTCTTCGCGGAGGCGAATCAGCTCTTCCTTACCCTCGAGGACAGCCGTCTTGCGGAGAGACTGAGCATCACGCTCGGCATCCCCGACTATGCGTTTCGCTGTTTGTTCGGCGGATGCGTTGGCGGCCCGCTGCCGCTCGATCTCGCCCTTCGTTCCAGCCCTACGCCCAACTATGAAAAAAAGGCCGCAGCCGGCGACCAGCACAAGAATCGCGCCCGCGGCCCAGATAGCCGTGAAGTCCATCCTCGGAACCTAATCGTAACGCTTGGCCGGTGGCAGCCACGGCCGGATCTCCTGACTGAGCGCGGTCATCTGGGCTGCGAGGTGGGCCGCTTCCGCCTGGACCTGGGCGAGCTCGCCAGCCATCCGAAGACAGGCGAGGATCGCTGCCTTGTGCGTTTCGACGACGAGCCCCGACGACATGATCTCGCGGATGGACAGATCTACCTGCTTTGCGATTGCCTGGGTCTCCTCGACCGACGTCGCGGATCGGAGCGTGTATTCATCGCCGAGAATCGTGACTCGAACACTCGTTTTGCTCTTGGTCATGAGGCCCCGTCCCGCTGTTGTTTGAGGAATCGGACACGGGCGAGCATCTTCTCGGACCTGGTGCGTGCAACTGTGAGCCGCCGATTGAGGTCCGCGTTTTCGCGTTCAAGCTCGAGGACGCGTCTGGGCGAAGTTCCGGCCACGCGGGCGGCGTCTTCCTCCACCGTCCGGAGCCTGGCCTCGGCGCTCAGCGCGCGCTTGCGGTAGCTCGCCAGCTCCTCGCCGAGCCTGCGGACCAGCCGGCTTAGCTGGGCGAACTGCGGGTTTTCAGGAAGTACGTGGTCTGACACCGAGCTCCTCTTCTAGTGCGCGCAGGATTCGCGCGCGTCGACCTTCAATTTCCTTGTCGCGTAGGGTGCGCTCCGGATGCCTGAACGTCAAGCGCCAGGCGATGCTGCGATACCCCGCGGGCACGCCAGCGCCGCGAAATTCATCGAATGGAACGAGCGATTCCAGCATCTCGCCGGCCGTGGCCGAGACCACCCTCGCGACGTCGGCGGCCGTCTTACCGGTCGGAACAAGAAGCGCCAGGTCAAATTCCGCTGCCGGTGTGACGGGAAGTGGCCGGGCGACGACAGGCGTAGGCGTGCGTCCAAATGCAGTCGTCAGATCAACCTCTATTCCGAAGACCGGCGGGGCCCAGACGGGAGCGTCGACGGTTACAGGAGCGATCGTGCCAATCATGGCCTCGTTCCGGATGATATCCCAGCCGTTCGACGCCTCGTTCTGCTCGAACGCTGTCTCCGAGTCTCCAAAGGCTGCACGGACAATGCGCTCACCGAGCCACCTGGCATCCCAGATATCGACCTGCGGCGGCCGCGGATCGGTGAAATGTGCGGGCGTCCTGTCGCCGGCGATCACCACGCCCGCGACCGTCCGTTCGATAGGGATGCGTTCGGTGCCGCGACTGAAGACAACTCCGATTTCGAAGAGCCGCACGTTCCGCGTCATGTGCGCGAAGTTGTGCTCGACACGTCGCGCTAGCGTCTGCAAAACGCTCGATCTGAGCTGCGCCTCGCTCTCGGCGAGTGGATTCAGCACCCGCACTCCGTGCGTGCCAGCGTCAGCGACAAATGGAATCGGGCGGACTTCGAGTAGACCGGCGGAGACGAGGGCCTCCGTCACGCGACGCGTCACCATGTATGCAGGCGAGTCAATCGCGGTGCCTACCCTGAATGCACGAAGCTCATCCGGGAACGAGTCGTAGCCGCGCAGTCGCGCGACCTCCTCGATCAGATCGACCTCATGCGTAACGTCGCCACGCCACCGCGGCGGAGTCACGCGAAGTGCGTCATCGCCGCCCGATGTCACACCGAATCCAACGCTGCCGAGCAATCGCATGCACTCGGTTGCGGGAACATGCTCGCCGAGCAGACGAGTGACGCGAGACATCCGAAGTTGAATCGCGTGAGGCGAAGCTCCGGCCGATCCAATAGCCACGGGCGAGCCATCGACATGCCCGCCAGCGATTGACACGATCAACGCCGCGGCATATCGAGCCAGATCGCACGCAGCATGCGAGTCAATCGCGCGCTCAAAGCGATAGCTCGCATCGGTAGACACCCCCAGCGCGCGTCGCGCGGTCCGCACGGAACGCGGATTGAACACCGCGACTTCGAGCAGGACGTTGCTCGTGGACTCCGTGACGGCGCTGTCATTGCCGCCGATCACTCCGGCGACTGCCTGCGCACTCGTCCCGTCAGCAATCACGGTAGTCGACGCATCGAGCTTGCGTTCCACTCCATCGAGGGTCGTGATCCGCTCACCGGCGCGCGCATTTCGAACCCGAACCTCTCCGCCCTGCAGTCGGTCGAGATCGAATGCGTGCATCGGCTGGCCAAAACCGTGGAGCATGTAATTGGTCGCATCAACCACGTTGTTGATCGGCCGGAGCCCGATACTCAACAGACGCTCAGCGAGCCACTCTGGACTTGGCGCGATGTTGACACCGCGAATGATTGTCGCGGTGTAGAGCGGACATGCGTCCGGCTGCTCCACGACAATTCGAACGCCGCCAGTGGCACCCTCACCCGCGACGTGGATGAACGCCGGCCCCTGCCTCATGTTCGCATGTTGCGGCATGTGCACGTCGTTGCCCGTATGCGCAGATATTTCCCGCGCCAGTCCCTCATGTGACAGGAGATCTGGCCGATTCGGGAGAACATCGACTACGAGGCGCGTGTCACCGGCGGGGTAGATCGATAGGAACGGTGTTCCGGGCGCGGCATCAGTGTGGAGCGCGAGAATTCCGTCGTGCTCCGTCCCGAGCCCGAGCTCGCGCGCAGAACACAACATTCCGTTCGACATCTCGCCGCGAATCTTCCGGCGTTCCAGTTTCAGTCCACCGGGCAGCGTTGCCCCGCTCGGGGCAAATGGATATGTGGAACCGGCCTGCACGTTTGGCGCACCGCAGACCACGTCGAGCAGATCTCCGGTGCCGGCGTCGACTTTGGTGACCCAGAGGTGATCGGAATTCGGATGCGGCTTGGCTTCGACGACGAGTCCCACAACGACGTCGGCGAGGTCAGCGCGCAACGGCACCAACTCCTCAACGGTGGCAGCGCGATTCGTTATCACGTCGCGAAGCTGTTGTGGAGTGAGATCGAAATCGGTGAACTCACGCAACCATTCGTACGATGCGTTCATCGCGCCACCTGTTCGAGGAAGCGAATGTCGGAATCGTATAACGTGCGGATGTCGTGAATCCCGTACCTTTGCAGCGCGATGCGCGCCGGCCCCATGCCGAACGCCCAACCCGTGTAGCGCTCACTGTCGACGCCGGCGGAATCGAGCACATTCGGGTGCACCATTCCCGCGCCGAGTATTTCCATCCATCCCGTGCCCTTGCACGCCGCGCAACCGCTCCCCTTGCACAGGCGGCATTCCACGTCCATCTCAGCAGAGGGCTCCGTGAACGGGAAATAGCTCGGCCTGAAGCGCGTCCTGGTGGATCCGAAGAAGCGCGACGCAAAATGAGTCAATGTAGCCTTGAGATCCACGAAGCTCACGCCTTCGTCGACCGCCAGTCCTTCTATCTGCGCGAACATCGGAGCGTGACTCGCGTCGAATGGATCGAGGCGATACACGTTGCCCGGGATCACCACGCGGACAGGTGGCGGGCCGGCCTGCAAGGATCGGATCTGTACTGGCGATGTGTGAGTTCGAAGGACGACGTCATCTGCGAGATACATCGTGTCGTGCATGTCCATCGCCGGATGATCCGGAGGAAAATTGAGCGCGGTGAAATTGTACCATTCGGTCTCGGCTTCGGGACCGGTCGCGACGGTGAATCCGATGCCGCGAAATATCTCGATGATCTCCTCGATCACGAGCGTCACAGGATGCTCGGCGCCGACGAACTGACGGCGGGGCGGCATGGTGAGGTCGACTTGCGGAGCGGCTGCGCGCGCACTGGACTCGACAGCGGCGCGGCGCGCGTCGAGTCTGGCGTCAAGGCTGGTCTTCAGTTCATTGAAGGTACGGCCGGCTACACCACGTTCCGATCCCTCGAACGACGGAACGAGCCGCTGGAGTGCAAGGAGGCGCCCGCTCGTACGGCCGAGGAATTCCGCGCGTGCTCTTTCAAGCGAATCGGCCGAGTCGGCCGAGTCGAACGCAGCCGATGCGGCGCGTTGGAGTTCGGCGGCGGCGGACTGGAATTCGTTAAGCGTGGATTCTGACACGGTGCTGTTGGATGGCTTGCAAAGAGAAAGGGCGGACTCGAAAAGTATCGAGGCCGCCCCGTCGGTGCATCATCCGGCGACATCGCCGGCGGATCGCGCACTCGTCAGGCGGCGACGCTCAGAGCCTTGCGCGCCTGCTCGGCGAGCATTCCAAAGGCTGCGGCATCACGGACGGCCAGGTCGGCGAGGACCTTGCGGTCGATCTCGATGCCGGCCTTGCCGAGGCCGTTGATGAAGGTGCTGTAGGTCATGTCATGGATGTGAGCGGCGGCATTGATGCGAACGATCCAGAGCTTGCGGAACTCGCGTTTCTTGTTCTTGCGATCGCGATAGGCATATACCCAGCCGCGCTCGACGTTTTCCTTGGCTGATTTCCACAGTTTGCTGCGCGCGCCGAAAGCGCCGCGTGCTGCCTTCATTATCTGCTTTTTGCGCTTCAGTCGCGCGACGTTGGATCGTACCCGTGGCATGGGCTATTTCCTCTCTTATTTAGGGCGACGTTGGTCGCGGATTTGACGAATTCGGGTGGAGCGACGACGGCGGTGGCCGGCACGGAGCCGGCGCCTACACGTTTATCGATTGCGGTTACGCAACCAGCAAACGCTTCATGCGCTTTTCGTCGCCTGACGTTGCGATGGTGCCGGGACGGCGGAGGTTACGCTTCCGCTTGGCAGACTTCTTCGTCAGAATGTGGCTCTTGTTCGCCTTATTGCGCCGAACCTTGCCGCTTCCCGTAATGGAAAACCGCTTTTTCGCGCCTTTGTGCGTCTTCATCTTCGGCATGCTAATCCCTCACTTGGGGGCCAGAATCATCGTCATGGATTTTCCCTCGAACTTCGGATCTGCTTCGATCTTGCTCACATCGACAAGCTCCTGCGCGACGCGAATCACGACCTTTCTTCCCAGCTCCGGATGCGCGATCTGACGCCCGCGGAACATCAAGGTGACCTTGACCTTGTTCCCTTCACCCAAAAACTCACGCGCGTGCCGGACCTTCGTCTGGAAGTCATGTTCTTCGATGCCTGGCCGGAATTTGACTTCCTTGAGCTCGATCACATGCTGCTTCTTCTTGGCCTGACGGGCCATCTTGGCCTGCTCGAACTTGTACTTCCCGAAGTCCATGATTCGGACGACCGGAGGCCGAGCAAGTGGTGCGACTTCAACGAGATCGAGACCGAGCTCCTGTGCTCGGCTCAATGCCGTATCCACATCCATGATTCCAAGCTGGGCGCCGTCGTCGCCTATGACACGAAGAGGCGAAAAACGGATTTGACGATTGACGCGCGGACCTTTGACGTCTGGGGGGATGAGCAAAACCTCGACAAAGAGAAAACAAAAAAACGCGGGCCTCCCACAGGAGTCCGCGCCAAACCCACCGTGGCGGTCACGGTGTGAGTGATTCTGGACGCCTGCAGCACCTCGGCATCGCCGGGGCCGGAGGGTGGGTCGCCAACAAGGCAACCACTTTCCGCATTAAACTAAGCCCGGAAAGTTACCCTACCCTGCCTCGGGACGCAAGCTGTAGCCCTTTCCGTCGGATTGGACCCGACCCCACGGTACCACTGCATCGTGCTCGAAAATCACCGTCCAGTCATCCTGCTCCACGCGCTTCAGCAGCCCGCGCTTCGACTCCAGCGTCACCAGCGGCTCAACGTCGTAGCCCATGATCCAGGGGAGCGGCAGATGGGCGTGAGTCGGGATCAGATCCGCCAGGAAAATGGCAGTCTCGCCACCCGACCTGATCACGACGCTCTGGTGAAAGGGCGTGTGACCGGGCGTCAGGATGACGCCAACTCCGCCAGCGATCTCGGTCTCGCCTTCCAGCAGGTCAAGCTGGCCGGACAGCATTGTCGGAACGTAATTGCGGTCAAAATAGCTCCCCGCCGTGCGCTCGTTGGTATGCGTCGCATACTCGTACTCACCGCGTTGCACAAAATACCGAGCGCGCCGGAACGTGGGACGCACCGCGCCTGTCTCGTCGGCGAAGGTATTGCCGCCCGCATGATCGAAGTGCAGATGCGTGCTTATTACAAGATCGATCCGGTCGGGTGTTACACCCAGCTGCGCGAGTCCATCCTCCAGCGCCGTGCGGCCGTTGGCACCCGCGTTTTCGATTCCGTAGATGTCACGGAATTTCGAGTTCTCCTTGTTCCCGAGCCCGCTATCCACGAGAATCAGGCCACTCGGATGCTCGATCAGCAGGCACCGCATTCCAAGCTGAATTCTATTCCGCTCGTCGGCTGGAACCCGCTTCTCCCACAACGGCTTGGGTACAACGCCGAACATGGCGCCGCCGTCCAGTCGTTGACCGCCAGCCTGGATGGCGTGAACCTGCAGCGCGCCAATCCGGCGTGACTGCACCAATGGCGCAGAGAATCCCGCGGTTGGCGCGGTTGGCGCGGTTGGCTTAAGCGGTGCGGTCATCGAGCGTGCTCGTCGGCGTCGCCGGTGGCCGGCGGCTCTTGCGATGGGCGCGCGCGGCACGACTCGTTGCGCGCTCCAGGTCCGCCCAGGTAGTGAATCCGCGATCCGCCGCGTCGTCTATCATCCGCAACAGGCAGTGCGCCGTGATTATCGCGTCGCCGGCCGCGCTGTGCCGGGTGCCACGCTTGAGTGGATACTGCGCCGGCACGTCGAGCACACCGTAGTGATGTGCGACATGATCCAGCGTCTTGCGCGGGAGCTGCGGTAGCAGGGCACGCGCAAGACGCACGGTGCACAGACGCAGCGCGGTCGGAGTCTTTCCCACCGCGCGCTCCAGCTCCGCGCTCACGAATCCCCAATCGAACTGTGCGTTGTGCGCGACAAAAATATTGCCGGCCAGCGCCATCACGAGATCCGGCACGATCTCCTCGAAGCGCGGCGCGTCGGCGACCATCGCGCTGTCGATCCCAGTCAGATGCGTAATGAAGTCCGGAATGAAGCGATCGGGATTGATGAGCCGCTCGAAGATTTCCGTGATGTGCCCGTCGCTCACCACGACCACGGCAATTTCCGTGATCCGATGGCCGTACGCCGGGCTTCCGCCGGTTGTCTCGACATCGACAACCGCGTACGACAGCCGGCTCAGATCCATGGCGCTGCCAACCGCACGAGGTACCGTGTCGCTCACCAAATGTCGTCCCTCTCGATCGGGCACGACATGCACCGCGGCCCGCCGCCGCCGCGAACGAGCTCACTGCCATCAACTGTAATTACGGCGCGTTCGTCGTCTTCAATGCGTTCCTGCCCTTCGAGAAACGACGACGATGGCACGATGCGGTAGCCGGCCGCTTCCATCTCGCGCAGCGTCTCGTGATTTCGCGCATAGCTTATCGCGAGACCGGGACGTATCGCGAAGAAGTTGCACCCCGACGCCCATTGCTCGCGCTCCTGCATGATTCGCTTTCTGCCGCCGCACAGGATGGGATCAATGCGCATCCCACACTGCTCCAGCGCGCTGAAAACGTTCGGCATCTCGCGCATCGTCGCGTCGCCCTTGCTCCACTGCAGTATCGAGAGTCGTTCCGCGCCGAGGAAGTGCGGCGCGTGTATGACGCACTGCTCGCGATCGACCTGCGTAAAGATCATGTCCAGATGGATAGCAGTGTTCTCCTTCGGCATGACGACGACGATGATATTGCTGATCGCAGTGTTCTTGAACACGAGCGACACCAGCTCGTCGATAGCCGCGGGACTCGACCGCTCGCTGAAGCCGATCATCAGAAGATCCGGGCGCAACGGATGGACATCGCCGCCCTCGAGCGTGTAGTTGACGCGGCGCTCCACCGAGCCGTCGTAGAGAATACCGGCGTTGGCGAGCACGGGATGGTGCGCAAAGAGCGTCTTCATTATCAGCTCCTCCGTCCAGCGCGTGCCGTACCGCATGGAGCCGATCATGACATGCCGGCCCAATCCCATTGCAGTGTCGCGCGTAAAAAAGAGATTGGGTACCGGGGGTAGCGCGAAACCGGTCTCGTTCAACGTCCGGGCCAGCGGTCCCGGTACTTCTTCGCGGCCCTCGATCAGGACGCGAACGACTTCCTCGGGTGGCAAATCGTTCAGATCCTTGGCGATCGGGGCTGACTGAAGCATGTCCATCGCTTCGCGGATGATCAGGTGCCGAGCCTCGACGGTGGCCACGCTTTCGGCCAGCAGGTCGCGGACATAGTGGACCTTGGCAAACCGCTCGAGAACCGCAACGAGTCGCCGGTGCTCTGTCTGTGCGGTCTCGACGTGGATGATGTCGTCGTACAGGTAGTCTTCGCGGGTATCCGGCGTAACCGCCAGCAGCTCGGGCCCGGGCTCGTGTACCAGCACCGAGCGGAGCGGCCCGATCTCAGAATTGATGTTGACTGGCATCTTTTTGTAAGATAGCCGTCCGGTCAACTTGCGGGCTCCAGCTGTTTGCACCTAACTTTGTGAAGAAATTCACAAGCCCAGTTTTAATCCTTGAAACGCGTACCTGATTCAACAGTTCGACGTCTGTCGCTCTATCTCGGCTTTCTCGAGGAGCTCGAGGAGAGCGGCGAAGCTACGGTCTCCAGCGATGTTCTCGCCCGGCTGGGCGGGACCACCTCGGCCCAGGTGCGCAAGGATCTGTCGATCTTTGGCTCCTTCGGCAAGCGCGGACTGGGCTACTTCGTCCCCGAGCTCACCACCAGACTTCGCGAAATACTGGGTCTGGGTCGCGACTGGCACGTCTGCATCGTGGGAGCTGGGAAGATCGGGCTGGCCCTCGCACAGTACCCGGGCTTCCGCGAAAAGGGGTTCCATGTCTCGGCGCTTTATGACGCCTCGACCGCAAAAGTCGGGACGCGGCTGGACTCGATTCCCGTCCGGGACGTGGGCCGGCTTGCCGCGGATGCTGAAACGGAGCATTTCGACATCGGAGTGATCGCAGTGCCAGCCGAGGGCGCCCAGTTCGTAGCCGACACCATGGTCGCCGCCGGCATCAAGGCGATAATGAATTTTGCGCCGGTCCAGATCGCAGTACCGGCCGATGTGGTCACGCGTACCGTCAACATGGGGCTCGAGTTCGAGGCCCTATCGTTCGCCCTGGCGAACCTCTCTAAATAGCTCGAGGAATTGCGGCGGGGTCAGCCGCTCGGGCCGTTCAGTGGTCGGGATCCCGAGCTTTGCGAGTGCGTCGACGGTCACCGCGGGCACGCCGGCGGCATCGGGGGGCAATCCACGCAGGATCGTGCCGATCTGTTTGCGGCGCTGGCTGAACAGGCTCTGCACGAACGAACGGAATCGCGGCTGCTCGCCTTCATGCAGGATCGCTTCGCTCAACGGAGTTATCCGGATGACCGATGAATCAACCTTTGGCGGCGGCTGGAACGCACCCGGCGGAATATCGAAGACGCGCTCGACCGTTGCGAGCACTTGAAGGTTCACCGATAGCGCGCCGTAGCTCTTCGTGCCTGGCACCGCCATCGCGCGAGCAGCGACCTCGCGTTGAACGAGAAAGACGGCGCGCCGCGGAAGTGCGCACGCAAGTGCATGAAACAGAATCGGCGTGGTGATGTAGTACGGCACGTTCCCGACGAGAAGGTAGCCGGGCCCTCCCAGCGCACCGGGGTCAGTCTTGAGAATGTCCGCCTCGACGATGGTGACGCTCGGCGTCGCTTCAAACTTCTTCCGCAGCAGCTCCGACAACGCGCGATCGAGCTCCACTGCAACGACCTTTCCAGCGCGTTCAGCGAGAATCGCGGTCAGCGCTCCGCGTCCGGGCCCGATTTCAACTACCGTGTCGCTCCGGGTCGGATTCAGCGCATCGACAATGCGCTCGAGTGCGCGCTCGTCGGCGAGAAAATGCTGACCGAGGCGTTTGAGTGTTGGCGGAAATCCGCCGCGACTGCGCGTATTCAGCTCCGAATGACGACGAGCGTCAGATCGTCTCGCGGCGGAATGTCGCCTGTATGCTTGCGGAGCGCCTCGAATACTCGCTCGACAATTACAGCCGCCGGCTCTGCGGCGTGTTGCTTGATTGCGTCGAGGACGCGTTGTTCACCCATTGGTTGACCGGTTTCGTTCAGCGCGTCGGTAATTCCATCGGTGAACAGCGCCAGCAGGTCGAGTCCTGACGTCCACTTCACCGTCCGCGAAGTTGGAGCCTGATCCGCCATGCCAAGCGGAGGATCGATCGCCCCCAACCGTTCCGGCTCCGAATTCGGGCGGCAGCAGAAGACGTGCGGGTGGCCCGCGTTGGCGTACTGAAGCGTCCCCGCCTCCCTGTCCAGAACACCATAGAAAAGCGTTATGAACATCTCCGTATTGGAGAGTTCTTCGCGCAGTGAATACTGCAATGCGTGCAGCATCGCTCCTGGATCCAGCGTGCTCTGCGCGTGGATCGCTGCGGCGCTCATTGCGAGCGCCATTATGAGTGCCGCACGGTAACCGTGGCTCGACACGTCACCGATCATGACGCCCGTAGCCGACGGGGTAAGTCTGAACAGGTGATAAAAATCTCCGCCCACGCTCTCAGCCGGGACAACTCGCGCCGCCGCCTCCGCCTGCGGTGCGACGACATCGGCGTTGGGCAGTAGTTTCATCTGCAGATCATGCGCGAGGCGCACTTCCTGGAGCAGGCGCTGCTGTTCGATGGATTCCCGAACGAGGCGCGCGTTCTGGATCGCGCTGCCAATCTGAGTTGCGATCGCAACAACCAGCTTGACATCTCCGGCGCTGAACGCGGCGCCGGTGGATCTGTCGGTCAGACTGACTGCGCCGAGCAGTTCCGGGCGCCCTGCCTCGCCGGTCCACATGATCGGAACGGCCATGATCGCACCAACGCGAAAGCCGTCATCGACGACGGTGTCCTCCGGCGCGATCACGACCGCGTGTCTCCCGCGGAACGCGCGTGCTGCGAGGTTGAGTGGATCCGATAGCGCAACGCTTGCGAGCGCTTCAGGAGCGCCAACAGTCGCAATCGGATCGAGCATCTCGCTTCCAGCCTCGCACACGAAGATCGCGCCGCGGCGCGCGCCGACAGTTTCAGACACTTCGCGCAGGATCGTTTCGGCCGCTCGATCTAGCGACACGGTGCGCCCGAGTATCTCGCTTATCGTGTAGAGGAGGTTGATTTCCTCATAGCGCTCTGCGAGCTCGCGCGCCGCGTTCTCGATTTCCACTTCCAGGTCGCGCGACATCAGCGATTGAGCGTGAGACGAACGACGTGATTCGGCCCTTTGAACTGCTCGACCCGGTCCATCAGCTGCTGCATCAGGAACACGCCGCGCCCGTCCTCAGCCTGCAGGTACTCGGGTGTGGTCGGGTCGTGAGCGACCTCATCCATTGCGAATCCGTTGCCTTCATCCACGATGTCGAAGACAAGTGCCTGGTCCGACACCGTTGCGCGCAGTCGTACATGTTTTCGCGGGTCCTCGTGATTACCGCGGATTATTGCATTCGACAGTGCCTCGCTCAGCGCGACGGGGATGTTCAGCGAGCACTGCCGCCTCGGAAGGTGAAGCGTGCGGCAGTGCTCGGTGATCAAGCTGACGATGGGTTCGATCTGTCTGATGTCGCTCGGAATCTCGACATCGAGCGCGACGTAGGGGGGCGTCACCGAATCGAACAGACCGTTGTCGGAAACGCCAGCGGCGCCGGCAAGCGGAACGTCAGCAAGCCGGCCGCGTTCTGAATGCGTCGCATCAGAAGCCTTCGAGTGCGCGCTCCCTTGTCTCTGAAATCTGGAAAAGTGTATCGAGCTTGGTCAGCTCGAAGAGAGTCTGCAGGTCGTCATTCAGATTGGCGAGGCGAAGCTCCCCGCCATGCTCGCGGATCTTCTTGCTCAGGGAGACGAGAACGCCGAGTCCCGAGCTGTCGATGTAACCGGTTTGGGCGAAGTCGATCAGGAATTTGCGCTCGCCCTTCTCGAGCTCATCGAGCACTTTCTGCTTCAGCTCCTGCCTGTTTCCGACAATCAGTTGACCTTCCACATCAACGACAACCGCATCGCCAATCTTCTTAAGCGTGAAACTCATCCGTTCTCCGTTTGTAATGCCGTGATCGCCGTCACATTGATTATATCGTCGACCGTCGCCCCACGCGATAGATCAGCCGCGGGTCGGGCGAGGCCCTGTAGAATTGGGCCGAGCGCTTCCGCTCCCGCGAGGCGCTGAACCAGCTTGTACGCGATGTTGCCAGCATCGAGCGATGGAAAAACAAGTACGTTGGCACGTCCCCCACAGGGTGAATCCGCGGCCTTTCGCGATGCGATGTCTGGCACCAACGCCGCGTCCCCCTGCAATTCTCCGTCCACGACGAGTCCCGGGGCGCGACGGCGTACGATATCGACGGCTTCTCTAACCAGGTCGACGGAAGGACCTGATGCGCTCCCTGCCGTACTGAATGAGAGAAACGCGACGATCGGCTCGTCACCGACGATTCGGCGACGGTCGCGGGCGGCGGACATGGCTATGTCGGCAAGTTGCGCAGCCGTCGGGTACGGAACTACCGCACAATCAGTAAATGTCAGCACCTGTGAAGGAGCCTGCCATTTTCTCGTCCCGACCATGTAGAATGCGCTGGAAACCGTCGTCATGTCCGGCGCCAGCCCGATCAGTTTGATCGCCGCCCGCAGCACGTCGCGAGTCGTCGTGGCTGCACCAGCCACCATGCCGTGCGCTACGCCGGCGGCTACCATGTCGGCAGCAATCTCCAGCGCACCAGGGGACGCATCCACCAGGACCGGATCGCAGATTCCGAGCGCGTCCAGCTTCTCGGTCGCCTGAAGAATCCTCGGATCGCCACTTTCCGGAAATACGATTCGTCGCTTGACCGCACTGGCGCGCGAGCGAATGCTTTCAATGAAGTTGCTATCTGGTGTTCTCATCACGGCTTTGTGAACTTGGCGCGGAGCGCAGCTGCAACCGCCGGATGGACCAGACCGGTAAGATCCCCGCCATAGCGCGCGACTTCCCGCACGATTGTGGAGCTGATGTATGTCGTTTCGACCGAGGGGACCATGAAGACCGTCTCGAGCCCCGGTCCCAGATGGCGATTCATGAGCGCCATCTGAAATTCGTACTCGAAGTCACCCGCGGCTCGGAGACCACGGATGATCAGCGAGGCTCCCACGGAGCGCGCGAAATCTGCCAGCAGTCCATCGAAGCGTCGGACGGTTACACCGGGCGTGTCGCCAAGTGTGGCCTCAATGAGCCCGGTGCGCTCCTCGATCGAGAAGAGCGGCTTCTTGCTGGAGTTCGTGGTGACGGCGACCACGAGTTCGTCCACAAACGTTCTGCTGCGGCGAGCGAGTTCCTCGTGACCGCGAGTGATCGGGTCAAAGCTCCCTGCGTAAACGGCGATTGTCGGCATCAGCGATAGAAAGTAACGCCGGAGTCGCCATACCGCCGCGTGTCGCCACCTTCTGGCATCATCGTGGAGCGCGAGTGTTCGATACCGATCAATGTCGAAAAGGGCGATCGCAGCCAGAGTTCAGCGATTTTCACGCATGCGTCCGTTGCGTAGGGAGGGTCGGCGAACACCACATCGTAGGAATCCGGGGATAGAGATTCCGCAAATTCCACTGCATCCGCCCGGATAACGGTCGATCGATCCACGGCGTCGAGCGATTCCAGGTTCGACCTCACGACGGCGAGCGAACGGGAATCAGCATCCACGAATTCGGCGGATGCGGCGCCCCGTGAGAGTGCCTCGATTCCCAGCGCTCCGGATCCGGCGAAAAGATCGAGCACCCGGGCGCCGGGTAGCGAAAGCTGAACGATGCTCATCCACGCCTCCCGGACTCTGTCGAGTGTAGGACGAACGGCGCTGCCACGCGGCGCCTTGATGCTGCGCCCACGCCATTCACCGCCGACGATTCTCATCTCCCTACGATATCCGCGAGCCGCGCCTGAAGCCGACTGACACCCTGATACTCATCGCGCTCGAATCGAAAGGCAGCATCGACCACGCTCGCGGAACGTAGCGCGGGGGCAAGCGCGGCCATGCCCCAGCCGATCGCCTCGATCTGCGTGCCGGTGCTGCCGACCAGAGTAAGCTTGAGTCCGTCGCGCCCAACAACGCGCGGCGAGCCCGCAATGGAAACGTTCCGGACGGCGAATACCGGCGATGGGTTCCCAACACCGAACGGCTCGAAGTGTCGCAGCATGGGCTCGATCTCGAGTGCACGATCGTCCAACTCGAGCTCGGCATCCACGCGCAGCTCGGGGAACAATTCGTCGATGCTCAGTCGCGTCTTCGTGACTTCGTCGAAGCGCCGCGCAAACTGCTCGACCCTGGATGCAGCGATCGTCACACCCGCCGCGGCTCTGTGGCCTCCGTAGCGCAATAGCAGATCGGCGCATTCGCCAAGGGCGGAATGCAGATCGAACCCTCTGACTGAACGGCCGCTTCCCTTGCCCGTATCGCCTTCCATTGCGATGAGGATCGCGGGTCGCGAGAATTCCTCGACGATGCGTGAAGCCACGATCCCGACGACGCCAGGGTGCCATCCCTGTCTCGCCAGCACGAGGCCTATCGCCCCGTCCCTCACCAAGGGCTCCGCCATCGCCCGTGCCTCGTCGAGCGCGGTGCGATCGAGCGACTGGCGGCGCTGGTTCAACTCCTCAAGTTCACGTGCGATGGTGTTCGCCTCGTGCATGGAATCCGTAAGAAGCAACTCGACGCCACGCAACGCGTGTCCCAGACGGCCTGCCGCATTCAGCCGCGGCGCAAGCGTGAAGCCGATGCGACCAGCGGTAAGCGGTTTGCCATCCATCCCGGACGCCCGGAGCAATGCGCGCAATCCGACGTTCTCCGTCTCGGCGATCATCTTCATGCCATAGCGCACGAATATTCGGTTCTCGCCGCGCAGCGAGGCAACGTCGGCGACCGTGGCGAGAGCAACGAGATCCAGCATCTTCCATATGAACGCGTCGCTGACGTTCAAGGCGCGAGCAAGCGCCAGCGCCAGCTTGAACGCGACACCAACTGCCGCAAGATCCTTGTCCGGATAATCGCAATCCGGCCGGCGCGGATTGAGAAGTGCCAGCGACTGCGCCATCTCACCCCGCGAGAGATGGTGGTCGCTGATGATGACGTCAATGCCGGCAGCTGTAAGGGTCGCGACCGGCTCGAGCGCACTGGTCCCGCAGTCGCACGTGACGACGACTCTCGCACCGATCTCCAGCGCGTGCTTCACGCCGGCCGCACCCAGATCGTACCCGTCGGTCATTCGATTCGGTATGAACGGGAGCACGTTTCCGCCGAAGCCGCGGATGGCGCGCACCAGAAGCGTCGTGGAGCAGATGCCGTCCACGTCGTAATCGCCGTGGATCATTATGAGCTCGCCGTCGCGAATCGCGCGAACCAGTCGCTCCACGGCGATGTCGAGACTCATCATCGCAGGGCTGTCGTGCAGCTGGTCGAGACGCGGCCGCAGAAATCGCTTGGCCGCGTTCGCGTCACCGAAGCCGCGATGTATAAGCAGCCGCGCAACGGGCTCGGCGATCCCCAGCTCTCCGGCGAGCGAGGCAACCGCGGCTGAGTCAATAATCGGCGCCGGTGTCCAGCGTATCTTCGCCCGCGTCACTCTGTAGGCGCCGGCTGCCGCCGCTTGAGGAACTTGAACGATTTACCAGCCGGTTGACCGAGCAGCTCGATCTCCTTCTGCAGTCGCAGCTTTTCTCTCGTCAGATCCTGTTGCTCCGGTATTGTCGCGAGATTCATGATACGATCGATCTCGGCAAGTCTGGCATCAATATCACGCATGGCGAGAACAGCGATCGAAGCCGAAACCGTCTTGTCGGGATCAATCTGCGCGTCGCCTTCCTCGAGCAGCGCATTGACGACGGCAACATCGTCGATCTCGAGCCGGTCGGCCAGCCGCTCCACGGTGAAGTCCTCCTCGAGGTCCAGCATCGCGTAGAAGATCGCTCGATAGTGTTCGTCAGTGAATCGCGCAGGGTCGACCTTCTCCGCTATTTCGGCGGTACGATGTGCATCGTTCAACATTGCGCGAACGAGCTCACGCTCGGCGGCGATCACACCGCCATCGTAGTTGCGCCGGCGATCACCCCGGCGAACTGCCGCGCGCGGAGTGGAGTCCGACGACGGAGCGGAACCGGTCTCGAAGTTGCCGTCAAGCTCGGCGAGATCTCCGGTTCCGGCACGATCATGGTCGCTTCCGCTGCCAGCCTCGCCGGATTCATGGCCCGACACTGGCTTGCGCGGCTCTCCGCGCGGCGTCGTGTTGGCCTCTCGTATAAGCGCTTCCTTGGCAATACCAGTCTTCTCCGCCGCGCGCCCGATATACAGCTCGCGCAACAACGGATCAGACGTCGCGCGGATGGTCGGCAGCAGTCTGTCCAGCGCACGACGCTTCTTCTGAAGCTCCGCGAACCATCCACCGCGGTCAAGCAATTGAATCTTCCGCTCGAACACGTCCACCGACTGCGATACGTGCTGCTCGAGCGCCGTGGCACCATTTGCGCGCACAAACGTGTCCGGATCTTCGCCGTTTGGAAGGGTGATTACGCGAACCGCGCAGCCGTGCCTGAGCAACTCGTCGCCAGCGCGAAACGTCGCCTTCAGTCCGGCCTGGTCACTGTCGTACAGCAGAAAGATATTTCTTGTATACCGAACGATCATGTCGGCCTGCAGCTCGGTGAGTGCAGTACCCAGCGGCGCGACGACGGTATTGAGTCCGGCCATCATCAACCGGATCGCGTCCATGTAACCTTCCACTACAAAGACGCGATCTGCCTTCCGAATGTCGTTCTTGCACCATCCGAGTGCATAGAGCGTTCGCGACTTGCTGAATACGGGCGTCTCGGGCGAGTTGAGATATTTTGGCTCTGCGTCGCCGAGTGCGCGACCGCCGAATGCCACATGACGGCCCGATGCATCGAGGATTGGAAACATGACGCGATTCCGAAAACGTGGTCGCGGTTCGGAATTCTCGTCGCGGCGGACGAGGAGACCTCCATCGATGAGGCGATCCACGTCGAATCCCATCGTCGCCATGTGCGTACGAAAGGTTCCGATATCGTCCGGCGCAAAGCCCAGCTCGAATCGGTCGGCGTCCGCCCGCTTAATCCCGCGCCCATCGAGATATGCGCGCACGGCGGCACCGCGGTCCGACTCCCAGAGCTCACGCTGGAAGTAATCGGCCGCAACCGCATTCATCTCCCAGAAGGGATCCCGCGGGTCGGGACCGGGTCGCTCGATCCGCTGTTGCGGAACTTCGATTCCAACCGTCGACGCAACTGATCGCAACGCGTCGGGGAAACTCATCCCAAGCTGTTTTTGCAGGAACGAGAACACGTCGCCGGACTCGCCGCATTTGAAACAGTGATACTGACCACGTTTGGGCGACACGCTGAAATTGGGATTCTTGCCGCCGTGAAACGGGCATGGGCCGCGGAAGTCCCCGCCAGCGCGCTTCAGTTTCACGTGCTCGCCGATGATCTGTACGATGTCCGCGGCCTCGCGAACGCGCTCCACCACCGGATCGGAGCTCATGCCAGCTCCACCACCGTCACTCCGGCGCCACCCTCATTCCACGCGCCTAGCCGGTAGTTGACGACACGCGGCTCCTTCTGAAGCATTTCGGAGATCCGCTCGCGGAGCGCGCCAGTTCCCTTGCCGTGGATGATTCGCAGCGCACGCATGTCGGCGCGCACAGCGTTGTCGACCGCATGCATCACGATGTCTTCCACCTCGCCCACGCGCATGCCGCGAAGATCGATCTCGCCGGCGACTTGCACGTCGGGCACGTCTCCCCGTATGCTGACCACGCCCTGTGGCTGAGGCCGGGCTGCGCGCGTGAGATCGCTGAGCGGAAGCGAAAGCTTCAGCGTACCAACAGCAACTATCGCGTTCTCGTCGCGCATCTCCATCAGCTGGCCAACGCGCCCGCCGAGGCTCGCAACCGAAACGTGATCGCCCACCGACGGCGGAGTGGAGTCGCGCTGCATTGCGCCGGTCGCAGGCTTTACGCGTTCACGTGCGTCCAGTCTTTCGAGTTGCGCGGTCTGCTCCTTGGCGAGATCCTCGACGTGACGCCGCGCTTCCCGCGCCGCCTCCTCGACATTATCGGACTTCCGCAGCGACTTGATCGTGTTCTCGATGTCGCGCCGCGCCGACAGCAAGTACCGGCGCGATTCCTCACGTGCACGTCGCTCCGCTTCGCGCTCGCGCACGCCGGCGTTGTGTTCACGCTCGGAAACTCGTCGCGCACGCTCGCGGGCGTCGTTCGCGATCAGCTCCGCCTCGCGCTCTCGCTCGGCGAGTGCGCTGTCGCGAGCCTCGAGATCCGCAAGCAGGACATTCACGTCACGCTCTCCAACTGGGAGCCGAGCCTCGGCGCGTTCCAGAACATCCGTTGGCACACCGAGCCTGCGCGCGATGCTGAGACCATATGACTGACCGGGTATCCCCTTGATCAATCGGTAAGTCGGCGCGAGCTCGATTGCATCGAACTGCAACGATCCGTTCACGACGCCTGTATCTTCCACTGCAAGCTGCTTGAGAGCGCCAAGGTGCGTCGTAGCAACGGTGCGCGTCCTGCGAGCCGTCAGCGACTCGAGGACTGCCCCGCCGAGCGCGGCGCCTTCAACCGGATCGGTACCCGAGCCGAGCTCGTCGATGATGACGAGCGATCGACTGGTCGCGCCTGAAAGAATTTCGCGAAGATTCTTCACGTGTGCCGAAAACGTCGACAAACTCGCCGCGATCGACTGTTCGTCCCCGATGTCGGCGTAAATCTCATCGTAGATCGCGATCCCGCTCCCCTCACCGACCGTTGGTGGAATTCCAGCCTGCACGCAGAGCGAAAGCAGCGCGATCGCCTTGATGAGGACTGTCTTGCCTCCCGTATTCGGTCCCGAGATGAGAAATGTGCGCTCGGAGTCGCTGAGCGTTAGATCGAAGGGCACGACGCGAGTACCCTGCGCAAGCAGGAGAGGGTGTCGGCCGCCGATGATGTCGAACGTCTCGCCGGGATCGCGAAGAGCGACTGGCGCCGCGCCGAACTCCAGCGCCATTCGGCCGCGCGCGTAAAGGGAATCAAGCTCTGCCAGCGCGTCGAGCGCGGCGGCGAGCGCCGGATGCGCAGGCCGAAGGGCAGCCGCAAGCTCGAACAGGATGCGCTCGATCTCGACGACTTCCTCCGACGCGAGTTCGCGCATCCGGTTACCTGCTTCGACGGCAGCTGGCGGCTCGATGAACAGAGTGCTGCCAGTCGACGATGCATCGTGAACGATACCCCCAACCGCTCCGCGACCCTCGCGCCGGACCGGAATCACGTAGCGTCCATTTCGAATCGTCACCGACATGTCCGGGACCTGTTGCGTCGAGTCGAGGCGCGACATCAGCCGCTCGAGCAACGCGACGAGATCCGATTCTGCTTGGCGCAGCTCGCGCCTGATCCCGCGCAGTTTGGGTGACGCAGAGTCGCGTACCTCGCCCTCGTCGTCGAGCACACGATCGATGGCCGACTCGGCCGACGCGTCGCGGACAAGTTGCGTGATGAGAGGCTGCAGGACAGCCCGCGCGGCAAGCGGGAGTCTGGGGTCGCCCAGCGAATCGAGCGTCAATCGTGAGCTGCGCAGGAGCGAACGCAGGAGCACGAAATCCCCCGTCCCGAGCGTGGCGTTCTCGACGCGCAACCGATCGAGCGCGCGCCGTGCCGCCGGAATCGCATACGGTGCCCACCGGGCCTCACTGGCGACGAGAGACCGCACCGCAAAGACCCGGGCCTGCTCACGCTCGATCCAGGCCCGGTCCGTCGTCGGACGCAGGGCACGGACGCGCTCCATTCCCTCCTCGGACGTCGCACGCTCGGCGACTACATCGAGGACACGGTGGAATTCAAGAACGGCGAGGGCGTGATTATTCATTGATCTGCTGAATAATACAGAGTGCAGCGAAAATACACCGAAGAGCCGGAGTCGTGATGCCGGCTCGCTTCTCGCGCTTGCCGCCGGCCATGCCCATGCCAATGATTTTCCGATCCGTCCTCTTCAGAACCGCCGGCTTGCTCGTCTGCTCCAATGTCTTCATGACCTTTGCGTGGTACGGTCACCTCAAGAATCTGGAGGCCAAGCCGTGGTACATCGCTGCGCTGATCAGCTGGGGGATCGCACTGTTCGAATACATGCTCCAGGTGCCCGCCAATCGCATCGGCTACACGACGATGAGCCTCGGCCAGTTGAAGATACTGCAGGAGGTCATAACACTGAGCGTGTTTGTGCCCTTCGCGTTCTTTTACATGGACCAGCCGCTGAAACTCGACTATCTGTGGGCAGCGCTCTGCATTATAGGCGCGGTGTTCTTTGTGTTCCGGGGGCACTGAAGGGTCGTCATCCCGCCGAAGGTCGGGATCCATGGTCGTCATCGCACTGAAGGTCGGGTTCCATGTTGGTCATCCCGCCGAAGGTCGGGATCCATAGTCGTCATCGCACCGAAGGTCGGGATTTATGATCGTCATCCCGCCGAAGGTCGGGATCCATGGTCGTCATCGCGCAAAAGGTCGGGATTTATGATCGTCATCCCGCCGAAGGTCGGGATCCATGGTCGTCATCCCGCCGAAGGGCGGGATCCACTGACGACGAGCAGTCGCAGCCAGAGTTCTGAACATGGATCCCCGCTTTCGCGGGGATGACGATCGCTGCGGGGATGACGGGGAATGACGATCGCTGCGGGGACCACTGGTTCCCTACGCCAGGACAGCCAATTCCTCTTTCGCTATGCGGCTGATCATGCTGCCGTCCGCCTTGCCCTTGAATTGCGGATTCACACGACCCATAAGCGGGCCCATGGAGGTTGCGCCGGCGGCGATCGCCGCGCGCACTGCAGCGCGAATTTCATCTTCGCTGGCTTGCGCGGGAAGATACTTCTCCAGCGCTGCGACCTCTGCGCGTTCCTTGTCCGCGAGATCGAGCCGGTTTCCCTTGTCGTACATCTCGACGGATTCGCGGCGGCGCTTGATTCCCCTGCGCAGCACGTCGAGTACATCGTCGTCGGAGGGATCGCGCTGCAACTCGATCCGCTTGTTCTTGACGTCCGACAGAATCGTTCCCAACAGCAACACGCCTGCCTTGTCCTGCGCCTTGCGGGCAGAGTTCAGGTCAGCCTGAAGCTTGTCGCCTAGAGACGACATTACATCGCGCGATGACGGCGATTCTTGCGCGTCGCAGCGTTCATCTTGCGCTTCCGACGCTCGCTCGGCTTTTCGTAGTGCCGATGCTTGCGCAGATCCGCGAGAATTCCCGCCTTCTCGACTTTCTTCTTGAAGCGTTTGAGCGCGCGCTCAAAGTTCTCGTCTTCCTGAATGATGACTTCTGACAAACCCGATTGCCCCCTTTCCTATGTTGCCGAAACGGTTGATGTGCAGCCTTTAATATTAATCTCAGCCCGGCGGCCACGCCATGTGTCTACCCCCTAAAACATGGGCGTGAAGATGGCTGACGGTCTGACCTCCGTCTGACCCGGTGTTGAGGACTACCCGATAACCACGGGCAAGCCCCTCCTGCCGAGCCACCTCCGTTGCCAAAGCGAGAAGCTCGCCCAGCGTCGCCTTGTCAGGCGAATCGTCGAGCGAGGTGATGTGCCTCCTGGGAACCACGAGCACGTGGACCGGCGCCTTTGGGTCCAGATCCCGGAATGCGACCGCCACATCGTTGGAGGCGACCATCGTCGACGGGATCTCGCCCCGGACAATTCGACAGAAAATGCAGGTCGCAGAGTCGTCAGCCATCGTTTTCCCCCTGGTTCGTCATGAGCGGAGCATCGACCGTGCGACAGCCACTCCCGCCACGGCAGCGGTTTCAAATCTGAGGATCGAATTTCCAATCGAGGCTGCGCTGAAATCAGCACTGGCCAGCTCCGCCAGCTCTGAATCCTCGAAGCCGCCCTCGGGCCCCACCGCGATCACCGTGGGGCTACCGATCGAGAGCCCGCCAAATGGCGAGCCGCCGGCGTCGAGAACCACTCGGCTTCCGGGAGGCGATGCAGCAATCGCACGTTCGAGCGTCGCCTCCGGGAAAATCTCAGGAAGCCATGCAGATCGCGACTGCAGCAGCGCGCCGATCATACGACTGCGAACCTTGTTCCGGAACGTGGGTCCGTCGCCGCGCGGCGACACACTTCGCGACCTGTGCCACAATACCGGCCGCCAGCTGGCCACGTTCAATTCCGCAGCTTTCTCGGCGAGCCACAGCATTCGATCGCGATCAGCAACCGGAACCAGAAGATGAATTGGAGACGGAGCCGGCACCTCGTCGATTTCGTCGACCTCGACGAGCGCGTTCTTGCGCCCCATCCGCACGAGCGTGCCCGATGCCGTCTGGCCGGCCCCGTCTCGCAAGCCAACCCGCTCGCCGGCACCAAGTCGCAACACGGAGATGTGCTGCGCGTCCCCTTCGGATAGCGAAACCTGCGCACCCGGAGCGACGGCACGTTCAACGAAGAACACAGCGCGATCAGGACGTGTCATGAGGCGCGAACGATGAGCAGACTCAACCAGTCGCCCTCGACCTCGTCGGTGACGACTCGCATTCCAGCACGCTCCACGGCCCGAGTCATCACATCGCGCTCCTCGACAAGAATCCCGCTCAGGATCGCGACGCCGTCACCGGTGAGTGAACGAGCGATGTCGGGAAGCAACTCCATCAGCACCGATGACACGATGTTGGCGAGAATCACGCGGACCGGCGCGACAAGCGAGAGCAGCACCGTCGCATCGCCAACCAGATACCGGATCGCGCCTTCCGTATTGTTCACGCGGATGTTCTCCGCTGCGGACTCTTCCGCGCCATCGTCGATTTCTATCGCAGCGATCCGAGTTGCTCCGAGCTTCGCCGCCGCAATCGAAAGCACCGCGCTTCCGGCACCAAGATCCGCCACCGTGTCTCCGGCCCGTATCACCGATTGCATGAGCCGAAGCACTCCGCGCGTCGTCGGATGTTCGCCCGTGCCGAATGCCATCGCTGGATCGATCACTATCGTCGTAGCCGGATCGAACTCCGACGCTCGCCACGGCGGTGTTACGACGAGGCGACCAATTGTGTGGGCGTCGACGTTCGCGCGCCATTCGCTCCAGTCTACCGCCGGAACGTCGGTCACGGATATCGCTGCGCCTGGATCCAGCGCCCGAAGTGCGTCCACGACGTGTGATACGTTCGCATCTGGCGGAAAGTGCGTAACCAGCGCGTCGCCATCCTCATGGACCCCCTGCGATCCCTCGGCGAACAGCGCGCCCATCATCGCATCTCGATCGACGCACTGTTCCACACGAACCGCGCGCCATGCTGCATTCACGCGCCGAGCGATTCCTTGACCTTGGCCCAGAACCCGCGCTCGCGTCTGGCCGGCGCCAGCGGACGAATGTCGTGAAGCTGACGCAGAAGCTTCGCTTCGTCGTCGCTCATCGAGTCCGGCGTCCAGAGTTGCAGGCGCACGTGGAGGTCACCGGTCCCGGATGCATTGATGCGCGGAAGGCCGCGGCCGCGCAGGTGCATCACCTGACCACTCTGCGTTCCCGCTGGAATGCGCAGCGTGACGGAAGCCGTGACAGTCGGCACATCTACATCTGCGCCGAGTGCGAGTTGCGGATACGTCACCAGGACTTCCGTGAGCAGATCCTCACCGTCACGCTCGAATCGTTCGTCCTCGTCAACCTCGAATACGACGAGTATGTCGCCGCGCGGACCGCCTCGCGGTCCGGCGTTCCCCACGCCGCGCAAAGTCATGTACTGGCCGGTTGCGACTCCGGCTGGCACCTTGAACTTCACCTGTTCTTCAGCGCGGATACGACCCTCGCCGCGGCACTTCCTGCACGGCGACGCGACGACCTTGCCGTCGCCCGCGCAGTTTGGGCAGACCGAAACGCTCACTACCGGACCGAAGAACGACTGCTGCGCGCGGCGCACTTCGCCAGCGCCCTTGCACGTAGGGCACGTCGTCACGCTGGTTCCAGGTTCAGCGCCGGTTCCACTGCACACATCGCACGGATTCAACAGCTTGATCGTCACCGGCTTTTCAACTCCGGTCGCAACTTCCTGCAGCGTGAGACCAAGACTGACGCGGATGTCAGAGCCCGTGCGGGTTTCCGCGGCACTCGTCCGGCGACCGAAGATGTCGCTGAATCCGCCCATCCCGCCCATTCCGCCGAGGTCGCGCATGAAGATGTTGAGAGCTTCGGACAGATCGACATGATGGAAGCCACCGCCGCCACCACCGCGCAGACCCGCCTCGCCGTAGCGATCGTACGTCGCCCGCTTGTTGCCGTCACGCAATACGTCGTACGCTTCGGTTATGTCCTTGAACTTCTCCTCGGACTCCGTCGAACCGTTGTTCCGGTCCGGATGGAACTGCATCGCGAGCTTGCGATATGCCTTCTTGATGTCGTCGTCCGACGCGCTGCGTGGGACACCCAACGTTTCGTAATAGTCAGCCATGCTTCGGGTGATGCGTTGATTGGAGCGTTTAGTGTTGCGTTGAGTGCAGCATCAGTCCAGCAGGTCTGTAACGAGCTGCGATGTGTGCGTCACCAGTGATATCACTTTGTCGTACGGCATGCGTGTCGGGCCGATCACGCCTATCACGCCGTTCAGCGCGCCAACACGATATTGCGCGGTGACCAGCGTGAAATTCTCGAGCGCGGGATCGTCGTGCTCGTTGCCAATTGTAATGCTGACGCCTGAAGAATCGCTGCGCTTGCGCAGAACTTCCGCGAGGTAATGTCTCGTCTCCGTCAGAGCGACGAGCCGGCGCATGCTGTCGGCACTCGCGAACTCGGGTTGCTCCGCAAGCACGGATGCGGCGCCGAGCATGACGTCGTTGGCCGAGTCGAGCGCGACGTCGAATATGTGCTCGCCCTCCTCGACGAAGATGTTGATGAGCTCCGCCGCACCGGCCGGTGTATCGCGCAGCCGCTGTGCCAGCGTGCTGCGCACTTCACGAAGCGTGAGGCCGCCCAGTCGCTCATTCAGTACGCGTGACACTTCCGCAATCGCCTCATCCGCAACCTCGCCGCGCGCGTCGACGTAGATCGTGCGCACGCCGCCGCCCTGCACCGAGAGAACGACCAGCAACCGATCAGATGCAAGCCTCACCAGCTCGATGCGATCCAGGCGACTCGCATCGAAGCTCGGGCCGAGCGCCACGCCAAGCTCCTGCGTGATGATCCCGAGACTCTGCGCCGCGCGGCGCAGAATCGTCTCGACCGCCGAGCCGCCGCCGGATATCTGAAGCGCGAGCCTGTCGCGCTCCGTCGTCGTGAACGACTGCGCCGGCAATATCGAATCCACGTAGACGCGATAAGCAACGTCCGTCGGAACCCGCCCCGCGGAAGTGTGCGGGTGGAAGAGATAACCCTTCTCCTCGAGGTCGCTCATCGTGTTTCGGATCGTCGCCGGCGACACGCCGAAATTGAACCGACGCGCAAGCTGACGCGACCCAGCAGGCTGGGCGGTCGCTACATACGTCTGGATTACGGCCTCGAGCACCATCCGCTCTCGGTCGTTCAGTTCGGCAAGTGGCATAAGTGCAATAGTATCAACGACTTCCAGCGAGTGTCAAGGATGCAGCGAGCGCATCGAGACGAAGAAAGCCGGTTGCGGTTAGAACGATCGTTCGATTCTTCAGCTCGGCCCATCCGGCTGCGAGCCAAGGACGAGCGAGCTCAACTTCCGCATCTGTAGCGCGGAGACCGTCAGTCGTCCGTAGTCCCAGGTACACCCGTTCGGCCTGTCGGTTCTCCGCCGTCAGCGTCTCCGACTCGGCAATTATGGTTTCTCCGGAACGAAGCCGCCTCCCCCAATCTGTATAGGCGGCGACGTTCCAGCTACGGACACGACTATCGAACGAGTGCGCCGACGGCCCAACGCCCGCGTACGCGACTCCGCTCCAGTAGGACGAATTGTGCCGCGACCGACGGTTCGCACGCGCGAAGTTGGAAACCTCATAATGGTCGAATCCGGCGGCGCCAAGCCGATCGTGCGCAAGCAGGAAGTCCGATTCGTAGCGTTCCTCAGGCGCCTCGACCACCTCGCCGCGATCGCGCCAGCGGCCCAGCGGCGTGTGCGGCTCTATGGTCAGTCCGTAGAGCGACACGTGCTCCGGAGCGAGTTCCAGGACCCGATCGAGATCAGCCGGCCAGTCGCGATTCAGGAATTCCGGAAGCGCGAATATCAGGTCGAGCGAGATGTTCGTGATTCCGGCAGCTCGCAACCTCGAGAAGGCGATTCCGATCTGGTCCGCCGAGTGGGTCCGGTGCATCCATTTGAGCACCTCGGGATCGAATGACTGGCTTCCAAGCGAGACTCGGTTGACTCCTGCCCTCGCCCACGACTCGGCGGCACCTGCCGTAACGTCGTCCGGATTCGCTTCGATCGTGATCTCCGCATCCGCTGCCAGTGGTGCGCGTTCGCGCACGAGATGCAGCACGTCGCCCACTGCGGTGCCGAGTCGTGATGGTGTACCGCCGCCGAGGTAGACCGTGTCGAGTTCCCAGGCAGCAGTGTCGTGTCGAGCGAGTTCGAGCAGAATCGAATCGACGTAACTCGCGATCGGGGTGTCTTCGCGGACGGATATCGCGAAATCGCAATACGAACAGCGCCGCGCGCAGAACGGAACGTGGATGTAGAGATGATTGACCAGCCCGCCCGTCATCGCCTGGAGATTGCTCCGCCCGCAGAACACTCGAGCAATCCCTGAATTTCCAGCTGCGTGAGCGCCGCGAGTGCACGGCTTGCAGGCCATCCGGTGCGCGTGATTATCTCGTCTGCGGTCGCGGCTGCGTGTTGCGCAACTGCATCCCACACTGTGGCCTCGTCATCGCCGAGCGACGGGAGTGCGCGCAACGTGGACACCGGAGCGAGATTGGCGAGCGACAAGGCGTCATCGATGCTCGCGATGACGTGGGCGCCGTCGCGCAGCAACTGATTCGATCCGGCACTCTGCGGAGAATCAATTGCGCCCGGGACCGCAGCCACGCTGCGTCCGAACTCGGCGGCACATGTCGCGGTAATGAGTGATCCACTCTTTTCACCGGCCTCGACAACTATGGTGAGCCGGCAGAGCCCCGCAATGATCCTGTTGCGGCGCGGGAAGCAGCCGCGGAATGGACCGGTCCCCTGCTTGAACTCCGACAGAACCACGCCGCGTTCGGCAATGTCGTCATAGAGCGCATGGTTCCCTCGCGGATAGACAACGTCGATGCCGGTTCCGAGCACGGCCGCGGTGAGCCCGTCCGCATCGAGCGCGGCGCGGTGAGCGATTGCGTCTATTCCGAACGCCATGCCGCTCACGATGCAAGCTCCGGCCGACGCCAGCGCTGTCGCAAGCTCGCGCGCGATGCGCGCACCGTACGGCGTGTGCTGCCTGCTGCCCACAATCGCCACACACGGCCGCGACAGGATCGCGATATCACCCGTGTAGTGCAGCTCTCGCGGCGGTGACGGAATTGTGGAGAGGTCAGCGGGCCATTCTGGCGAATTCGGCCGCGCTACGAGAAAACGTTGCGGCAAACTCAGGGGAGCGCGGCGTTGGCGGCGGCCGGCCTGGCCGCCTCTTCCTTGAGTCGCAACAGTTCACTCCACCATGCCGCGAGCAGCGGCGAGAGCCCCTCGCGATTGGCGGCGCTGATTGAGAATATTCCGAATGCGCCCGGCGCTTCGATCGGCGGCACGTAGTCCTCACCCATCAGGTCCAGCTTGGTGAATACGACGCAGAATGGTTTTGCCGCGAGCTCCGCACTGTACTTGGCAACTTCAACACGAAGCTGATCGTACTCCGCCTGCCAGTCCATTGCGTCGATCGGAATCAACATCGCCAGGATGCGCGTGCGCTCGATGTGACGCAGAAACTTGAGACCCAGTCCCTTCCCTTCCGCTGCGCCCTCGATGATACCCGGTATGTCAGCGACGACGAATGTGCGATAATCGGAGAGCTGAACGACGCCAAGATTGGGTTGCAGTGTGGTGAACGGATAATCCGCGATCTTGGGCCGCGCTGCGGAGATCACCGAAAGCAGCGTCGACTTGCCCGCGTTCGGCTGGCCAACCAATCCGATGTCTGCGATTAGCTTGAGCTCCAGCTCGAGGGTACGCTCCTGACCGTCCTCACCCGGCTGCCACTCGCGCGGCGACTGATGCGTCGGCGTCACGAAGAACGCGTTGCCTTTTCCGCCGCGTCCGCCCTTGGCGACGATGAACTCTTCGCCATCAGCGAGCACGTCGGCAATGACTTCACCAGTCGTTGCATCACGCACGATCGTACCGGGTGGAACCGGCATGTAGATGTCCTTGCCGCTTCGGCCCGTCATGTTGGATCCCATGCCGTGCTGGCCACGATCCGCCGCCCATTCGTCGCGATATGTGTAATCGAGCAGCGTTGCGAGATTGGAATCACCGCGCACGATCACATCGCCGCCGCGACCGCCATCGCCGCCATCGGGGCCACCCATCGGGACCAGACTCTCGCGCCTGAACGACTGGCATCCCGAGCCGCCCGTTCCCGCGATTGCGCGAACTGTCACCTTGTCTATGAACACCGTCAACTCTCCTTAATTCGATTCAATTCTTCGCGTGCGCCGCTGAGAGCATCGCGAGTAACGATGTCCGTCAGCGCAGAAAGAGTCTGCGCCAGATCCTCGATTGTTGCACCACAATTGCGCGCACCGCGCAGATGCGACTTGAGCTGCGGCGTCTGCTCGGACGCCGCGCACGCCGCGACAATGCACAGCTCCCGTTCCGCCAGTGTCAGTCCAGGCCGCGAGAGCACCTTGCCGTACCCATCCATCACCATCCACGCGTCGAGCGCTGGATGCAGCTGATTCACAGCCAGCCGCAGGGCGTCGTACTTGTGTCCGTAAACCGCACGGCAAACCTGTTCGCCCTTCCTTCGCAGCTCGGCCGGTCCAGCGTCCTTCACGTCCGGATCCGCAACCGGCGCACGCTGGCCAGACACTTCGCGCCACACGCGCATGGCATTCAGCGCGCGAGGAAATCCCGCGAACAGGTACGACTGAAGCAGTACTTCTTCCACCGCGATGGCGGGCGCAGCGTCAATCGCTTCGACCATCACGCGCCGCGTAAAGGCAATCGGGGCCCCGGCAACGGCGGCGGCAATCCGGACCAGCGCCCGCGTGGAGTCGGTGAAGAGTGTGTCCTTTTCCATTATGTCAACGATACCTGATGTCGCGCACGGCGCCACAGCGTCGCTGTGCGCGGTTGATCACATCATTGCACGGACGACGATCTCGCCAACTATCTCGTGGCGCGTGTTGCGCACCGGCTTCCGGGCATGCTCGGCGAGTCGCTCCGGCAGCGATGCCGGAACCACTCCGAGATGCTGGAGCAGGGCCAGAAGCGCGGGGTACTGAGCCCGCGACGCACCGTCCTCCACCTTTATGGCCAGTCCGATACCGCTGGCAACGATTGCTGCCGAGTGGACGCCCTCCGCGCCGATCTTGCAAACAATACCCGGCACCTCTTCCATGAGCACAGTGTCGAATCGATCGGTGCCGCCAACCAGAAACGGATTCGCGAGCATTGCGTCACCGACGCGGCGAGGAATCTCGTCGCCGGCGTGAATTGAAGCCGCGAACCGTGCAAACGCCCGCGCCATGGCTTCGAGCGACAACCCGAAAACGGGAACGCCGCAGCCGTCTCTCGCGATCTTCATTCCGGACCGCGGCACTCCGGTCCAGCGCTCGATCTCCTGAACTATCGACTGCTGGACCGGATGGTCCAGGTGATCGTAGCCGGCCGTCGGCCACTGGGCGCCCTGGGCCCGGGCGAGCATTGCGGCGTGCTTGCCGGAGCAGTTGTTGTGGAGTCGAGTGGTCCGATCGCCAGATTCGCGCAGCAGTCGCTGGCCCCGCTGGGACAGAGGCTCGGCGACGCCGCACGCGAGGTCGCCCTCTTCCAGGCCGAGGTCAGTCAGCATGCGCTCCGCGATCGCGACGTGTTCCGGCTCGCCGCCGTGCGAGGCGCAGGCAAGGGCTATCTCATCCGCGCCCCATCCAAGCTCATCGAGGCCGTTTGACTCGATGAAGGGCATGAGCTGGAACGGCTTTGCGCAGGAGCGCCAGTAAGCCTCGTGCTCCGGATTGCGAGCATAACCTATGATGGCGTCATCCTTCACCACCGCGGCAGATACGCGGTGGATCGATTCGATTGCCGGACCGCGGGTGACGACTACGTCGAGCTCATAGGATGTCGCATTGCTCACCCCTTAAAATATCTTGATCGCTCCCTTGGTGTAGCGCTTCGGGTTCTTCCTGATGTCTGAGAGGATCTCGTTCAGGTGTCCGACTGCCTCTACCATCTGGTTGTAAAGCGTGGTGTCGCTGATGAATCTGGACGCGGTGCCGTTGCCGCCACGGAGTGACGCGACGAGAGAATCCGCGCGGGCGGTCACCGTGACCAGGTTGCTGTAGAGCGAATCATCGCGCAGCAACTTGCCGGCCGTGCCCTGGCCGGAGTTGAGTCGCGTCATCAACGAGTCCACCTGCGTCACCATGTCAGTGAGCTCGGTATACAGTCGCGGATCGTCCAGCAACCGGCCTACGCTTCCATTCGGATTCTGCAGCCGTGTGAGCAGATTGCTCGTGGACGCGAGCGTGGCATTGAGCCGGTCATACATCTGCCGGTCGGTCAGCAGCTTGCCGATCGTACCGTCCCCCCGGGCGACTGACTGCGTGAGCGCGCGGAGGTCGTGCGTCAGGCCGGCGACGTCGGTGAGCACCGATGCCGCTCGCTGGATCATCATGTCGTAATCCATCGACGGGCCGAGCTGCAGCGTATCGCCTTCATGGAGTGGACGGAAGCGCGGAGTGCCCGGAGTGATGTCAAAGAAGCGATCACCGAGCAGGCCCTGATTGCGCAGCATGACGCGCGAGTCCAGGCGCACCTGCTGCTGCAGCTTCTCGTCCAGCTGAACGGTTATGCGCAGATTGCGCATCGTGTCGGCGTCGACCGGTAGAAACTCGATCTTGCTTATGGAACCCGCGAGCTGGCCCGCGACGGTTACCTGCCCGCCTTCACGAAGACCGGCGGCACTTGGCACGAACGCATACAGCGTGTATCGCCGGGTGAACAATCGAGCCGCCTGCCCAAGTTTTACGATCGCGAAGAACAGTATGCCGAGTACGACGATCGCGAGAAGCGCAACACGCAGCGCGTCCTTCGTGATGATCTCAGAGCGTCTCATTCAATAGCCGCCGAGGAAGGTCTGGATGTATGGGTCTTCCGATGCTGTCATTTCTTCGGGCGATCCGAAAAACACGATGTGCTGGTCATGCAGCAAGGCGATCTTGCTGGCCATTCGAAATGCCGATCGGATGTCGTGCGTCACGACGACGCTCGTGACATTGAGTTCGCGCTGCAGCTTGAGTATCAAGTTGGTAATCGTACCAGTTGTAAGCGGATCGAGACCGGAAGTCGGCTCGTCGTAGAGCATGATCCTGGGATTCGCGGCCAGTCCGCGTGCGACACCCACGCGTTTCTGCATTCCGCCGGATAGCTCCGACGGCGCAAGCTCCATCACCTGGTCCGCATCGAGATCCACCACTCCCAGCTTTTCTCGCACGCGCTGTTCGATTTCGTCATCGTCGAGTTTGGTGTGCTCTCGCAGCGGGTACGCGATGTTCTCGAAGACGCTCAGCGAATCGAAGAGCGCCGATCCCTGAAATACCATGCCCATGTGCTGTCGAATCTCGAGCGCCTGATCATACGTGAGGCGCTCGATGTCGTTTCCGAGTACGCAAACTTCGCCGCGATCCGCGACGAGCAACCGGAGAATCAGCTTGATGATGGTAGACTTTCCCGTCCCGGACTCGCCGACCACCGCTACAGTCTCTCCCTCGTACACAGCGAATGAAACGCCGGCGAGAATCGGCCGGTCGAATGCGAGCGACACGTCTCGCAATTCTATTATTGGCTGCGCATGCGTGTCACGCGGATCCTCGTTCTCGACATGATCCGCCGTGATTTCCTTCCGAATTGCGGCGCGGACGCGCTCCGGATGAACCGAGTCCGGATCGCGATCATCGCCTCGCCGGTCCGTCGCGCGACGCTCGTCTTCCGGCGCGTCCGGCGGCTTCGCCACCACGTCGTCCGGTTCGTCCGCCGAGCTCATGTAGGAAGGAGCGCGAGCAGCGCCTGCGTTATGAAGTAGTCGGTGACCAGAATGAGAATGCTCGCAGTCACGACGGTACGCGTGGTGGAGACACCAACGCCCTCAGTTCCGCCCGTAGTGCGAAGGCCAAAGTGACATGCGGTGAGCGAGATTATGCCGCCGAATATGAACGGCTTGACCAGTCCATGAACAAAATCGTTCGGAATTATCCGAAGCACAAAACCGCCGCTTGATATCTGGTCCCAGACTGTAGCCCAGTAGAGCGAGCTGGGAAGTTGGAGGTAGTACTTCGCAATGACGTTTCCGCCAAAGATGCCCGCGACGTCGTTGATCACCGTGAGCGCGGGAAGCATCAGCAGCGCCGCGATCAATCTGGGTGTCACCAACTTCTTGATCGGATCGGTTCCCATGACGTTGAGCGCGTCGATCTGCTCGGTGACGCGCATCGACCCGATCTGCGCCGCGATTCCGGAGCCGACGCGGCCCGCGACCATGAGTCCGGCAAGCACAGGCCCAAGCTCACGGATCATCGATGCGCTGACGAGGCTACCAACGTACGACGTGGCGCCGAACCGCTGCATCTGCACCGCGGACTGCAGCGCCAGCACCATCCCCGTGAAGAATCCGGTAAGAACGACGATCCCGAGCGACTGAACGCCGATGGCGTCCATCTGCTGGATCACATCTTCGCGATAGAATGGACGGACAAAGATGAACCGGATTGCATTCCACGCGAGAACGAAAGCCTCCTGCAAGGAGAAGACTTTGTCACGGGCCGCCGCGTTGATTCGTTCCAGTAAGGCCATTCGCTCGGTAGAAGGGCAAGGGACATGCCGGACCCGACGCGGTGCAATACAGCCATCCTTTGCCGCCAGCGGCCGGGAGGGTAGCTTCGTATGCGATGATCGAGACTATCCAGCGTCACAGACTAGTCGCTCTGCTTGATTCGGCGAAAAGATACAACGTCGCCGTTGCCGGCGACGCGATGCTCGACGTGTACCTCATAGGTGACGTCGAGCGAATCTCGCCCGAAGCTCCAGTGCCGGTCGTTCGCGTGCGCGACCGCCGCCACGCGCTCGGCGGCGCCGCCAACGTCGCTCAGAATGTCCTCGCACTCGGCGCTTCCTGCAGCATGGTATGCACGGTCGGCGACGATGTGGCCGGCATGGACCTTACCCGAATGCTGGATCAGGCCGGCGCCTCGGTAGATGGCGTGCTCCCGAGCCGCAAGCCGACCACGACAAAGACCAGAATCGTAGCCCGGGCGCAGCAGCTCGTGCGCGTGGACGAGGAAGACGACGCCGATTCGAACGGCGTCGATACCGATGCACTGATCGACGCTATTCGAACGACTGTTCGAACGGCCGACGCTCTCGTGCTCGAAGATTACAACAAGGGAGTACTGGCCCCTCGCGTAATACGGGCCGCCATGGAAGAGGCAAACGCGAGAGGAATTCCGGTGATTGTCGACCCCAAGTTCCGGAATTTCTTCGAGTACCGCGGCGCTACGATCTTCAAGCCGAACAGGCGCGAGCTCGAATCGGCGCTCGGTGCGACGCTCGACATTGCATCACCCGCGGCGTTGCCAGCCACGTGCGCCCGGCTTGGCGTGGAGCATCTCTTGCTCACGCTCGGCGAGCATGGGATGGTGCTCGTATCGTCCGACGGCGAAGTCGGTCGCATTCCCACCACTGCGCGCGAGGTTTACGACGTGGTTGGTGCGGGCGACACCGTGACCGCGTATCTGGCCACGATGCTCGCGGCGGGCGCAACTGCGTCTGAAGCCGCGGTCATCGCCAATTTTGCGGCTGGCGTGGAAGTAGGCAAACTCGGTGCAGCGACGGTCAGCACGGAAGAAGTTCTGGAAGCATACGATGCGTACCGCGCAGAAAACTCATAGCAATCCGTCCGTTGAATAGAATCGTCCGTGCATTTTCGATCGCTGCCGTTGCGGCGGCCACGCTTGCGTTGCCAGCGGTGGCGCACGCGCAGGCGTCGCTGTATGTGCCTCTCGATGACATTGCGTATCGTTTCGCCGACGCACTCATCGCACGCGGCGAACTTCGAGGTGTGTCGCTGCTCGAGCGCCCCTACACCGCTCAACAGCTCTCGGCTGGCGCGGACACTGCGCTCAGCCACGCAAATTCGGCGATCATCAGATCGTATGCGATCGCACTGCGCACCGCACTGCAGCGATACGTCGTCGACACAACGGGGGCGACCACGTCACCGGACAATCCCGCCTTCTTCGCGAATGCCGACGTCTTCACGACTGCGCAGACGTCGGGACAGCGGGAGTTGATGCTTGCAGACACGAATTCGAGCGTCACCGGTGGCGCGGGATTTCGATTGGCCATGGTAGCGGGACCGATTGCGGCTGTAATTCATCCAGTGATCGACAATCGTCTCAACAACGATCCCGACTTCGCCGGACGCCAGGATCGCGTCATTGCAGGTCGCACGGAAGACGCGTACGTGAGCGGCCAGTGGAAGTACGGCAGCATCTTCGCGGGCCGCATCGGACGGAACTGGGGACCATCGTCTTTGCAGGGCCTGCAGCTCGGAAGCGCTCCGTATACCTACGATCATCTCTACACTCAGATCGGAACGGATCGCGTTCACATGTCGGCACTGGCCACTCGCCTGGACGACGCGTTTCAACCGGACGGCGTGTATGCGCGTTACTTCTACACGCACCGCCTTTCGGTCCGCTGGCGCGATCTTGAGGTCGGCGCGTCGGAGGGATATCTCGCGTACGGAATCGGGAGATCGTACGACCCCTCGCTCATCAACCCGCTCAACATCTACGCGTTGTCGTGGCGCAACGAGCGAATCGCCGGAAATCTCACGATTGGCGGGACGATGGCGGTCAGAACCGGGTTCGGCAACTACTCCACCGAGCTACTGCTTGGAAATCGCCAGATCGATTCGTGCTCGTCGCTGGTGTGCCAGGAACCCGCATCGTACGGCTTCTCCGCGACCGCGGAAGGCGTTCCTCTCTTCGGCGATCAGCGAATTTTCGCGTCGTACTCGCGGCTCTCCGGGCTCGCCTACCGCGCGAAACAGGGGCCGGCCGGCGAGTACGCGAGCCTCGGCGTCGGACTGGGACAGGCCTTCAGTGATTACGACGAGTTGAAAGTCGGTGCGGATCTCGCCGCGGTGCCGTACACGACGCTGCGGGTCTATGGTGCCTACCGGCGTCAGGGACAGGGGGATTACCATCTTCCGTTCCCGGCACCTGCTGCGTATCCGACGACGCCAGGCTTTCTGCAGGGAATAGTCGAAAAGGTCGCGCGCGCCGGCATTGAAGGAGGCGGAATGATAGCGCCCGGGTTCGAGCTCACTGCCGACGTTGGAGTGAACCATGTCACGAATTCGGACCATCTCATCGGCGTGGCGCGGAACACGATTGCGGCGCGGGCGAGGTTCCAGTGGACGCCGAGGGGATTGTTTTTCTGAGCGCTGCCGGGATTGGGGAGTTGAGTGTCGCCTCGTCCATGGATCCCGACCTTCGGCGGGATGACTACGGGGGATGAGAGCAGTCGTCGTCATCCCCGCGAAAGCGGGGATCCATGTTGAACGATTTGGCTGTAACTGATCGTCGTCCGTGGATCCCGACCTTCGGCGGGATGACGAATGACCTGCGGCGGGATGACGAATGGCCTTCGGCGGGATGACGAATGACCTGCGGCGCGATGACGATCAGGTGGCGCGGGCCCGTGGGGCCAAGTAGTTTGGTCGGAGGTAAGAGTTGTACGGGGCAGAAGCTCAACGGTCGAGCAGTCGGCTCATAACCGTCAGGAAGTGGGTTCAACTCCCACCTGCCCTAT
>DATBNQ010000037.1:0-13374 GCA_036554185.1 Gemmatimonadaceae bacterium | reverse complement strand
CGACATATCGTGCGCGAGCTCGACGCGTCGCCGTCGGCGACACTCGACTCCGATCGTCTCATGGAGGAGTTGGAGGAGGCCTTCTCGGGCGGGGAAGCGCGCCGTCAATTCGAGACCGTGGTCGACTGGGGCCGCTACGCGGAATTGTTCTCCTACGACGATGCCAGCGGAGAGCTACGCCTCGATCCGGAAACAGGAGTCGGCGCCGCGGAGGCGCTGCGTGAAGCGATGACCGCGGACAGCTCCGCGACGTGGTCGATCGACGGCGACGAAAACTAGAACAGCCGTGATGGCCGCACTACTCGGCGGCCATCATGGAGCGGGCGTTATTTCCTGATCGCGCCGCAGACTGCCGCGTACGCCTTTCCAGCGCTGCTTCCCGGCGGACGCTTGGCCCAATCAAGTTCACTTACCTGCGCGTCGGTCGTGTCATACCCAGCCACCGGCTTTCCAGCTGCATCATACGTCTCGGCGGAAATCGGCTTGATCCCTTGAGTGGAGCAGTCGATGAGCTTCCGATCTACCATCGTACGGTATGCGTGCCTGGTACCGATCGCCTGGTTCGTCGCGTATTGCCAGCGAAGGCGCACACGATACGTCCCGTCGCTCTGGCGTTGCGTCTGGCTCGTATCGACCGCCACTCGGACTGAGGCGTCGCTGTACACGCTTCGCCATGCCCCGGACGGCGTCCAGGACTTAGACGACCTGGCCGTCTTCCTCGTCTTCGTCGCCTTCTGTGCGGTGGCGGCGGCGGGCAGCGTCAGAAGGGCTGCGGCGAACAACGCCGGTATGATTTTGCTATGCACCAATGGACCTCACTGATTGGAAAGGGATTCTACTCCCAGCGCCAGGAGCACTCCCCGTGCCGCACGCGATCCTGTGGCCAGTGCGCCCTCAACCGTACCGCTGTGTCCGTCGGTGTCCGTGGCCTCGCCGGCGAAGAAAATGGTCTGCTCGACCGGCCTGGCCAGCTTGCGAGCTGCGCCGCTCCCACCCACGGCGGCGTAGCTGTAAGCGCCCCGGGAGAACGGATCCCGCTCCCAGTTATGCATCCAGCTCCCGCGCACGACGCCTGCGAGACATTCGTAGGTGGTTCCGAGATGGCGCGCCAGATCATGGAGCGCGAGCCGCTCTATCTCTATGTTCGGTAGCGTACATAGCTCTCCGGCTGCTGGCCCGCCGACCCATCCTACGAGAAGCGGCACGCGCACCGGGAACTGGGTCCACCAGACTGGAAACTTGGCTCCGGGACTGTGCATGAAACCAAGCGATGTGAGTCCACCGTCCTTCTGCGGTGCGTGCGGCAGGCCATTCTCCCACATCCGCTCGCTGAAGGCAAAGATGGTTCGCAACGCGCTACCCATCTCGAGGCCATTCATCGCCTCGGTCATTCCTGGAACCTCCGGCGTGAACGCGATTGCGCCATCTTCGCCGGCCGGTGCCTTGAGGACTCCAACGGGCACCGTCACGATTACGGTTCTCCCCTCAAAGATCCGGAGGAACTGTTCCGAATCTCTGCACGTGACCCTGGCATTTCCGCGCTCCCATTCCACGTTCGTGACGACCGTGTTCAATTCAACAGCGTCGAATACGTCCCGGACGAGCCACGCGGGCACTCTATCATAGCCGTCCAGAATGCGACCGGTGCGCGCTTCCTCGGGGCTCTCACCGGGGTCGCCTCCCCTTGCGAGCCACCGCTCGCTCACCAACGATGCATCCGCCGCGTGGAATCCCTGCACGAACTCCAGTGCGAGACTGCGTGCCTTCACATCCTTCGATTTCTTCTTTCGCGCCGCCCGCTCTGCGAGATAGTCGCTAAAGCTTCGGTCCGGCATTCGGTGCTCGTCGAGCTTGCGCAGCACCTTGTCGACTTTCTTCCAGTAGTCGACCTTTCGGAAGTACCCATCGCGCGCCCGCCAGTTGTCGCCAACCACGTCGACGGCCGTCAACCCTGCGCGGCCGATTATCGTATCAGTGTTGGGAGTGGCGCCATGCAGGAATTCGGCGCCAAGCTCGATCGGGACGGGGACCAGCGGATCACGATAGGTGAAGATGCGCCCCCCCACGCGACTACGCGCTTCAATTACGACAACGCTGCGGCCGTTTGCACGCAGCTCGCTGGCAGCTGCGAGTCCCGCCGCGCCAGCTCCGATGATTATCGCGTCGACAACGCCAGGTTGATCCATTCGAACTGAATTATACACGCCATCGCCCATATGCAACGTTTGACAGCAGTTTGGTCCCTCAGGTACAGCACATTCATGGTCGGTGCAGTCGCCCTTGCCGTCCTGGTCGCCGGCTGCAAGCCCGCATCGTTCCACGGCACCGCATACGAGCCGCCCGAGACGGCGCCGACGGTTGTTCTCAGAAACGCCGCCGGCGGACAGTTCAACCTGGCGGAGCAGAGAGGATCCGTAGTGCTGCTCTTTTTCGGATACACTCACTGTCCCGACGTTTGCCCGACTACGCTGTCTGACTGGAAACGTGTGAAGGCAGCTCTTGGCCGCGACGCATCACGCGTACGATTCGTATTTGTCTCCGTCGATCCCGCCCGTGACGATCCAGCGACGTTGCACGCGTACGTCGCACGCTTCGATCCGGACTTCATTGGTGCGACTGCCGACTCAGCCACGATTGCGGGTATCGAGAAGTCGTTTCACGTGGAGTCCTCGCGCGAGGAGACCGGTTCGGCATCTGGCTACGTGGTTACGCATCCTTCGCAAACATTCGTCGTGGACAGAAATGGCGAGCTGCGATTGCTCTATTCGTTCGGAATGAAGACGAGCGACGTGGTTGATGACATCCGTGCGCTGCTGCGCGGCGCATGACCAGGACGTTCACAGTTGCTGCGCTTGGTGTCGTGGTCCTCGTGCTGAGTGGATCGGGCTGTCACCGCGAGACGCGACCGGCGGCCACGTCATTCGAGCTTCACGACGCGTGGGTACGCGCCGCACCCGACTCCGGATCCACGACTGCCGCGTACATCCGATTCGTCAACGGCACGCAGGACACGATCGTCGTGTCGAATTTCACGTCGGACGACGCGCGCGTTGTCGAGCTGCATCAGTCATCGATCGACGCGGCCGGCGAAGCGCACATGACCATGCGCGACTCTCTGGCGATTGCGCCGTCGCACATCGTCGTGATGCGGCCGGGCAGCTATCACCTCATGCTGATCGGAACTACCCGGGCTCTTGCCCCGGGCGCGATGGTCCGCCTGGTCATGCACCTCTCCAACGGCGCCATCGTATCGACCTCCGCGAGAGTGAAATCATAGCGCACGGATGACGATTGGCTAAACGTCGTTGCCGCTAGATCTCGAGCTGCGCGCCCAGTTCGACGACTCTGTTCGGCGGCAGGCCGAAGAACGCGGTCGCGGAGAGTGAATTGCGCGCCATGAAGGCGTAAAGCTTCTTTCGCCACGTCGCGAGCTTGGTGCTCCCGATCGGCAGCAGTTGTTCGCGGCCGAGGTAATACGTCGTCTCCATTCGCTTGGCCTGGAGCCCTGACGACCGTGCCGCCGCGAGCAGGCGTTGTGCATCGGGTTGTTCCATGAATCCGTACTGCGCTATCACACGCCAGAAGCCGAGGGGCAGTTTTGTCACTGTCATGCGCTCGGCCTCGGAAACCTCGGGGATTTCCTTCACCTGGATGGTGAGCAGGATCACTTCCTCGTGCAGTACCTTGTTGTGCTTGAGGTGATGCAGGAGCACCATCGGTGCGCCGCTCGAGTCCGCAGTCATGAAGACGGCCGTTCCAGGCACGCGTACGACATGAGTCGCTGAAAGACTCTTCAGGAGCGAATCGAGCGGCAGGCTCGCGTTGCGGAGCAGCGTGCGCGTGATCCTCCGTCCCGAGTGCCACGTCGTCATGAGCGTGAAGATGGCGCCAGCGATCGCGAGCGGCACCCAACCTCCCGATTCGATCTTCAACACGTTCGAGGCCGCGAAGCCAAGATCGATCGTGAGAAAGAATGCAGCAAATGATATGTACTGCCACGGACGCCAGTTCCATTTCATCTTCGCAAGCTGCGTGAACAGCAGCGTAGTGATGACCATCGTGCCGGTCACGGCGATTCCATATGCAGCGCTAAGCGCGGCCGCGGAGCCGAAGCCGAGCACCATGATGACGCAGCCGATCATCAACGCGTGGTTGACCTCTGGCACGTAGATCTGGCCCGCCTCCTCACCTGATGTGTGTATGACATTGAAGCGCGGACTGTAGCCGAGCTGCACACTCTGATGCGTGAGCGAGAACGCTCCAGTGATGAGTGCCTGCGACGCAATGACGGCCGCAACGGCCGCGAGCGCGATGAGGGGGAAGAGCAGCGCATGCGGCGCGAGCGAGAAGAATGGATTCTCCACCGCGCCAGGATTCTCGAGCACCATCGCGCCCTGGCCGAAGTAATTCAGCACCAGCGACGGCAACACTATCGCGAACCATCCAATGCGGATGGCGCGCCTTCCAAAGTGTCCCATGTCTGCGTACAGCGCCTCTGTGCCGGTCACGGCGAGCACCACGGCACCGAGCAGGAGAAACGCTATGCGGCCATCATTGACGAAGAGCTGGATGCCGAATGCCGGGCTTATCGCGAGCAGAATGTGCGGGTGTCGCACTATCGCAAGAGCGCCGAGAGCGCCGATGACGCCGAACCAGACGAGCATGATCGGGCCGAATACCCAACCGATGTTGCCCGTTCCGCGCTTCTGCACCAGGAACAGCAGTACGAGAATGATCACAGATAGCGGCACGACGAGATGGCTCATCGATGGCGCCAGCACCTCGAGACCTTCGACAGCACCGAGCACGGTGATCGCCGGTGTGATGACACCATCTCCGTAGAGCAATGCGGCGCCAATCAGACCGGTCATCACGAGCGTGATGCGCCATCGCCGCGAAAGCTTCTCGCGCTGTTGCAGTATGAGTGCGAGCAGTGCAAGGATTCCACCTTCACCGCGATTGTCTGCGCGCATGATGAAAACGATGTACTTGATGCTGACCGTGAGAATGAGCGCCCACAGTATCAGCGAGACGACTCCGTAGACGTTGTCCGGGGTTCGCGCCAGGCCGTACTCGGCGCGGAAGGACTCGCGAAAGGCGTAGAGAGGGCTGGTACCGATGTCGCCGAAAACGACCCCGAGCGCCAGGAGCGAGAGCTTCCCGAGCCTTTTTCCGGATGGTTCGTTCTTCGGTGGCAGCTCTGCGATAGCGGGTGCCGACATTAAGCGACCGTACTCCCGTCGTCGATTCCGGAGCGGCGCGACGGATCGGCTGCGGTACCGCGTAGTGCGTGATCGTGGCGTTTATGGGCCGGCCAGCGGCCAACGAGCAGACATTCCGCTCGTGCAAGCGTAGAGTGCATAACTAACTGAAAGGAAGCCGGCCACCATCCCGGCCATCTCGCGCAGACAGGCGCCGGCGCAACCGAGAAACATATCGCAAAGCTTCGGCCGGTTCCGCCCCATTTTCACCTTTACAATACAAAGTACTTGACTGAATATTGGACTCTGCGTACCTTCCTGTCATTCAGCCGGCTTTTCGCGCGCCCCCCGAACTCATCGTACCATGCGACTCGGACTCCTGTGGTCATTGGCCTGTCTCTCCGGAATACTCGGCGCAATGGTGCTTTTCGACGCACTCCCCGGAATCAACTGGATACTCTGGACCTCCGTCACGATCGCCGGCCTCATTGCTTACAGACGACCTGATCGGGCAACCATGCGGGTGCTGGCTCTGCCACTTGGCTTCGCCCTGATACTCGCCACGGGAGCCAGCGTCACGACGACACCAATACTCCTCGTTGCGACTCTGCTCATCGTCGCTTCGCTGATGGCCCTCGCGCTGCTGGTTGCCCCCGAGCATGGCGCCGTTCGCGACTACGGTGCCGTTGGAATCATCACGGCGCCGATCCTTGGATTTGGACACGCGGTCGTCGGCACCTTCTCCGCAATCACCGCTGCAGTCGACGCGGCGGGCTCCACGCGCGAACGGCCAGTGTTCAGGGGTGCCTTGCTGGCAACACCCGTCGTCCTGGTCCTGGCCCTGTTGTTCGCGACCGCGGATCCGGTGCTGGGGCGCGGACGCGACGCGATCTTCGACGCGCTTAGCACATTCGACGCGCTGCCGCGCATCATCTTCGGCACTTTGATCGCGCTGTTCGTCGCCGGATCGTATTTCGCATCGCTACGAGCCACCATTCGGACCCGCGCCCGTTCCGATTCAACCACGCCGCAAGACCGGATTGGGCTTACGGAGCGCCGAATTGTACTCGGTGCGGCAGCGGTGATCTCGTGGCTGTTCGTCCTGCTTCAGATCGGATATCTCTTCGCAACGGTGCCGTCCGCTGTCGGCTCCGGAACTACATTCGCAGAATACGCCCACCGGGGATTCGGCGAGCTCACGGTCGCTGCGACCGGAGTAGCGCTTCTCATCGTCGCCGCGCATCAGCGGCTCGCGGCGGAGGACGAGGCACTTGCCCGGTCAGCGCTAATGTGGCCGTCGCTGGCACTGCTGGCCGCGGTCGGCTGCATTCTGATCTCCGCGTTTCATCGGATTTCGCTCTACGAGGACGCTTATGGGTTCACGACTACTCGAGTGTACGCGCAGGCGTACACGATCCTCACACTCGGTGTGCTCGTCGTTCTCGGCTGGTACGTGCTTCACAAATTCGATGTCCGTGCCATTGCGCGAGGTGTGATGACGCTGGCCCTCACCACCCTCGCAGTGCTCGTCTTCTGGAATGGCGACGCCTGGGTTGCACGCGCTAATGTGGACAGATATGCAGAGACTGGAAAGATCGACATCGAATATCTTGCCCGGGGCCTGTCGCCGGACGCGTATCCGACGCTGGTCGCCTCGATACCGCAGCTGGGAGTCAGCGAACAACAGCAACTCACGCTCGCGCTCGCGAAGGCGTACGCGCGTACGTCGAGTCTCAAGCGCGTTCCGAGCTGGTACGAGTGGAATCTGCGCCGGAGCCGAGCGAAAGCCGTGCAAATGGCGGTCGCAAGTCGATAGCTTTCTGGCTGGAGGAGGGTAGATGAAAGACCAGACAGCCGAGATGCCGCCGGAAACGCTTGAAGGGTGGTACGCCCTGCACCAGATATATCGAATCGATCGTGAACGCAACACACCGGCCGGAATTGCCGAATCCGAGGTGTTCGGCAGAAGGGAAGCGACCAGCGATGGTTGGAGTGAGGCGGTTGCGCTGATCGGATCCACATCCGATGTCATGTTCGTCCATTTCCGCCCGACGCTCGATGCGATCGGTGATGTTCAGCGCGAACTTGCGCGTCAGCCGTGGATGCGTCGACTGGAGCCAACGTATTCATTCCTCAGCGTGACCGAGGCGGGTCTCTATCACATGACCGCGAAGCTTGCAGAAGAAGCTGTCGCGCGCGGTGGCGCTCCGGGCGACGCTGAGCACGTTGCTGCCGTGAAGGCGAAGGCGATTTCCGAGCGGGACAATCCGTATGTGCAGCGCAGATTGTATCCGCAACGTCCAGAGGCCATGCCTTACGTATCGTTCTATCCAATGTCAAAGCGACGTGCCGTGGGTCAAAACTGGTATTCGCTTCCGATTGCCGAACGGAGCCGCCTGATGCACGAGCATGGGCTCAGCGGCCGGCGTTACGCGGGTCGCGTGCAGCAGGTGATCACCGGCGCGATCGGATTCGACGCCTGGGAGTGGGGCGTGACGTTATTTGCCGCGGATCCGCTCGACTTCAAGAAGATCGTGTCAGAGCTGCGCTTCGACGTTGCGAGCGCCGAGTACGCTGAGTTCGGTCCCTTCTACGTGGGCAGGGTCGGAGCACTCGCCGAAGTACTCGGCGGGTGAACCGGTTTGGGCTGATCGTCATTCCCGCTCTCGCGTGAATGACGATTGGCCGAACGGCGTTGCGGCTAGAACTGGTAGTACAGGAACGGTGAGTTTGTCCCGTTCATGAACACGTACGCGAGTACGAAGCCGGCGGCGTAGACCGCCGCCCATCGGCGCGTTGTTCCAAATCTGAAATTCCACGTTTCAGGCAGGAACATCACAACGGCGAGCGCGATGCCGATCCATATCGGCAACATCGGCGCAATCGGTAGCGCGGCATCTCGCGCGGGCCCCGCAGTGAACATGCTCCGGAGCCAGCCGCCCGCCATCCGGAACGACGTCGCGCGGAAGAACACCCATCCGATGATTACGAGGAAGAACGTCTGAGCGCGATACAGCATCGGCGGGAGTTTCCTGAAGAACGGGCTCCCCAGCCGGTCGATTATCAGCAGAATGCCGTGGTACGCGCCCCAGATTACGAATGTCCAGCTTGCGCCGTGCCAGAGACCGCCGAGCAGCATGACGATCATGATGTTGACGTACATGCGGCGCTTGCCCTTGCGGTTGCCGCCGAGTCCGATGTAGAGATAGTCTCGCAGCCACGTGGAAAGACTGATGTGCCACCTGCGCCAGAAATCCTGAATGCCGAGCGAGCGGTATGGAGCGTCGAAGTTCTGCGGGATTCTGAGCGAGAACAGATATCCAAGTCCGACTGCCATGTCGGAGTAACCGCTGAAGTCGAAGTAGAGCTGGCACGTGTAGCCGATCGCGGTGATCCACGCCTGGCCGAACGACATCGCCGAGATCGAGCCGTTGGCATACGCGGCGAGAAGCGGGTCGATCCCGCCCCCGATGTGGTCTGCGATGATCACCTTCTTTATGAGTCCCACGACAAAGAAGCCGATACCGATTGCGATCCAGTCGCTGCGCGGCGGTCCGTCGATCTGCTCCAGATCCGCTTCGATCTGCCGGTATCGCACGATTGGTCCCGCGATTAGCTGGGAGAACAGGCTGACGTAGGTGAAGTACTCGGCGATGTTTCGCGTCGCCTTCACTCGGCCTTTCGACACATCCACGACGTACGAGATCGTGTGGAAGGTGTAGAAGCTGATCCCGATTGGCAGGATGATGTGCAGCACGGGCGGTTGCGCGCGCACACTGAGCCAGTCGAGTGCGACGCCGAGGTTGGCAGCGACGAAGTTGTAGTACTTGAAGAAACCGAGCAGGGTGAGATCGACGCTGACTGCGCCGATTACCCACGCGCGTTTGCGCCGCTGGGAATCCGTCCCGTCGATCATCAACCCACTCACGAAACTGACGATGCTCGAGAATGCGAGCAGGATGCAGAATCGCCAGTCCCAGTATCCGTAGAAGACGTATCCCGCAATCGCCAGCAGGACGTAGCGTTGCTGTTTGCCGCGTGCGATCCAGAATAGTGTGAATACTACTGGAAGGAACGCGAACAGAAATATGTTGGAGTTGAAGATCATCTTGCTGCGGTCGCTGGTGCCGACTCGTGTGAAGCGAGCACTGCGAGTGCGAGCGCGTGAGCGACCGTCGGCGCATTCGATTTATCGAAGTGCATGCAGTCGTACCAGCCATTCGGGTTCGGCACCGTCGCCGTGGCGTTGTTATCGACGGTTGTCACCATCGGCGGCCGCGCGAGCGAGCGCATGTATGAAAGCGCGCGGTCATAGTTGGTGCCTGCCGCGGTGTCGCCGTATACAATTGCGGAGAGTGCAGGGTGGAGTGGCGGAGTCCACAGGATCACGTGGATGCCGCGTGCGGTCGCCTCGGAGATGAGCGAATCCAGCATCGCGCGCTTGGCTACGCCGAGGCTGTCGTAGTTGCGGAACTCGGTATGTTGGGCTGCCGCGCAATCGCCGAAGTGTTCCTTCCACACATATGCACCGGTTGTACGTTCGCTGTCTGCCTTCGGGTATTGCAGAACGCCGACGGAGTCGAACGAGAAGGCCGGTTGCGGCGGATGCGCGTAATTTCTTGCCGACTTGAGAACGTCGACGAGATACGAAACCGTCAGCGCATCGCGGTATGCGCGCGCCAGAATGACGGCGCGGTTCCACGTGCTTCCGAGTTTGCCGGTGCGTGATGTGGAGAGCCGAACGTTGTGCGGCAGCTCGGCGGGCGGACGTATGTGCGGATCGAAGGACTGTGGATCGATGCCAACGACGAAGTCGCGAACGGAGTGATTGGTCGCGAGGATGTAGCGTGCGACCGCGAGATCATCCTCGATCGAAGCGTTGAAGACGCCGAAGTTGAAAAACCTTTCACCGGTGACCGCCGAGAATTCGCCGGGCGGGAGGTTCATGGATCGGCTCGAGCCGATGATGACGCCGGTGGGTGGATTCCTGGCGGAAACCGAGTCGAACAGATCGCCTTTCATCTGGCGCGTATTGAGCTGGAGCGCCGGGAAGCGGGTACCGGAGAACTCGCGACGCGGATTGACGACGGTAATGACCGTGATGAGAGCGCCGAACAGGAGTGCCGACCAGCCTAGAAAAGCCCACAGAAATCGCATTTATATGAAGATCGGCTGAAAGTCGGTTGAGGCTGACAGAAACTCGCAGCGAGGCGCGGCGAGCCGCTAACGGCAGCCATATCAACGACTTGCGTCGCCGTTGTGCTTGGCCCCGCCGGGGGGTAACTTTCGGGTTCGTTGGCCGGCGGAATGTTAGCCGGAAACGGGATGTGGCGCAGCCCGGTAGCGCACCTGAATGGGGTTCAGGGGGTCGCAGGTTCGAATCCTGTCATCCCGATATACAAGGGCACGTACAGCGTTTACGCTGTGCGTGCCCTCTTTTCGTTCGTGAGCCTCCCGGCAACGCGTTCGCCGAATCCCACCGTCAGCTTCGAATTAATGGGGCGAGTCGAAACCCTTTTGGTTACCCAAGCGGTGCTCCGACTCCCTGAATCGGACTTAACTACCGCATTTCGCCGCTTCGCCGGTCAGCGTCCGCAGCCCTCCGTTTGGATTGGATCGCGATATGCCTTACACGCTTTCGATGTGACGGCCACTCTCCTCTCCACTGTCAGCGCGAGACCAACCATCTCGACTTTGGCGGTAGCGGGTAGTCCCCGACGCAGTGCGTCACCCGCAGTGAACCCTGACAGCAGGAGTACGGCGCATGTCGAGTACCGATCCGAAGCACCTCACAATCAGGCGATCGTTCAGCTGTAATGTGGTAAGTGCCTGTTTCTCCGCTCTGGCGGCCGCGTCACTTCTCTGCGCCTCGCAACTCGCGGCGCAGACCTCCCTCGGCACTGCGCAATCGTTCGGTGTGCTTGGTGCGTCGACCGTGACCAATACCGGTCCCACCACGATCACGGGAGATCTCGGGGTCTGGCCGGGCACCGCAATCACCGGCGAGGCCAGCATCACACTGAGCGGCGCGGTGCACAACGCCGACGCCGTCGCGAAGCAGGCACAGAGCGACGCGACTACGGCGTACAACAAGCTTGCCGGGCTGCCAGTGACTACGGACATGTCCGGTCTGGACCTCGGCGGCGGTCGCACGCTCACACCGGGCGTCTACTTTTTCTCGTCGTCAGCGCAGTTGACGGGAAGTCTGTTTCTCGACTTCCTGGGTAATCCCAACTCCGCATTCGTGTTTCAGATCGGTAGCGCGCTCACGACGGCCAGCGGCTCGTCGGTTTCCGAGATCGGAGGAGGACCCGGCGCAAATGTGTTCTGGCAAATAGTCAGTTCGGCGACCCTTGGCACGGGCACCCAGTTCGCCGGTACCATCATCGCGAACCAGAGTGTCACGCTGAACACCGGCGCTTCGATCTCTTGTGGCCGAGCAATCGCGCTGAATGGCGCGGTGACCATGGACACGAACGTCATCTCGGACGCGTGTGCTGGCACGATCCCGACTCCGACCACCACTCCCGAGCCGAGTTCGATGGCGATGCTGGGAACAGGATTGTTTGGCCTTGTCCCGATTCTGCGTCGGCGCAGGAAGATATTCGGCGCGGTTTAGCGCAGGTTAACGCCGGCTGCCGCAGCCAGGCGCGGATTCGAAGCTGTAAACTGTCGGGCGCGACCCCGGGGGACTCCCTCGGGGTCGATTTGCGCGAACGGACAGAAACCGCCGCGCGCAATTGTCAGCCTCCTGCCAGCTTCGGGGTGTAGACTTTTCCGGGGCGGTACGGCAGTCGCGGCACTGTCGCGCCGGTCAGCATACCCTCACGGCGTGGCCGCCGCATCAGCCACAACCTACTTCGAGAGCTTCCATGTTCCGTTTACGCGCGTCCGTACTCACCGCGGTCGTTTCGGCGGCCCTTGTTGCGCCCAGTCTCGCGGCGCAGCGCCCCCATTATCACGTGGTCAAGCGAATGGTCCTCGGCAACGCCAGGGCCGACTACATCATCGTCGATCCGATCGGCCGGCGGCTTTACGGCCTGGGAGACAAGGTCATCGACGTCGACAATGACAGCGTGATCGGGACTGTCGCGGGCGGCGGTGGTGGCTACGCGATTGCGTCGGATCTGAATCGTGGCCTGGTGCGCAACGGTACCGTGTTCGATCTGAAGACGCTTGCGGTCACAGGACACGTGGACGCGAAGGGCGATGGGATCAGGTACGATCCATTCACACATCGCGCGTTCACGTGGGAGGGGAAGGATGCGTGGGTCGTAGACATGCGTACGGGAAAGCTGATCACCAAATCGACGATCGGCGACGGACTCGAGTCTGGTGTCGCCGACGGGAAGGGAAAGCTGTTTCTTAACGTGGAAGACTCCGGCTTCGTGCAGCGCGTTGACGCGACGACGCTCAAGACCGAGGCAACCTACAAGATCCCGGCATGCGGGCATGCGCAGGGTTTGTCGATGGACCTCACGTCGCGCCGGCTCTTCATGGCTTGCGACACGGAGATGGTCGTGGTGAATGCCGACAACGGTCACGTCGTGACGCGCGTGCGGGTTCCGAGCCGCGCCGACATGAACTGCTTCGATCCCGTCGCGAAGCTCGCGTTCAATCCCAATCGCGCAGATAGCACGATGACCGTCGTCCACGAAGATTCACCGAACGCGTTCTCGGTGGTCGAGAAGGTAGCCACCGGAGGTGCTGCACGGACGTGTGGCGTGGATGAAAAGACGCACAAGGTGTACGTCTTCTACTACGAAGGAACGACGCGAGCGACGGCGCAGCTCGTAATGGCTGTCCTCGCACCGTAGTATATCGCGGAATGAGGGCGGGCGGCCCACAACCGGATGCGCGCGGATTTTTCCGACTTCGCGCATCCGGTAGGGGTTCATCGGTTCAATAGCCAGTTATACGCCCGGTGAGCACGAGACCTGCGGGGATTGAGACGGAAGGAGGCCTCGCCAGCCCCTGCCAGCACGTGAACTCCGTACAGCCGAGGCCGATCGATATTATGAAGACGCTTGCCGTAGGAGTTGGAAGAGCTCTGCTGATAAGTTCGTCCGTCCTCCTCGCCGCGGCCGGATGCAGCCGCAGCGCGGACTCCACGAATGGAAACAAGCCGTCGGCACAAAGCGCGGAGAATTCAACACCGACCGCGCCGATTCTC
>DATBNQ010000031.1:0-10642 GCA_036554185.1 Gemmatimonadaceae bacterium | reverse complement strand
CGGATACACGCACACAACCGGACCGAACACTTCGAGTGTGCTCACCCGAGCATCGGCTGGCGGATCGTACAGCACGGTGCACTCGTAGCACGTGCCGGATATGCGCTGGCCACCGCACAGTACCTTCGCCCCGCCGTTCTTCGCCTCGGCGACCCACGACTCGATACGGTCCACTTCGGATGGTGCGATGAGCGGTCCCACTTCCGTGTCGGCGCTCGTCGGATCACCGACGCGAAGTTTCCTGACTCGTCTCGCGAGCTCATCCGCAAGTTGCTTTGCGATCGAACGGTGCGCAAAAATTCTCTGGATCGAAACGCAGACCTGACCGGCGTGATAGAAGGATCCCTTCACCAAAGTCGGTAGCATCTTCTCGATGTCCGCGTCGTCCGCGACGATCACGGGAGCAGAGCCGCCGTGCTCGAGCGCGCAGTGCGTGCCGGGCGGAAGCTTGGATCGCAGCATCCACCCGATCTTCGCGCTCCCGATGAATGTCAGAAACGCGACCCGCGGATCGGTCGCGAGTCGTTGGGTCACCGCGTGATCGGTTGGCACGACAACCTGGCACCATCCATCGGGCAATCCGGCGTCGTGCAACATCCCCGCGAACTGAAAGCATGACATCGGCGTTCGCTCGGCTGGTTTCGCAATCACGGGACAGCCCGCCGCGACCGCCGTCGCGACCTGATGTACGATCAGATTGAGCGGATGATTGAAAGCGCTTATCGCGACGACCGGACCAGCAGGCTCGAGCGTGGTAAGCGCGATGTGATGTGACGACGCCGCATTGAGTCGCATCGGGATTTCACTGCCGTGCTGCGTGCGCAGTACATCAACGCATCCGCGCACCGAATCCGCGGCGCGAACGACTTCGGCGCGTGCATCTACCAGCGGTTTCCCACCCTCGCGCGCGATCGTCATCGCGAGCTGCTCCACATCGTCGTCGATTCGATCGGCGACCTTCCGGAGAATCGTGATACGCTCGGAGGGCTCGAGCCAATTGGCCTTATCGACAAAGAGCGCGGAGGCTGTTGCGAGCGCTTTCTCGATCACAGCGTTGTCCGCGATGGCGAAGGTCGCGATCGGAGATCGGTCGTACGGCGAGAAGACCGTGGCATCGCCGGCTGTAGCCGTCGCGCCCGGTACGAAGAGTCGAAAGTGCGGGAGAGACTGTGGCATTACTAACTATACATGCGCGGCGGTAAAAGGACCTGCCTTCGACCGCCGCGCATCGGTTGGAACCACCTTCTAAGCTACCACCGGCATGTCAGCTAGATGTTGTATTTCGCGCCGAGGTAGATGGTGCTTCCGTAGTACTCGCGCTGAATGGAGTAATCGCGGCCGGGCGTGCCACTGAACAGTCCAAAGACGGCATTGTTCAGGTTCAGCCCCTGGAGCTGCACCTGGACTCGCGGATTGAAGTTATAAATAATTGATGCGTCGACCTGCGAATGCGCATAGAAGTAGGTGTCGCCTGTAGGGGACGCCGAGCCATCGCCGTACGACGTAATGTTCGCCCCCTGGTATGCCCAGCCAGCCCGTGCAGATACAGGACCGTAGTCGTACGTCAACGCAACGTTGGCGAGGTTCGGTGACGTACGCTGGAGCGGAGCGTACCGGCCCGTCGACGGATCGACCAGAGCACGCGAGTCCACATGGGTGAAGTTCGCGTCGAAGCCCAGCCCGGCCAGCGATCCTGGCAGGAATACCAGACGCTGATTCCATTCGCCCTCGAATCCGAGGATATGTCCTGATCCGCCGTTCTCCGGTCGCGTCCCGAGTTGCCCGTCGAATGACGCAACCGGACCATTGTACGTGAAAGTCTGATTGAAGATGAAATCGGTAATCGACTTGTAGAACACCCCGCCCGATATCACTCCGACAGATGGAAAGAAATGCTCGACGAGCAGATCATAGTTCCACGCATGCTGCGGCTTGAGGTCCGGATTGCCGCTCGTGAGGTTGGCCGGGTTGGAGAGACTGCCACCGAGCGTGCCTTGCAGTGATGGCGCAAGCGATGAATAGTCGGGACGTGCAATTCCACGAGTCACTGCAACGCGCGCGTCGGTGCGCGGCGCGAACGTGTACTTGACCTGCACACTCGGGAACAGATCAGTATACGTTTGCGCTCCCGGTACTTTGTTCACGCCGGTGACATTGCCACTGGTATCCTGCGTGACTACGTGACCGGTGTAGTTGGAATGCGTGTTCTCCATCCGCAGTCCGAGGTAGATCTCCAACGGACCGGTATTCACCGTGTTGCTTATGTACGCGGCGTAGATGCGCTCGGAGCCGCTGAAGCTCGCGAGGATATTGGAAACGGTATCGGATCCATTCACGAATGATGACGCATTCGCGTTTTCAGCTCTGCGCGCGGCCGCATCGTTTGGCATCGGGCCAAAGGTGAATGCGTTCGAGGCGCTCGAATAGTAGTTTGGATCCGAGAAATTACCGAGCGACGCCGTTAGCGGGAGTGGCGTGTCCGTGAACCAGAAGCCGTGACCAGCGGTATAAACCTTTCGCTCATCGCGAATCTTGCCACCGAACTTGAGAAGTGCCTTCCAGTTTCCGTCAGTCTCGTGCCATGGTGTGCTCAGATCGAGAGCACTGCCCAGATCTCGACCGGTAGTATTTCCATCGATCGAGAAGTAATGGCTCAACGCAAAATTGCTCGGCGTGGAGGCTGCTGTATTCATTGACGCATCCAGATACTTGAACGTCGGTACCTGGGTATTCGACGCGTCGTAAGCCACGGTAAGACCCTGTCCGTTCGGGCCGTCGTAGACAAACGGGCTGAATCGGTAATCGCGGAGGCGCGACGTCGTGCCTGCCGCATTCAGTGAAAGCTTTGCATCGAGACCGTGGAAGGTGGTGTGACCTCCGAGTGTTCCGCCGTAGAGTTGGCCCAGCGGCGTGCGGTTGTACGACATGCGCGTCGCCTCTGCACCGGTGCCAAAGCCTCGCGCGCCTACTCCAGCGGAATCACCGATCGGGCCGAAGCTCGATCCGGTCACCCCTGTCGTGACGTCGTTCGTGAATGTCGTCCCGTAATCCTCGAACCGGCTGTAGAGCCCCTTGAGCGCGATCGAAGATCCGTCAGCAAAACGGTAGTCGAGGTCGCCGCCCAATCCATAACGGTTGCGGCGGTACTCATAGTCGCGCTCGCTCCATTCGATCGGTACAGCACGACCGGAGCCATCGACCATCCATGCAGGCTCGAGGTCATTGCTCGTTCTGTTATTCCGGTCAGCCGAGCCGCCGAGCAGGAAGCCGAGTCTGCGGTCGGCGCCGAATCGGCCGCCATAGGCAAAGCCTTCCTGATACTGGCTCTTGTTCAGAAGTGTGATTCGGCCGTACTGGCCGGAGATGTAACCCTTCGGATCTCCTTCCGGTGTCTTGGTCACCAGATTTACTGACCCACCGATTGCATCCGCGTCCATGTCTGCCGTGAGCGTCTTGCTTACCTCGATGGCTGCGAGCACGTCGGACGGAACGTCGTCAAGCCGCGGCACGCGAGTACCACCCTCGCTTCCGGGTACGTGTGCTCCGTTGATGGTGACGTTTGTGAGACGCGGCTCGGTGCCGCGGATCTGGATGAACTTTCCTTCACCCTCATCGCGTTCAGTCGAGACACCGGGGATTCTGCCTGCCGCTTCTGCCGCATTTGCATTTGGCAGTGCTCGAATAACATCGCCGGCCAGCACGTTCACCACGTTTGGAGCAGCGGCGCGACGCTCAAGTGCGGATGCCTGTGACTCACCGAGTCGTTGCGCGTTTACCACGACGCTGCCCAGCACTTCCGCGGATGCATGCAACCGAACGTCATGTTGCGCGACTCGGCCACTGACCACGACAACACGTCCTGAATCCGGAGAGAATCCAAGCCTGAGTACACGAATCGTCACGGTACCAGCGGGGACTCCATTCACCCGGTAAGCGCCCATCGAGTCGACAACAGCGCCGAGCTGCGTACCGATTACATGAACCGTCGCGCCCGGGGCCGGCCTGCCGTCAACGTCCGTTACGCTGCCTCGGATGGTGCCTTGAGCCGCAACTGGTGCGCTTGCGGTGATGATTGCGGAGATGAGTATCAAACTCCAACGACACTGCTCGCGATGCAGTCTCATATTGGTCGGGGTTCGGGGTGGATAGATGGAACACCGCGCGCCGATGCGGTGTTGGCGCGAAACCTAGAGATGAGAGGGTCTTTGTAAAGCGCGTCGAGAGTACACCCGCGTGAGGTTGGCGCGGATGTCAGGTTATTGACAGCGTGGCTTCGGGATACCTCGGAGCACGACCAGAACTTCAATCACCGTGGCATTTGCTACAATTTGATCGATCAATGTCAGCTTCAGGACAGCATGGTTTCGGTCAAAATGGCGGACCGTAGCAGGTACTCTCGTTGTGTCAAGAAACGGGCAAGATGCTGTCTGGCGGAATCGCGATCGCAGATAAACTGCCAGTCAGTGATTACCTCTACCGTCCATACGGTACCGTTCGTCGCGCGGCGTGACCCGCTCACAACAATCCCGTCGTACTGGGCCCCAGCTTGCGTGTGTGTGTCGCATGTCTCACGCACGCACCATGTCCAGAAGGCGCCTCCGCGGCGCGGTCGCGAGCACCTCCTTGAATGCGATGGTTCTGCTTGCAGGATGCGGCGCGCATGATCAACCGCCCACGGCACAGGACACAGTCCAGCCCAGCGCACAGCGCGCCGATTCGTTGCCGCGAGCTGTAATCGCCCCGGCTCAGCGTAAACGCCAGACACAGGTTTTGATGCGCAATGTCGACTTCTATGTCGATCCGAGCATCGTCTTGCGAATCCGGTATCTGCGCGGAACAATGCGAAGCAAGACTGGTGGAGCAATCATATTCGATGACAAGCATTCATTCATCATCCACATCAACTCCGCGGAAGTCGGCCTCAATGCCTCCGATCTCTCGGCGCTGATGAACAAGTACATCTTTGCATATAACGGCGCGCCGATCAAGCGCGTGAGCGTCTCGATCGGAAACGGACAGATGCGAATGACGGGACAGCTTCACAAGGGAGTGACCATCCCGTTCGATATCATCGCGCAGGTATCGGCGACACCCGATGGATTGATGCGCATACATCCGACGCAGACGAAGATATTCAGACTGAACGGCAAGGCACTCATGAGCGTGTTTCATCTCACGCTCCAGAAACTGATCGACGTGAGCAAGGCGACCGGTGTCACTGTGAGCGGAGACGACATACTGATCGATCCAATGAAAGTGATCCCCCCGCCCACGATCGAAGGGCACGTAACTCAGGTACGCGTCGAGGGTGACCAGATCGTGCAGACATTCGGCACCGCAGCCGATCGCTCGGCGCTGGCGCCGTTGGTCCCGCCTGACCCGCTCGCGAAGAATTTCATGTACTACCGCGGCGGGTCACTCCGGTTCGGGCTGCTGACGATGGCTGACGCGGAGATGCAGATCGTGGATCTCGATCCGGCAGACCCGTTCGAGTTCGAGCTTGATCAGTACGCGAGGCAGCTCGTCGCCGGCTACTCGCGAACCCTTCCCGACCTGGGACTGGAGGTCTTCATGCGGGATATCGACAAGGTGCACGGAACACAGCGGGCTCGGCCGAGCGGGATGGGAGCCAGGAGCAGCCCTCCGGTTACGAAACCACGTCCGGCTGCTGCGCATTAATCTGCGCGTTGAGCGCGACGGATGCGATCGCCGCAAAATGGCCATCGCAGTCTAGAAGCCGATGTGGAGCCGGACGCAGAGCTGCCAGGCGTGCGCTGCATCGTCGTGTCACGCGTCCGTACCAGTCCGGACGCGGATTCCACACAGGGAGTGTTACGTCGGTGTCAGGTCGCCGGTGTAGCAGTGGTATGCAGCGCGCTGTTCGCGCCGGCAGTCTGGGAAGTCACCGGCGCTTTGCTCCGGCGGTTGACCGTGAAGATTCCCGCGAGCACCAGCATGCCGCCAATGATCTGCGCGGGTGAGAGCGGCTCGCCGAGGAACAGGACATCGAGAAGTGCGGTGACCGGCGCGACGCCAAGCAGGCCCACCGATGCTGCCGTCGTCGGAAGACGACCGAGCGCGTAGGTGACACCAAGGTATCCCGTGACCTGCGTCACGAGCCCGAGTGCAATTAGCGATGGCCACGCCGACGCCCTGAATCCAAGCAGCGGAGCTTTCATCAACAGGCAGACAATCCACATCGTGATGACGCTGCCGATTATGGCGAGTGTCGTAAACGTTATCGTATCCATGCTGGCGCGCACGCGTCCCGTCGTGATCAGATAGGCAGCGAAGAACACCGACGCAGCCGCTGCGAGCATGTCGCCGCCCACGTCACCGATGCCGACACCGCCGCCGCCCGGTCTCAGCATGTCGCCGCCGACCATCACGATGCAGCCACCGAGCGCGAGCACCAGACCGATCCAGAATGTGAGTTTGGGACGCTCACGAAACAGCAGCCATGTTCCGAGACCGACGAGTACCGGTGAGTTGTTGGTGAGCACCATCGCAGTGGTCGCCGACGTCTTGAGTACCGCGGTATTGAAGAATGCCAGGTCCATCGCGAAGAACGCGCCGCCGAGCAGGGCGATGAGCGTCGCTCTCATCGATGGCATCGTCGTGCGGCGAGAGAGGAGCCAGTACGGGACGAGCACTACAGCCGCGACGAGTGCGCGATAGAACGCCGAGGTGACACCGGGTACGTCGGCCCATCGAACGAGCGGTGCGGACCATGCGATGCAGAAGACGCTGAGCGCGAGCGCAGCGAGGGCGCGCACGCGCTCCTTGCGTTGTGTGGCGGCCGACTCGGCTCGAGATGTAGTGCTTGTCAGATCAACCCCGGAATGTTACCATCAATACATGTTAGATGGTAACGCGATCTGTATCCGAAGTCAATCCGTGAGATCGGGGAGGCGCTGAATGCCCGAACATCGGCTGGGAACGCCCGGTCAGTACTACGTGCTGGAATCGTTTCTGTGGCGTGAGTTCGCCGGCGTGGACGACTGGCTGGAGTGGACCGACGAGCATGGGCTCGCCCGCACTGCAACGTCCACGCGAGAGATCTTCGATCGGGCGATGGCGCTCAGGGAAGCACTGCGCTCGCTCGAAGCGATGAACAATGGCGAGAGGACCAGCGACGCACCCGCGCGATTGATGAACGGGCTGATCGAATCGTTCGGCGTGCATCCACTGGTCGAGCCATCGGGGGATTTGAGGCTGATGGCGAGCGCAGTAACTGGGCGCAACGCACCGATCGCCAGCATACTGATCATGGCCTTGGACGCGATGTCGAAGGGGGAGTGGGCGAGGTTCAAGCTGTGCCAGGATCCGAGCTGCAGGGCGTCGTTCTACGATACGACGAAGAATGGGACGAAGACGTGGTGCTCGATGGATGTATGCGGGGCGCGGAACAAGATGCGGCGCATGCGGGAGCGACAGAAGGGATGAGGCTCTCGTCGCTGTCCAGATCGTCGCGGTACCGCTAGGAAGCGGGCGCCATTAGATTTTCAGGGCTTACCGGGAAGCGTGGGCGGGATGATTCGTCGTGGTGTTGATTAAACCGGTAAGTGATTGCAGGACAATGGTTTGGCCAGGTAGCTCAGTTGGTAGAGCAGCGGACTGAAAATCCGCGTGTCGGCAGTTCGATTCTGCCCCTGGCCACTGTGCAAGTGATGGTGAAATAAGGAGTTGGGAAATGCGAAGGCCGCTCATAACGAGCGGCCTTCGCATTTCCACCACAAAATCGCCCGAAAATTCGGGAGCGCACAAAGTAGCTGCGGAGTTGCCGGTATTTCGCTGGAGTCCGGCGGTATCGAAGTTGCTGCGCTCCACCGTGACCTTCGGAGTGCAGCGCGAAGCTTCGTGCGGGATGCACCTCGTCCGGATACCAATCCCCCAATGCGCCGCCTTCGTACTCGTCGGCGGTTAGTGAGGAGACCGAACATGAGCAAGATGACCACCTGCCTGTGGTACGACCACGGCGAAGCCCGCAAGGCGGCCGAGTTCTATGCGAGCGTGTTCCCCGACAGCAAGGCCGGAAAGAGCCACGCCTCCGCCGCAGACAATCCGTCTACGAAGGCCGGTGAGGAGCTCACCGTCGAGTTCACCGTCCTTGGTCAGTCGTTCGTCGGCCTGAATGGCGGCCCGGCTTTCAAGCCGAACGAGTCGGTCAGCTTCATGGTCCTGACCGACAATCAGGAAGACACCGATCGGTATTGGAATGCGATCGTAGGCAGTGGCGGCGAGGAGAGCCAGTGCGGCTGGTGCAAGGATCGTTGGGGCTTCTCCTGGCAGATCACACCGCGCGCGCTGCTCGAAGCGACGACCGATCCGGATCGCGCAGCAGCGAAGCGCGCAATGGACGCAATGATGACGATGAGGAAGATCGACATCGCGAAGATCGAGGCTGCGCGGCGTGGAGAAGAGCGTTAAGTAAGATCATCAGCGAGGTTTCCAGTCGCTCGACAGAGTCATGCAGTCACCGCACCGCTGGCAACGGTAATGCATCTCGCTATACGCCATGCGCCTCACCATCCGTCGTACCGTCGCGACATACACCACGCTGCTCGTCACAGCGGCGACAGCGACTGTTCCAGCGTCGCCGCTCCAGGCGCAAAGCGACAGCGCGCGCAACAACAAGCGCAACAGCGCGGGCTTTCCGCAACCGACCATCACCTCGACTGTCGTCCTGCTCGCCGCGGGCGCTGCACTCGATCGACCGGTGCGTCGACTGATCGCCAATCGCGGTCACGGTACGGTTGTGAATTCGCTCTCGAACGCCGGCAACGACCTGGGGACGGCGGGACACATCATACCGGTGCTGGCGGGTTCATATCTGGTGGAGCGCATCGCAGGACGAAGGCGCACCGCCGATGACATCGTCGACGCGGCGGCTGGCTACGCTGCATCGGACATCATCGAAGGACTGCTCAAGAGCGCGGTAGGGCGGGAACGCCCATTGGTGAGCGGGAACCCGGGACGGTTTCACCCGTTCACGAATCACGGCGACTTCCACTCGTTTCCGTCCGGACACCTGACGCACATCTCCTCGATCGCGGCGGCGGCGGCAATAGAATCACACGAGCCCTGGGTTCGCGCGCTCGGAATCAGCGCGACGATGCTCGTAGGTTGGCAGCGCATACACGCCGATCAGCACTGGACCAGTGACGTTGTCGCCGGAACCTTGCTCGGCGATTTCGTCAGCAGCGCGGTGGTGCGTCGGTTACGACGACTGCATGGGCATCCGTTCGGCCTATGAGGCAATTCCGACTATCAGGAGATTCGGCAGGGATGCGTACGCACCGAGTGCCAGCGTCAGACCGCGCTCCTGTAATCCGGAATCTGATCGTCAATACGGATACCCAGCCGCAAGACGAGCGGTCAAGGCACGATCGTGTCCGTAGATGTCATCGTAGAACAGAGTTTCCCCACCAGCACGAGCGATGACGGTGGTGTAAACGACGAACACCGGAATCGGGGTCGTCAGTGTTACCTGTTGTGGATGACCATCATGCATGGCGGCTTCAATCCGTGCCGGTGGCCACTCCGGTTCATTCCGAAGAACAAAAGCTGCCAGGCGTGCGGGCTCCGCGACGCGAATGCATCCATGACTGACGTCTCGTCGAGCCAGCTGGAACACTGACTGGGTCGGCGTGTCGTGCAGGTAGACGTTGTAGTCGTTCGGAAAGACGAACTTGACTCCGCCCAGTGCGTTATCCGCGCCGGGTCGCTGACGAATGCGTGCGGTTCCTTCCGAAACCCTTGCCAGTACGCTTCGACTCAACGGAAGGATGCGGCCATCCGACACGCTCACAACCTCCATGTGCGAACGCACCAGGTATCCGAGATCACGTCGCGCTTTCGGAAGAACCTCTTTCACGGTGATACTGCGAGGCACGTCCCAGTATGGCGAGAAGATGACCGTTCGCATCAATGCACTGAAGACCGGCGTACGGGTGCGAAACGCGTTGCCAACAGCCACATCCATGTTCACAAGCGTCGATACCCCGTCATCCACTGGAGAGCCGAATGCGTATAGCCGGAACGCTGGGATATTGATGAAGATTGGCGCTGTCGTGAACGTCTGCGGAAGCCATCGCCACCGTTCCAGCGCGAGATCGATGCGTTTGATGCGATCCTTGACGAGCGCCGGCGTCAGATCTGATGGAAGCGGCTCGTTCCCCAACGCATAATCCTGGTACTGCTGCAGTGCGTCACGCACGAGCCAGTAGTGCGCCCAGGGCGGCTCGAGTGTATCGAACTGTGCGCTCACCCACGTATCAAGCGCCTCGCTCCCGGACATGTTGCGCGGGAATGCTTTTGCGTGTTCGAGCAGGACCTGGACAAACGCGGCAAGGTCGACGGTATCACGGGGAAGATGCAGGCTTGGGTACACGCTTTCCACATGCACGCGCCCAAAACGAAGCGCGTGAGCGAACCGCAATACGTCGGCTGTCATCGCGACGTCCCAGACTGCGGTCGTGGTGTCGCCGTCCGACAGCCCCGGAGCTGTCGGACGGATTGGCCGCGCAAGCATCGCTGCATCGTAATCAGTCGCGGAAAGCCCGCGCAAACCGGCATCCGCAAGAATGCGTGTCACACTCGACGCGACCGAGGTCGGCACTCCATCGCTGGACCAGAGCGG
>DATBNQ010000087.1:0-15899 GCA_036554185.1 Gemmatimonadaceae bacterium | reverse complement strand
CGAGTATCAGGACACAAACCGCGCGCAGTACCAGTTCATCAAGCTTCTTGGTGGCGCGCACTCCAACGTGGTAGTGGTTGGTGATGACGATCAGTCGATTTATGGCTGGAGAGGCGCGGACATCCGTAACATCCTCGATTTCGAGCGCGAGTTTCCGGCTGCACGCGTTGTGCGACTGGAGGAGAACTATCGCTCCACTCCCAATATCCTTGAAGTCGCAAATGCCGCCATCAGCGCGAATGTCGGGCGCAAGGGGAAAACGCTGCGCGCGACGCGTCCGGCTGGCGAGAGGGTGACAGTCGTGGCTACGCTTGATGATCGGGATGAGGCTGACTGGGTCGTCGAAGAAATAATGTCGCGGATGGCATCGGAGAGCCGGCCGGCTCGTGATTTCGCCGTGCTCTACCGGACGAACGCGCAGAGTCGAACGCTGGAAGACGCACTTCGCAAGCACACCCTTCCGTACAGGCTCGTCGGCGCGGTTCGCTTCTACGATCGGCGCGAGATCCGCGACTTGATGGCCTATCTCAAACTCATCGCGAATCCGGCCGACAACGAGGCATTCCGCCGCGCGGTGGCGGTGCCAAAACGTGGTCTCGGCGATACGACTGTCGAAATGCTGGCTGGCGCCGCGCTCGGCGCAGGCATCCCAATGCTGGAAGCCGCCGCGCGCCCGGATATCGTCTCGTCCATCCGTCCGGCCGCGCGAGCGGGCCTTGTCGCATTTGCCGAACTGATTGGCAAGTTCCGCGAGATGGCGCGCGATACCAGCGTCGACGAACTGCTTCGCGATCTTGTGGACGTACTCAAATTTGGAGACTACCTGCGCGCGGACAGCCCGGAACAGGCGCGGGATCGGATAGAAAACGTAAGCGCGCTGATCGATGGTGCCGCGGAGACCGTCGTCGATGACGGGGGCGAGGTCGGTCTGACCCCGCTGGATCACTTCCTCCAGCGGGCGATGCTCGTTGCCGGCACCGATCAGCTCGATCCGTCAGCGGACGCGGTGACGCTGATGACGATGCACAACGCGAAGGGGCTGGAATATCCGGTGGTATTCATCACCGGCATCGAGGACGGCCTGTTTCCGACCTCGCAGTCGTTCGATGATCCCGCCAAGCTGGAGGAGGAGCGCCGGCTGTTCTACGTCGGTATCACCAGGGCTGAAGAGAAGTTGTATCTCACGCATTCCGAGAGTCGGCGGCGTAACGGCGAGATAGTCGGCGCGATCCCCTCGCGGTTTCTGAAGGACATTCCGGCCGGCATGCTCGAAGAGCGTGGGACGATGCGCGCGAAGACGAGTGGACGCCATTCATGGACGAACGCGGTGAGCCGAAAGACGCACGCGATCCCGGAATGGCGATCTGCCAAGCGGGACTGGGCCGCGGAGTCCCAGGACGAACCAGCTTACGTTCCAGGCGAGCGCGTACGTCACACTACCTTCGGGACGGGCACGATCTCGGAAATCGGCGGAATGGGCCGCGATGTGAAAGCGACAATTGCGTTCGATGACGATCAGGTTGGGAAGAAGACCATAAAGCTGGCCTACACCAAGCTCGAGCGAGAGTAACACGATGGCCGTAAGCGAAAATGATGTTCGAAAGATCGCGGATCTTGCCCGGCTATCGCTTGCCGACGGTGACCTGCCGACCATAACCGCGCAGATGAACAGCATTCTGGCGCACATGGATGTGCTGACGCGAGTCGATACGTCTTCTGTCGATGCCGCTCACGCCCAAATGTCCGACGGCATGCCTGTTCGCGACGACACGGTGGCGCCGATTCCGATGAACACAACGGCGCCCATGCTCGCGCCGGACTCTCGTGACGGCTTCATTCTGGTCCCGCGACTTGCGAGCCACGAGGATCTCTGATGCGGAACATTATTGACGCCACAACGGAGAGCGTCGATCGGGCCAGGGATCCACGGTTTGGAGCAGCTGGGCTCAACATTGTAGTGGCAACAAATCGCGAGGCCTCGATCGCTGCAGCCGAGAAGGTGGCGTCGGCTTACGGTCGGGGAGAATCACTCCCGCTAGCAGGAGTTTCAATCGCGGTGAAGGACAACATTGCCACGCTCGACATGCCAACTACCTGTGCGTCGCGCATTCTGGCAGGTTATACGAGCCCGTATGAGGCCACCGCAATCACGCGACTTCGCGCGAGTGGCGCCGTGGTGGTCGCGAAGACCAACATGGATGAATTTGCGATGGGTTCCTCGACCGAGACCAGCGCCTACGGTCCAACCCGCAACCCGATCGACCCTGAGCGTGCTCCTGGCGGTTCGTCCGGTGGCTCGGCTGCCGCAGTTGCAGCGGGGATTGTCAATGTTGCGCTCGGTTCCGAAACCGGAGGTAGTGTCCGGCAGCCTGCCGCGTTCTGCGGCGTCGTTGGTGTCAAGCCGACCTACGGACGGGTAAGCCGATTCGGACTCGTCGCCTTCGGATCGTCGCTGGATCAGATTGGGGTCTGTGCACGAACCGTTCGCGAAGCGGCGCTTGCGACATACGTGATGTCCGGAGCGGATCCGTACGACGCGACGAGCGCCGACGTTCCGGTACCGCCGCTGCCGACTGACGCGGATGCGAAGAGCGTCGCGTCGCTGAATGGTGTGACGGTCGGCATTCCATCGGAGTATTTCCCCGCATCGCTCGACGCTGAAGTTCGCGCCAGATGCGATTCCGCGATCGCGGCGATGCGCGCGCTCGGTGCGACGATCGTCGACGTATCGCTCCCGCACACGTCGCTTGCGATCCCGGTCTACTATATCATCGCGCCCGCCGAGGCATCGTCAAATCTTGCGCGCTTCGATGGCGTCAGGTACGGACCCCGCGCCGCGGAAGTGGCTGATTTACGCTCGATGTACGACGCCACGCGAAGCAACGGTTTTGGTGCCGAGGTGAAGCGACGGATTCTGATCGGTACGTATGTCCTGTCGCATGGCTACTACGACGCGTATTACAGGAAGGCGCAGTCTGTGCGCGCGCTGATCGCGCGCGACTTCGCGACGGTCTTCGCTTCGGGCGTGGACGTGCTCTTCACACCAACCACGCCGACCCCTGCGTTCAGGCTTGGCGCAGTTACGGATCCGTACGAGATGTACATGAGCGACATATTTACCGTAACAGCGAACCTCGCCGGGATTCCCGCGATCTCATTGCCGATCGGTCGCGTGGACGGGCTGCCGGTCGGTGGGCAGCTGCTGGCCAGGCACTTCGACGAGTCGCGCATGTTCGGTGTTGCCGAAGCTCTCGAAACCGCCCTCGGCGCGGGGGCACACGAATGACCAGTTGGAGCGACAAGTACGAGATGGTAGTTGGACTCGAGGTCCATGTCCAACTCAAGACGCGGTCGAAGGCCTTTTGTGGATGTTCGGCGGATTTCGGAGCGCCGCCAAACGTCAATACGTGTCCCGTGTGCCTTGGTCTGCCGGGGGCGCTTCCGGTGTTGAATTCAGAGGCAGTGCGGCTTGCGGTTCGAGCGGCGCTTGCACTTGGATTCACCGTCAATCTCACATCCGTTTTCGCAAGAAAGAACTACTTCTATCCAGATCTGCCGAAGGGTTACCAGATCTCGCAGTACGATCAGCCGCTCGCGGTAAACGGAAAGCTGCATGTTCGCGTTCCCGGTGAGTCCCAGCCGCGACCGATAGCGATTACGCGGCTTCACATGGAAGAGGACGCTGGCAAGTCGGTGCACGATCGCTATCCCCGCATGTCAGCGATCGATCTCAATCGTGCCGGCGTTCCATTGATCGAGATCGTCAGCGAGCCGGACATGCGTTCTGCCGTTGAGGCAGGCGCGTACTTGCGCACCCTGAAGCAGATCCTCGAGTACGCGGGCGTCAGCGACGTAAGTATGGAAGAGGGAAGCCTTCGTGTCGACGCGAACGTGAGCGCAAGGCTGCACGGGGTTGCAGAACTTGGAACGAAAACCGAAGTCAAGAACGTCAACTCATTTTCCGCCGTCGAACGGTCGCTGCAGAGCGAATTCGAGCGTCAGTGCGCCATGCTGGATCGTGGTGAGACCGTTCTTCAGCAGACCATGATCTGGGATGCCGCCAGAGGATCGGTTCGACCGGCCCGCTCGAAGGAGGAGAGTCACGACTATCGATACTTTCCGGATCCGGATCTCCCGCCGCTGATTCTTCGGGCGGATTTCGTCAGGAAGATCGAGAAAGGACTTCCCGAGCTCCCGCAGCAGTTGCGTGATCGCTTCAGAAGCCACTTTGGGCTTGCGGATTCGGAGCTGGATGCGGTGACTGCGGACCCCAAACTTGCGGCCTATTTCGAGGGTACCGCTCGCGCACACGGCGACGGCAAGCACGCGGCGAAGTGGGTAATGGGAGAAGTCGCGGCATCGTTGAACGAATCCGCGACGAAGATCGAGGATTTTCCCGTACGCGCTCCGGAACTCGCCGCGCTGCTCGATATGATTCGCGACGGCAAGCTGAGCCACACTGCGGCGAAATCGGTCTTCGCAACGATGCTTACGACCGGCAAGCCCGCTGCCGTTGTAGCATCTGAACTCAGCGTCACGCAGGTCGGCGACGACTCGCAGCTTCAGCAGTGGATCGAGGAGGTCTTCGCGGAGCTCCCGCAGGAGACAGCCCGTTTTCGCGCTGGCGAGAAGAAGTTGACCGGCGTCCTGGTTGGCGCGGTAATGAAGAAATCCGGGGGGCGCGCGGATCCCAGAAAGGTCAACGCTCTGCTGGGCAAGTATTCGAGTTAGCGGAAGTCGCGTACCGACGCGCTGCGACCGCGACGCCGCTTCACGAATTGGCGCGACGCGCAAACCATCGACGTTGCGCGCGCGAGTCTCGCACGATCACCCCGTCGGGAAGATCGGACTGGGGAGCTTGGTGTGATACTCGAGCGTACAGACGGGCAGGCCGAATTCTCTGTCGGCCTCGTCGCGAATTGTCAGCTCGCCGCCGCGACGGAGCGCAAGCCGGCGCACCCGCTTTGCGTTGCGTAGCGCGACGTCACCGGAGGGATCCAGAGCATATGGATCGGACGCATCCATTCTGGTGAAAAGATCCATGATGAAATCGTAGGATCTCGTCATGTACGCGGCAACGTCCTCGTCGCCGAGGTCCCAGCGGCTCTTCTCCGATATGAGCTGAAAAACGCGCTGCCACGACTCAGTGTCCGTCACGTACACCATGCCACGGAAGATTCTGCGATTCGTGTGTGTGCTGAATATGGTGGGGCTCAGAATGCGATCCAGATGCTCGTCCGCGCGTGAGTGATCGAGCAGAATCAACTCGCGTGCCTTGTGCGGTGAATCGCCACCGAGATGCGTTTCAATGCGGCTTTCCCAATAGCTGTGGCCGAGTGCCGAAGTGCTCGATGTTACAGTGAGCTGCTTTGGGACGTAGTAATTGTGCGCGACTGAATCTGCCGCGAGATGCGCGAGATACCCAAGTCCGAATGCGCGCATCCGCCCATCGGACGCGAAGTCGTGAATCTCGAAACCGACTTTCCACGAATGACAGTGACGTCCCGCTTCCGCGTATTTCTTCGCCATGCTTGTGTCCGCGGCTATAGAACCGTACAGAAAGTCGTACGGGAACGCCTCGAGCAGTTCGGCGATGGAACCCGGTAGCGTGGCGAGCGAGCGCAGTACGGCATCACCCAGAAAAACGTGCGTCCCTGGAGTCCAGGCATGCGCCGTTCTGGGTGTCAGGAGGAGCAGCAGCACTGCGAGTGCTACTGCTCCTCTGACGCTAAATGCCCAGCCGCCGGCGTCGGCGGCGAATCGATTTGCGGAGATCCTGCAATTCCCCCGAGACAGTGTCCTCGATGGCCCCTTTCGCGGCCTCGAAATAATCGTGAAGCTGCTCGCCGACACCGTCGAGCGACAGATCTTCCGCCCATTCCTTTCCGCGGTTGTAACCGCGCCGCGCACCTTCGGCTGCCTTGCCGGCCATCCTGGAACTCTCAGTCCCGGCGAGTGCCGCCATTCGTGCTCCGCGGCCCGCCAGTTCCATCCCCTTCGAAAGCGCCGTCCGAGGCGCAGGGCGCCGCCGAAAGAGCATCGTAACGCCCACCCCGACGGTGAGTCCGATCAACGCGGCAGTCAGGAGATCGAGGTCTTCGTCATGCGAGGCCGCCACGCCTTCGCGGCGAGCGCCGCGGCCCGGTCGCGGCGTTCGGGCCGGTCGCGCCGGCCGGTCTTCCGTCTCTGTTTCCGCCATCCTCGAATTCCTCCGTGTTGTCGAATACCTGAGCCAGTCCCGTCCGGACGCCATGCACCGCCGATGCAGTATTCACGAAAGCGGATTCCGCCTCGTCCTGCACGACCTCTATAAGTGCGTTGAACTCGTCAAGCCTCGCCTCGGCTTCCTTCACCGCCTTGAGGAGCCGCGCATTCGCGGCGGCCACAGTCTGCTGAACCTGTCGGACATCCCCTTTCACTATCGCCACGATCTCTCTCGCATCTTCCGTGACGATGCTTGCGCTGCGGACCAACGGCGCCACATCACCGTATACCCGGTCGATCAGATCGTTCACCTTCTTGTACGTCTTTCGGAAGTTCCACGCTGCCGGAACCAGGCCGACCGCAAGAACCAGCAGCGCGATCGTCATGAGCCCGCTTGTCACCGAAGTGATCTTCTCGAAAGTGCCAACGGTCGCCGGAACCTGCTTCGTCACCAGGGTGTCCGGCAGGACGTGCGCGGTCTGAATGAGCAGTGTTGCGACGTGCGTCAACTCGTACATGGGCGCGATAGGTGCAAGGGAAGGGCCAGCCCCGGGATACCGAAAGATACGCCCTTGGGGGCCATCAACGTGAAGAGAGCCTATATTGTCGCCAATACCAATGACTGCTGTCCAATACATCGTCGAGGGGGGACACAAGCTCGCCGGCAGCATCCGCCCCTCCGGAAACAAGAACGGCGCGCTGCCCATTGTGGCCGCATCGCTTCTTTCACAAAGCCCCGTCCGGCTCACGAATGTCCCGCGAATCCGAGACCTCGAGACGCTCGTAGAGCTGATTCGCTCGGTCGGGGCCACGGCGGAGTGGACCGAGAGGAACACGCTCGACATCTTCGCCGCAGAGTTGCGTCCGCAACGTCTCGATCCGGCTCTCAGTGCGCGTATACGGGCATCGATACTTCTCGCCGCGCCCCTTCTCGCGCGTTGTGGACACGTGACGCTTCCGGCGCCGGGTGGCGATGTGATCGGCCGACGGCGGCTCGATACCCACTTCCTGGCAATGACACAGCTGGGCGTCAGGGTCATCGAAGAGGACGGCTACAAAATGAGCGTGGATCGACTGGTCGGCGCGGATGTGTTTCTGGACGAGCCGAGCGTCACCGGCACGGAGAACGCGCTGATTCTCGCCGCCGCCGCAGAGGGTACCACGATTCTGCGGAATGCCGCCAGCGAACCACATGTGCAGGATCTCGCCGATTTCCTGGTCGCGCTCGGCGCGCGGATCGAGGGTATCGGCACCAACACGATTACCGTGCACGGCGGCAGCTCGCTGGGCGCGTCGCCGGTGAGCCATATGATCGGTCCGGATCACATCGAAGTGGGCTCTTTCATCGGACTCGCGGCCGTCACACATTCCGAACTTCGAGTAGTCGACGCGGGAGTGCAGCATCTGCGTTCCATGCTCATGGGCTTCGAGAGGCTCGGAATCCGTTGCCGAGTCGATGGGCGCGATCTGATAATTCCTGCAGATCAGGAACTTCAGATACAGAAGGATTTCGGTGGGCATATTCCCAAACTCGAGGACCAGCCCTGGCCCGCGTTCCCGGCTGACACGATGTCGATCGCGATCGTTGCCGCAACGCAGTGCGATGGCGTGATCCTGATCCATGAGAAGATGTTCGAGTCACGACTGTTCTTCGTCGACCGCCTCATTGGAATGGGTGCCAACATCGTGCTGTGCGATCCGCACAGATGCATCGTCAGCGGACCGAGTCCGCTCCGCGGCTCCACGATGGAATCGCCCGACATCCGCGCCGGGATGGCGATGCTGCTCGCGGCGATGTGCGCAACCGGAAAGAGTACGATCAACAACGTCGCGCAGATCGAGCGCGGCTACGAGCGAATCGATGAACGCCTCAACGCACTCGGCGCCCACATCACGCGCGTTGGCGATCGGAGACACGAGTAACAATCGTGCAGACCGCCGTCGAACACGTCACGGAATTTGATGACCTGGGTGTGCTTGCGTTCACCACCACGCGGCAGGCCGGCACCTTCGGCCTGGCTGGCACGGATCCGGTGGGCGAAGTCATCGAGCGCTGGACCCTTCTGCTGAGCGACACCGGAGCGAGGGGTATCTGCGTCGCACCGCAGGTCCACGGCGACAGGGTTCTGCCCCACGTGATTCCATGGGACGGGTTGCTTCGCACCGGACCGGCCGACGGTCACGCGACGCAGGAACGCGGGCTCGCGCTGGCCGTGACGATCGCGGACTGCGCACCGATCTTCATTGCCCATCCGTCGGGCGCCATAGCCATGGTTCATTCAGGCTGGCGCGGAACCGAGGCCCGGATAATCGACCAGGCGATTCGGCTGCTGGGACGCGTCGGTCTGTCGCCCGACGAGCTTCGAGTGCACATCGGTCCGGCGATCTGCGGCCGATGTTACGAGGTTTCGGCCGACGTGAGGTCCCGCCTCACGGGCGAGCCGGCCAACCGGCCGGGCCACGTGGATATCCGATCGCTGATCGCCGAGCAGGCGCGGGACGCCGGTGTCACCGAGATTTCGGTCTCGCCTTCGTGCACCCGATGCGACAACGGGAGCTTCTATTCCCACAGGGCGGGGGACACCGGTCGTCAGCTCGCCGTGATCGTTGCAAAACAGTAGTTTTCGGGATATATTTCCAGGTTCCCGTAGAACCGCTGGACCCACCCTCTTACATAGCAAATGCCCGAAACCGAAACCCTAACCGGCACGACCGACCACGCGCTCACGGCGCGGGAGAAGCGCGACATGCAACGCGCGCAGCTCCGGCCGCTTGCCAACCTTCGCCCAGAGCTTTACGACGAAGACGACTACTCGAGCGACGAACTCGAGGCAATGATGGCGATGTACAACGGCACCATGGCGTCCATCGAGGAAGGCGAGATCGTCAGCGCCAGGGTCCTCGATATCCGCGACAACATGGTGATCCTGGATATCGGCTTCAAGTCAGAGGGAACCATCCCTCTTGAAGAATTCAAGGACATGCCCGAGCTCAAGGCGGGCGATTCGGTCGAGGTTCTCCTCGAGCACCTCGAGGACATGGAAGGCTCCGTCGTGCTTTCCAAGAAGAAAGCCGACTTCATGCGCGTGTGGGAGCGTATCCGCGTCGCGTACGAGAACGACCAGCCGGTTGCCGGCATTCTCACCAAGAAGATCAAGGGCGGTGTCGTCGTCGATCTCATGGGTGTCGATGCCTTCCTCCCAGGCTCGCAGATCGCCCTCCGCCGCGTCCCGAACGTCGACGAACTGCTCGGCCAGACTTTCGATTTCAAGATCATCAAGCTCAACAAGCGTCGCCGCAACATCGTTGTTTCGCGCCGCGTGATTCTCGAGCAGGAGCGCGCAGGCAAGCGCGAGCGCTTGATGAAGGAGCTTCAGAAGGATCAGATCAGAAAGGGTATCGTCAAGAACATCACCGACTTCGGTGCCTTCATCGATCTCGGCGGCGTCGACGGACTGCTGCACATCACCGACATGTCGTACGGCCGCGTAACGCATCCGTCCGAAATGGTCGCGATCGGCCAGGAAGTCGAAGTCAAGGTGCTCGACATCGATTGGGAGCGCGAGCGCATCTCACTCGGACTCAAGCAGCTTCAGAGCTATCCGTGGCAGGACGTCGCCGAGAAGTATCCAGTCGGCACGCGTGTCTCGGGCAAGGTCGTATCGATCACCAACTACGGCGCGTTCATCGAGCTGGAGCCTGGTATCGAAGGACTGGTGCACATCAGCGAGATGAGCTGGACTCGCAATGTTCGTCATCCAAGCAAGATCGTTTCGATCGGCGAGACCATCGAGGCAGTAGTGCTCAAGGTCGATCCGTCGGAAGAGAAGATCTCGCTGGGCATGAAGCAGACCGAGGAGGATCCCTGGATGACGCTGCCACAGCGTTATCCGATCGGAATGCGCCTCACGGGCAAGGTCCGCAATCTCACCAGCTTCGGCGCATTCGTCGAGATCGAGCCGGGCATCGATGGTCTGATTCACGTCTCCGACATGAGCTGGACGCGTCGCGTACAGCATCCGTCGGAAGTGATCAAGAAGGGCGATACGGTGGACGTGGTGGTGCTCAACATCGATCCGGAGAACAAGCGCATCTCGCTCGGCCTCAAGCAGGCTGTCGAGGATCCGTGGCTCCGCATTGGTGAGACCTATCCGGTTGGTACTGAGCTGCGTGGACATGTCGTCCGCCTGATGGACAAGGGCGTCGTCGTGGACATCGGCAACGACATCGAAGGATTCGTTCCGAACAGCCAGCTCAATTTCGGGAATCCCGTCAACAGTCCGGCGGACATTGTCTACGAGGAGATGAATCTCGACCTTCGAGTGCTGGAGGTGGATCCAATCCATCGCCGCATCGTGCTCGCGGTCACGGCAATTCCAGAGGAGCAGCCACCGCGTCCGGCCGAGCCGTCCAAGGTGATTCCAATGGAAACCGAGGAGTACAGCGTATCGGATTATGCAGCCGAAATTCCGGCTGTCCTTCCAGCAACATACGACGAAGAGTAATTAATGAGTATGCGCGATAAGCTCGCGCTTCTGGAGCAACGCCGCGCCGAGTCTGAACTCGGTGGCGGCGTTGCTCGTATAGAGGCCCAGCACAAGAAGGGAAAGTTGTCTGCGCGCGAGCGCATCGAGCTGCTGGTCGACGAAGGCTCGTTTACCGAGCTCGATCGCTTCGTCGTCCACCGCAGCACTGACTTTGGGCTGGAAGAACAGAAGTACTATGGTGATGGCGTCATCACCGGTTGGGGGCGCATCAATGGCCGCTTGGTCTACGTTTTCTCGCAGGACTTCACCGTATTCGGGGGATCGCTCTCCGAGTCCTTCGCCGAGAAGATCGTGAAGGTGATGGACCTTGCGATGCGGAACGGCGCACCAGTCATCGGACTGAACGACTCGGGCGGGGCGCGCATCCAGGAAGGCGTGGTCTCGCTCGGCGGCTACGCGGAGATCTTTCTGCGCAACACGCTGGCTTCCGGTGTCATACCGCAGATATCCGCGATACTCGGTCCGTGCGCCGGCGGAGCCGTGTATTCGCCCGCGATCACGGACTTCACGTACATGGTCCGGCACACGTCGTACATGTTCGTGACGGGCCCCAACGTCGTGAAGACTGTCACTCATGAAGACGTCACGATGGACGAACTCGGCGGTGCCGACACGCACGCGATGAAATCCGGCGTGTCGCACTTTACGTCGGACAGCGAGCCGGAGTGCATCGCAAGGATCCGCGATCTGATGCGATACATCCCATCGAATAATGTCGATGAGCCACCGCGGGGCGCAGGCACCGATCCACGCGATCGGCGTGATGAGGCGTTGCTCGACATCGTTCCCGACAACGCCAACAAGCCGTACGACATGCACGACATACTCCGTCGCGTAATCGACGATGGAACGTTCTACGAGGTCCAGAAGGACTACGCGGAGAACATCATCTGTGGCTTCGCGCATCTCGGCGGATTCAGCGTCGGGATAGTGGCGAACCAGCCGGCGATGCTCGCGGGCGTGCTCGACATCAACGCTTCGGTCAAGGCGGCGCGTTTCATCCGGTTCTGCGATGCATTCAACATTCCAATTGTGACATTCGAGGACGTGCCGGGATTCCTGCCGGGAGTCGGGCAGGAGCACGGCGGGATCATCAAGCACGGTGCGAAGCTTCTGTTCGCATACTGCGAGGCAACCGTGCCGAAGCTGACTGTCATAACGCGGAAGGCCTACGGCGGCGCCTACGACGTCATGAGCTCCAAGCACATTCGCGGCGACTTCAACGTGGCATGGCCCACGGCTGAGATCGCAGTGATGGGACCCAAGGGCGCAGTCGAGATTCTCTTTCGCAAGGACATCGCAGACAGTGATGATCCGGCTGCATCGACGGACAAAAAAATTGCCGAGTACGTCGACAAATTCGCGCATCCCTACGTCGCCGCTGGTCGCGGATATATCGACGACATTATCGATCCGAGAGATACGCGGCCGGCCCTGATTGACGCACTGGAGAGTCTGCGCGGCAAGCGGGCGAAGAATCCTCCCAAGAAGCACGGGAATATCCCGCTCTGATGTTTGATTCAGTCCTTATCGCGAATCGCGGCGAGATCGCGTTGCGTGTCATCCGTGCTTGCCGCGAGCTCGGCGTCCGCTCCGTGGCTGTATACAGCGACGCCGACGCAGGTGCGCCACATGTGCGAGCGGCCGATTCCGCGGTGAATATCGGCCCCGCACCATCGTCGCAGAGCTACCTGCTCGGCGATCGCATAATCGAAGCCGCGATCAGGGAAGGGGCTCAGGCGATTCATCCCGGCTACGGCTTTCTGTCGGAACGCGAGTGGTTCGCGCGCGCCGTGCGCGACGCTGGGCTCGTTTTCATCGGGCCGCCCGCGGAAGCGATTGCTGCGATGGGAAGCAAGACCGCGGCGCGGACGCTCGCGGTTGCACACAATGTTCCCGTCGTCCCTGGAACCACGGAGTCGATCCCGGACGCCCACCGCGCAGCCGAAATTGCAGCAGAGTTTGGTTATCCGGTGCTGCTCAAGGCTGCGGCTGGCGGTGGCGGCAAGGGCATGCGCGTCGTCCGCGAACCATCCCAGATTGCTGATTCGTTTGACGCAGCACGTCGCGAGGCGAAGAACGCGTTCGGTGACGATGCCATATATCTCGAGAAGTACATCGAAGGGCCGCGTCACGTAGAGATCCAGCTCATCGCGGACATGCACGGCAACGTCGTCCATCTTGGCGAGCGTGAGTGCTCGGTTCAGCGTCGTCACCAGAAGATGATAGAAGAGGCGCCGAGCGTCGCGGTAAACGCGGCACTTCGCGCCGAGATGGGTGCGACTGCGGTGCGCGCCGCGCGAGCGGCCGGTTACGTGAATGCGGGCACGTGTGAGTTCCTTCTCGATCGTGATGGGAATTACTACTTCCTCGAGATGAATACCCGGTTGCAGGTCGAGCATCCGGTGACGGAGCTTGTTTCGGGCATCGATCTGGTGCAGTGGCAACTTCGGGTTGCGTCGGGCGAGCGACTCGGCTTCACACAGGACGATATCTCGCCGAACGGATGGGCGATGGAATGTCGCATTACGAGCGAGGATCCGGCAAACGACTTTCTGCCGTCGACTGGACGCGTTTCGTTCCTGCAGCTTCCGTCCGGCCCCGGGGTTCGCTGGGATGGCGGAATCGAAATGGGGAGCGAAGTGTCGCTTCACTACGATCCGATGCTCGCCAAGCTGATTGTTCATGCACCAACCCGTGCTCTGGCGATTGAGCGGATGCACCGCGCATTGCTGGAACTGGTCATCACTGGTATCGAGACATCGCGGGAATTCCACCTGCGCGTGATGGAAGACGCTGAGTTCCGCGCGGGCGCGATCGAGATTCAATGGCTGGAACGCCGGCTTGCTTCGCTCACTGCAGATCCGGGTACGGAGGACGGGGCGCAACTTGCGACGCTCGCGGCCGCGCTGCTCGCCGAGTCGGAGTCTGGCGCGCGCGCGGATGTGCCGGCGCAGGGTGTGATCACGGCGTCTGCATGGCAGCAAGCCGCCCGGCTTGATTCGTTGGCCTAGTGTCGCGAACGGTAAGTCTCTCGATCGATGCGATCGCGGCGGGCGGCGACGGTGTTGCACGGAACGACGGTCTGGTCGTGTTCGTCCCACGCAGTGCGCCGGGCGACGTGATCACGGCAAGCATCGCCGGCAAGGGACACTTCGCGCGCGGCACCCTTCGCAGTATTCAGCGCCCGTCGCCGGACCGGATCGACCCGCCGTGCCCGCACTACACGCGCGAGAACTGCGGCGGCTGTCAGATTCAGCACATTCAGTACTCCTCGCAGCTTGCGGCGAAGCAACGTATCATCATCGATGCCATGGCGCGGATCGGAAAGCGCGAAATCGCTCTGCCGGAAATGGTGGCCAGCGCAAACGAGTGGCGTTATCGCACTAAGTTGACGCTTGCGATGAGCAGACGCACGGGCGGCTGGATCGCCGGCCTGCATCCGTACGATGACCCTGGCCGCATCTTCGCGCTCGCAGACTGTCCGATCACGGATCGACGCGTCGTCTCAACATGGCGCGAGGTTCTTGCGGCATCGGAGTTCTTTCCCAATGCGGCCTCACTTCGCGGCAGCGTGCGCTGGACTGCTGACGGTCCGACCTTTGTGTTGATAGGCGGAACTCGATGGAGCGACCACGCTCGCTTTTTCGCAGCGGTTCCGGCGCTCGCAGCATTGTACTGGGAACCGGAGGAATCTGCGCGGAAATTGTTGGGTGATCGTCGGATTTTGCCGAGCCCGGCAGCATCGTTTGCGCAGGTGAATCCGGTCGTTGCCGACATTCTGCGTGACTTCGTGGTCGAGAGTGTGATGTCATATCGACCTGAACGCGTGGTCGACGCCTACTCTGGTGCCGGCGATCTTGCGGCGACGTTGAGTGCGCGCGGTGTGACGGTTACGGCGATCGAGCTCGACCCGGACGCAGCGACGTGGGCGGAACAGCTCCTTTCTCCACCCTCCCGCTCGATTGCGGGACGAGTGGAGGAAGTGCTTCCGCGTATCCCGGAGGCAGATGTTGCCGTGCTGAATCCTCCGCGCAGTGGCGTGCACGCGGATGTCACCCAGTACTTCGAGGACACGCGGAGCGCGCGCGCTATCGCATACGTGAGCTGTGATCCAGCTACGCTAGCGCGCGATGTCGCCCGACTGCCGAGTTACGACATACGGACCATTCGCGCGTTCGACATGTTCCCGCAGACAGCTCATGTGGAGACAGTCTGCGTTCTGACGTTGAATGCGTCCACCACACGGAATTCACAATGAAATACCTGGTTGACGTCAACGGCGTCAGGCGCGCCGTGGTTACGGGCGCGGGCGCCGCGACTATCGATGGATCTGCTGAGATGGCGACGCTCGACGGGGCCGGGCTGACTCCCGTAAAAACGCTGCGCGTCGGCGATCGCGTCGTGCGCGTCGTGCTCCATTCGCGCGAGGGGAAGGGACGCTACACGTTCGATATCGATGGGCATCGCTATCATGTCGAGGCTCTGGGCGAACGCGCGCGTGCAATTCAGGAGCTCGCGGCAAGATCGGCTCCGCCCGCCGGTCCAGCGCCGGTCATCGCGCCGATGCCGGGGCTTGTTGTGCGTGTCAACGTCGCCGTCGGGGACACCGTCGCCGCGGGCCAGGGCGTGCTCGTAATGGAAGCGATGAAGATGGAAAACGAACTTCGAGCGTCTGCGGCGGCGACGGTCAAAGCCGTGCGAGTTACAAAGGGTACTGCGGTCGAGAAGGGGACCGTGCTGATCGAGTTGGAGTAGCGCCGGAAGTCAGAACTTCACTTTACGCGCGCGCTTCGAATCCAGACAACGAGCGGCTGCCGCATGGACTGCGGCAGCCGCTCGTTGTCTCGTAGAATGAGCTAGTTGGCCGGCGGGGCCGTCAACGTCGTACTGTACTTCGCGTTGATCGCGGCAATCAACGCCCCGACCACGGCGCGATTGGCTACGACGGTGGGATGGATTCCGTCAAGTGATATGCACGGGCCGAACGGCTGCGTCGCATTGGCCAGATTTGGAACGGTGCCAACGCAACCGGATCCCTTCAGCGAGGCGAGCAGCGGATTCGGATCGTAGTACGCCCATCCGTTCGCACTCGCCTGACTCTGGATGAACGTGTTGTATCCCGCGACACTCGCTGCAAGGCTTGCT
>DATBNQ010000050.1:0-6521 GCA_036554185.1 Gemmatimonadaceae bacterium | reverse complement strand
CCGAAACAACTGGCCCTTTGAAGTCGTTTCCGCGACGCCAAGCGTACGGGCGATCTCCTGGTGCGAATAGCCCTCGATCTCGTACATCACGAATACTGTCCGATAACCGTCTGGCAGCGCGTCGATCGCCGAGTGCAGCCGCTCGCGGAGATCGACATCTGCGTTATTGTCGTGGCGTCCGACATTCTCGATAACCTCGAGCGAGACGTGGCGCTGGTCCATCTTCGATTGTTTGCGCAGCGCACCGAGCGCGATTGAAACGGCGATGCTGTGGAGCCAGGTTCCGAGCGACGACTCATGTCTGAACTCTCCGAGCCTGTCGAAGGCGCGAATAAACGTTTCCTGCGTTATGTCGCGGGCGGCATCATCGTCGCCGGCCAACCGAAATGCCACGCGATACACACGGTCGACGTGCCGGTCGTAGAGGTCCCGCTGGGCAGCGGGGTCTCTCAGGGTCGCGCGGGTTACGAGCTCTCGCTCGGATCGCGCGGCTGTTATGTCGGTTACGGGTGCCGTCATGGTCACTCCTTGGACGGCGGGAATGGCTCAGAGGTTGTGCGGGGTCGAGCTCCGGCCGGCCACGGCTGGGAACTCGGCTTTGAAACCGCCCGGACTTGTGGCTAGTGCATCTCCGGCGCCGGTCCCTTCCGCGCCCCTGGCGCCCGCAACATCAGGATCGCGGGAGAAACCACCACGAATGTGAGCATGATCATGATCCAGGCGTCGTTGTAGCTCAACATCGCAGCCTGACGCGTCACACTCCCCTCCAGCATCGCGTACCACGTCTGCATCGCGGTAACCGCAGGCATGCCCCGGGCGATCAATCCGCTCACAACCCCATGCTGGCGTGCAATCAGCGCCGGATTGGTCGAGTAGAGATTGGTGATGAGATCGGCGCGGTGAAGCGCGGTGTGCGTCGTCACGTAGGTGCTCAGGATGGCGATGCCGAACGACCCACCGAGCTGCCGCGAAAGATTGATCAGTCCCGAAGCCTGCTGTGCCTCACTCGGCTCCAGCACTCCGTAGGCGACGTTGTTGATCGGCGTGAAGAGGAAGCCGAGCGCCAGGCCGCGGTAGATGAGCGCGTACCGCACGTCTGCCTCACCCGCTTGTGGCGTGAGATGGCCAAGCTTCCACATGCTGACGGTGAAGATTGCGATTCCAATTGCAATCAGTATCCTGCCGTCGACGAGCGGCTTGGCGCCATTCAGCAACTTGCCGCACAGAATCGCGGCACAGGCCGTGGCGATACCGCCCGGGAGCAGGGCGAGTCCGGTATCCAGCGGAGTCAGCCCGAGAATGGTCTGGGTGAACAACGGAAAGATGAACGTACCGCCGTAGAGACCGAAGCCAAGCGCGATGAACAGAAAGATCGATGCTGAGAGCTGTCTGTTCTTGAGCACGCGAAAATCGACGACAGGATGCTTGTTGCGGGACGATAGCTCCCACCAGAGCATCGTAATTATGCAAACTGCAGATAGAATCGAGAGTCGCAGGATGAAATCGTCGGCGAACCAATCGTTGCGGTTCCCTTCCTCCAGTACATACTGGAGCGACCCCACACCGACCATCAGCAGGATGATTCCAAAGAAATCGATTCCGCCTTCGCGCCCCTTGGCTCCAGGGGGATCATGCAGGAAGGTTGTTACAAGGAAGGCGGATGTTATCCCGATCGGGATATTGATGAAGAAACACCAGTTCCAACTGTAGTTGTCCGTAATCCAGCCGCCGAGAGTTGGGCCCAGGGTCGGCGCGACGATGATGCCGAGGATGAAAATCGCCTGGACCAGACCCTGCTGATCGCGAGGGAAGATCTGACGGATCGTCGCCTGCGCGGTGGACAGGAGCGCGGCACCGCCTGCGCCCTGTACGATTCGCCAGACGACGATCTCGGTCAGACTCGTCGAGGTCCCGCACAGGAAGGAGGCGACGACGAAGATGATGATCGACGCCGTCAGATAATTACGTCGCCCGAAGGTCTCAGTCAGAAACGCCGTCAGTGGGAGGACGACGACGTTGGACAGTATGTAGCCGGTGAGTACCCAGCCGATTTCCTGGAGTGTGGCTCCCAGGTTGCCCGCCATCTGGGGCAGCGCGACGTTCACGATCGTGGTGTCAAGTACCTCCATCACTGCGGCCGTGATCAGGCCGAACAGGATAATCCAGCGGTACGGGTTCAGGGCCTCCGACTCGGGGATAGCCGGCCGTGTGTCTGAGGGTGCGTCTGATGCGGTCGCCATTGATCCAATGAAGAAAAACGGCGACCGCGATTTGAGCTAGTGGCTGGCGACGGATCCTTCGCTTCGAGGAGGCAGATTCTGGATGAAGAACTCCATCATCCGATCGGAATTGAGCGCCGAGTGCCCCTGATCGGGGCCGACCTGTACGTCGAAGCTCTTTCCGGCCTTCTGCAGCGCCTCGATCACCTGCATGGTATTCGAATTGTGCACGTTGTTATCGGCGGTGCCGTAGTACAGCATCAACCGGCCCTGAAGGTCCGATGCGTAGGTCATCGCGCTTCCGGCGTCGTAACCTGCGGCATTCTCCTGCGGAATCCACATGTACCGCTCGGTGTAGATCGTGTCGTAGTTCCGCCAGTCGGTCGGCGGCGACATACTGCAGGCGGCCGCGAATAGTTTGGGATAGCGAAGCAACGACATGAGCGAGGCGTACCCACCGTACGACGTTCCGAAAATTCCGACTCGCGTGCTATCAACGTATGGCCGCGCATCGAGAGCGCGCACGCCGGCGGCCTGATCGTCGATCTCGGTGATTCCGAGCTTCTCGTAGATCGCGTCGAGAAAGCGCTTGCCCCGTCCGTCGGCACTTCTGGAGTCCAGTGTTGCGACGAGGAATCCGAGCTCAGTCAAACGGCTGGGAAGGGTGAAGCTCTCACGCGCTCCGTTCGTGTTCGGACCACCGTAAACACTTACGAGGAGAGGGTAGCGTTTGTGCGGGTCGAAGTTGGACGGGAAGTTCAGCATACCGTACAGCACGGTGGTATCGTCGCCGGCCTTATAGCTGAAGAGCTCGACTCGCTTGAGACCAAGCTGATCGAATTTCGTCATGTCGCTGCTGGCGATCCGGGCAACCGACTTCCCGTCGGCGGTCATCAATGTCGCGACGGGGGCTTTATCGTGGGTCTGCGCCACGTCGACGAAGTATTTGCCATCGGGGGCGAAGCTTATTGTGTGGCTGAAGGCCGGGTCGGTGAGACGGCGGTCATTGCGTCCGCCAAGGCTTACGCGATGCAGTTGCAACTTCATCGGGTTATCGCCGTCGTGCGCGACGTAATACATCAGGCCCGACTTCTCATCCACGTGATCGATCGATTCGGCGTCGAACTGGTTCCTGGTTAGTGTCGCCAGAAGCTTCCCGCTCATGTCGTACAGATAGTAGTTCCTGTACCCATTGCGCTCCGATTCCCAGATGAATCGCTTTCCGTCAGCGAGATAGCGCATCTCAGGAATGTTCGCGACCCAGCTCGCTGGCCATTCGTCACGGACTACGACCCTGCACTTGCCGGTGGACGGATCGCATGCCGTGAACTCGAGAATATTCTGCTTGCGATTGGTGCGGTTGAAGGTGAGCTCACGACCGTCCGGACTCCATCCCACATGGTAGACATAGTGTCCGACGACGGTATTGTCGAATGGCTTGCCGTCGCGCACGTCGATTCTCCGGGTTGTCTTTGTGGCCACGTCGTATACGAAGAGGTCGACGACCGGGTTGGGGACACCGGGTTGCGGGAACGCTTCCACGTCGAGGGTCGTGTGGAGCTTTGTCTGGTTCAGGCCGATGTAGTAGTCGGGCACCTTGCCCTCATCGAACCGGTAGTACGCGATCTTCGATCCGTCGGGCGACCACCACATTGCGGTGCGTTGCTCGAGCTCCTCGCCATAGACCCAGCTCGCGGTGCCATTCTTGATGCGATTGGGCACGCTTCCGTCGGTCGTAAGCTGGATCTCGTTGCCACCGTCGGCGCTGCTCAGCCACATGTTGCGATCGCGATAAGTGGCTTTGAGCTTTCCGTCAGGAGAAAGCGCGGATTCGAACTGCCTGCCGCGTCCTGGTCCGGCCGCGAAACGCGCACGACGAGCAGCGAGCTCGGCCGCTGCATCCACATCACCGGTCACCGTTGCAGCGTGACGCGTGACGTCGTAATGGTAGTGCTTGCCGGCGAATTCGTAATTGAACCCCTTACCCCCATCGACCCAGACAGGATCAATAGCGGCGCTCGTCACCGATCCGAATAGCTCGCTGCCGAGCTGGCGATATCGCGCATACTCGGGCAGAGCTTTGAGGCGATCCTGCGCGCGAGCCGGCGAAGCCGCCGTAGCCATGGCGACGGCACTTGCAAGGAGGCCAACCAGAGAGAGGCGTCGAAAATTTGTGGTTGCAGGCATTCAGCGGGTTTTCAGAGTTTTGAATTCGATTGCCGGACGGAGCTATAATCTGCTTCCTTTTACGCGGCGTCTACCCGTTCCGCTCGATTCGAGGCAAATTAGGCCGCCAACGTTAAGGCTGACGGTACAGTACTGCCGGTAGCAAGTCTGTTTCGACCACGCACGCTCCATCTCGACGAGGTACGCCATGGTTAGTCGGTCGCTCGCCCTTGTGTTGCTCCTTTCACTGGTTTCGGTTCCCGCCATTGCCCGCGCGCAGTCCGGGTCCCAGCCGACCGGCGTGGAGACCTCGACCATATCCACGGCGCCTCCGGGGCGTGATCCCAACCAGCCGATCGATACGGCGTACACCAGGAAAATCCACGAGTATACGACGGAGTCCTTCTTTCTTTCGCCGCTCGTCGATTATCTGCCGGCCTCGGCGACCGTGCCGACACCGAAGGCGGTGCTCGGGGACATAGCTGGAGCGCGCGACAACCTTCCCTACTCGAAGGAAGTGTACGCGTACATGCGCATGCTCGCAAAGGCGAGTCCGCGTGTGAGAGTATACAGCATCGGCAAGACCGAAGAAGGCCGCGAGATGATTGCGGTTGCGGTTGCATCTGAATCTCTGCTCGCGAGGCTGGACGAAAACAAGGCGGGCCTCAGCAAGCTGGCTGATCCTCGCATGATAAACATGGACGACGCGCAGGCCGAGAAGATCATCGGGAATGTTGCGCCGGTGTATTACATCACCGGCACGATTCACTCGACGGAATCGGGCGCGCCGACCGCGCTCATGGAGATGGCGTATCGTCTGGCGGTCGACGAGAGCCCGTACATTCAGAACATCCGGAACAACGTCATAACGCTGATCACCCCAATCGTTGAGGTGGACGGCCGCGACCGCATGGTCGACCTGTTCCACTGGCACATGGCGCACCCCAACGAAACTGCGCCAAACCTGCTCTATTGGGGCCATTATGTTGCGCACGACAACAATCGTGACGCGATGGCGCTGACGCTCGATCTCTCGCGGAACGTACTCGACACGTACATCGGCTGGCGCGCGATGGTGCTGCACGATCTGCATGAGTCGGTGGCATACCTGTACGACAACACCATTGGCGACGGGCCATACAACGCGTGGCTTGATCCATTGCTCACAAACGAATGGCAGATGTTCGGCTGGAACAACGTGCAGGAAATGACGCGCATGGGAATGCCCGGCGTCTTCGCGCACGGTGATTTCGACACGTGGTCACCCGGCTATCTCATGTTCATGGCCGCGACGCACAACGGCATCAGCCGCCTGTACGAGACGTTCGGAAACGGAGGGACGGCAGAGACTCTCGAGCGGACGTTGCCGCCAAGTGAAACATCGCGTACGTGGTATCGGCAAAATCCCCCGTTGCCGCGGGTAATGTGGTCGCTTCGCGACAACAACAATTACGAGGAAACGGGACTGCTCGTGTCCCTCAGTTACTTCGCGAACAACCGGCATCAGTTCCTCGAGAATTTCTATCAGAAGAGCAAGCGCTCCATACTCAAGGCTCACACGGAGGGACCGGCGGCGTATGTCTTTTCTGCTGCGGATCCGAGGCTCGGCACTCAGGCCGATCTGCTGCGGGTGCTTCAGTTGCAGCACGTCGAGATCTCGCGCGCGACCGCCCCGTTCAGCGTGACGGTTCCGGCGCGAAAGAGCCGGCCGAAACGCGGCGCCGATGCTGCGGGTGCGAAGCTCGGAGCAGCGGCCGACACCGGAAGCGCCGCGAAGACCGAGACGCGTAATTTTCCTGCGGGGAGCTACATCGTTCGTATGGATCAGCCGTATTCGAGAATCGCGGATGCGCTACTGGATTACCAGTATTGGAGTCCGAACGATCCGCAGAAGACACCATATGACGATACGGGCTGGACTTTTCCCGAGAACTTCGATGTACAATCCGTTCGCGTGGTCGATCCCGCGGTGCTGAGCGTGCCGATGGAGCCGGTGACGGGAGAGATCAGGGCTCCCGGCGGCGTTACTGGTTCGGGATCCGTGTTCGTCATCAACAACAACGGCGACAACGCGCTAACCACATTGCGCTATCGATTCAAGGCGGCGGATTTCCAGGCAGCGGAGGAACCATTCGA
>DATBNQ010000009.1:0-10620 GCA_036554185.1 Gemmatimonadaceae bacterium | reverse complement strand
CCGGAATCCTGAGCCGCGCCGCGCACCGGCACCAGCGTCGATCCAAGCAGGAGAGCTGAAATAACGGAATTTCGTATAAGATCGAGCTTCGAAAGCATATCCGATAAAAACTATCGGATTACCCTGGATGCGCTACCGCTCGCGGATTCGCGCCTGGGGCCGTCTATGGTCAGCCAGATGTTGTATATGAAGCAGTAGGCGCCGGTAGCGGCCAGGACTCCGCCGCCGCCGAGCGCGAAGGGGGCGGCGGGGACGCCATGCGGAGCGAGAAAGAATCCAGTAACCATCAGCAGGAGGCCCGAATTCGCGAGCCACCACTGTACCGCGGCGATTCGGCGCGAATGCAGCGGATGCCCAGTGAATCTCGGAATCACGTGGTATGCAACTCCGTAGATCATCATGGTCACGAAACCGAGCAGATTCATATGCACGTGCGCGGGCCGATAGATGATGAACTGCGGATTCACCGCCATGGCCACGCCAAGGGTTACACCGATGCCGAGCCAGGTGATACTCGCCTTGAGAAAGGCTTTAACGAACCATTCCATTCAGTCAACTCGAAGAATTGCCATCGTTCATCCTAACGCCGGAGGCTGAGGATCGCAGTCGGCTTGCGCCTGATGGCGTGTAGGGATTCTGCCTACCACAACCCAAAAGTGGATGGGCTAGCTTTCCTGATCGATCAAGCGATACACCAACGGAGGTTGAAATGGGAGCGGGGACTAGCGACATCTTTGGTGACGCGTCGGGCGCGCAGCCGGCGTTGCCGGGCAGCTACGGAACGGCCCCGAGCGGCTTTCGTCTACCGCAGGAAACCAGTCTGGGGCCCGTGCGTGTTCAGATATCCGACCTGAATCGTTCGGTTGATTTCTATGAGGGAGTTCTGGGACTGCGGACTGTGGAGCGCGATGCATCGCGCGCCGTGCTCGCCGCGCACGGCGATGACAGGCCGCTGGTCGAACTCAACGCGCGGGCTGGTGCAACGCCAGCGCCGTCGCGCGGACGACTTGGATTGTATCACTTCGCGATACTTCTACCGGATCGCGCGTCGCTCAGTCGCTTCGCCCAACATCTGGGCGAGATCGATGCGCGGGCGGGAGCTGCCGATCACCTGGTGAGCGAGGCTTTCTATCTTCAGGATCCCGACAATCTGGGAATCGAGATCTACTCCGATCGCCCACCGAGTGCGTGGCGGCGCAGCGGGCGTGAGCTGATGATGGCGACGGATCCAATTGACATCAGCGATTTGCTGCGGGCCGGCGGTGGTGTGAAGTGGAGTGGCATGCCGGCGGCGACGGTGATGGGCCATGTTCATCTGCACGTCGGCGACATTGCGACCGCGTCGAATTTCTACTCCGAGGCATTGGGTTTCGATCGCACCGTATGGGACTATCCTGGTGCGTTGTTCATGTCAGCGGGCGGATATCATCATCACCTCGGTACCAATACGTGGGCTGGTCGCGGGGCACTTCCGGCGGAGGAAGGAGCCGCACGTTTATTGGAGTGGACGCTGCGGTTGCCGGATTCTGCCAGCGTTGCAGCGGCGGGCGAAAGTCTGGAGCGGAGTGGCTTCGCGATTGAGCGAGGCGCCGAGGACTTCGTCGCGCGCGATCCATGGGGGACGCAGGTGCGAGTTCGATCAGTCGTAAGATCGTGACGTTCCCCGTGACGATGGTCAGATTCCGCCCGCTGTGCTCCGGGATACTCGCCGCCGAGTGGTGATCGCGCGGCGACGAGCATGGCGTTCTGCCGCCCGTGTCGCGGCTAGAGCGTTGTCCGACGCCTTGAAATAAAATGCCAGATGAACACGATCAGGGCGATCACAAGAACGAGATGGATGAGCCCGCCACCAACGGTAAATACAAAGAATCCCAGTGCCCAAAGGATGAGTAGGACGATTGCGATTGTGAGCAACATTGGAGAGTGCCTCGAATTTGGTCAGCCGGGGCCGACAGGATGGGTATGATGCGCTTGCAAGCGCAAGCTGTGGGCCACGTCGGGAATATCAGCGATGCAGGCAGTCGCCCGCGACGTGCTCGCGCGCTTGTCGAGACCACGATGAGCCTCCCCGCCCCGCCCGGATCGCTGTGCTCGAACTCCTGCCTGTTGACGGTCCAGTGGTTGAAGCCGGTCCTGCCGGTGACAGCCGGTCGTAACCTCATCGCTTGACATTCGGTATACTACTATATAGTTATATACCTATATGCCCATGTCATATTCACATTCGATTCCCGGCATCCGGGCTCTGTCCGTCGCGCTCGCTGTACTTGCCGCACTCGCTGGCCTCGCGCCGCTCACGATGGTCGTTGTTCCAATTCTCTACTGGGAGCTGCGCAGTCGCGAGGTGCGGCTGGCTGACGCTGGCTCAAACCGCCCAGAACATAACGCGCTTACCGCGCAGACTGCGCGCACAGCGAACACTTCAAATCAGGAATCCGAAAATGTGTGACGACAACATCATTCGCCGGTTCGCCGGTACGTTCATCATTGCATCACTGGCGCTTGGCTATTGGGTCCATCCCGCTTGGTTCCTCTTTACCGCCTTTGTCGGCGTCAATCTGCTGCACTCGAGTTTCACTGGTTTCTGTCCGCTGGAGCGGATGCTCGGCTGGGGCAGTGTTGCGGGATGCACACCCGCAGAGCGCCAGCGCGACCGCAATTCCGGAAGCAGGTAGTGTCGTTCTTGCGAGGCGCCGTCGATGCTGCGGCTCGTTTACCGGATATGCATTCGATAACTAGATTGCTACACGGTCATTAAGTGTCACAGAAGGAGAAACGCATGGCAAAAACCAAACTGACACCGGATGTTCTCGCGCTCGTCGCGCAGCGCTTTCGAGCGCTCGCCGAGCCTGCACGGCTTCAGATCCTGCAAAGCATGAGGCGCAAGGAAATGACGGTTACCGATCTGGTAAACGAGACTGGGCTTGGGCAGGCCAATATCTCGAAGCATCTTCAGCTGCTGTACGCGCAGGGCTTCGTCACGCGGCGGAAGGACGGTTTGTTCACATACTACTCGCTCGCCGATCAATCGGTCTTCGAGCTCTGCGACATCATGTGCAGTCAGCTGGAGTCCAACGCGCGCGCGCGCCGGCGTGTGCTCGCATCCTGACGGTGACTACTGGGCATATGTGCTCTCCAGTGATTGATAGTCTGGCCTTTGACCGGTCGCAGAAAGTCCCGGGAAGCCGTTTGGGTCGGGTTCTCCAGCCCAACAGACGCAGTAACCGGCACACTCCACGCAGATAGAAAAAGCCCCCTGTTCTGCCGCGTATGGGCGCACAATATGCCAACGAAGTCTCGTGATTGGCGGATTGGTACGCGCACTTATGGTCACTCCGTCCTTTCAAGCTGATCGGCGTAGCGCGGACCGCATTTCCTCAGCAGCTTATTGAAATCGACTTCAAGGCAGGGCTGCCTCCACCATAGGATTGATATCTGCCGGAAGCGCGCACCAATCTCAACCAAGGAAGCGGACGACCAAGGAGGCAATTCCCATGAAGGCAGTCGTTGTGACGGAGCAGGCGGCGGGAACGGCCGGGATGAAACTTGCCGAGCAGCCCGAGCCGGCGGCAGCGATAAACGACGTTGTCGTTGAGATTCATGCGTCGGGATTCGTCCCGACCGAGCTGACGTGGCCCTCGACCTGGACCGATCGCCGCGACCGTGACCGAACACCGTCGATTCCCGGCCACGAGTTGGCTGGAGTGGTCACCGCACTCGGCTACGGCACGACGGGGTTGTCGGTAGGACAGCGAGTGTTCGGCCTCGCGGACTGGTATCGCAACGGCACCCTGGCCGAGTATGTGGCGATCGAGGCACGTAACCTCGCGCCGCTGCCGGGCGACGTTGACTTCACGGTGGGCGCGAGCCTGCCGATCTCGGGACTCACCGCGTGGCAGGGACTGTTCGAGCACGGCCACCTTCGGGCCGGGCAGAGCGTAATCGCGCACGGCGCAGCCGGCGCGGTCGGTTCGATGGTGACGCAGCTCGCGCGCGAGGGCGGCGCCCACGTCATCGGCACCGGACGCGCAGCCGACCGTCAGAAGGCACTCGACTTCGGCGCGCAGGAGTTTGTCGACCTCGACAGCGACACGCTGGAAGACGTCGGCAGGGTCGATGTGGTGTTCGATGCCATCGGCGGCGAAATCGGGAAGCGGTCCGCGCGCCTGATTCGAGCCGGAGGAACGCTGGTGTCCATCGTCGGGCCGTCCGAGGCGCGGCCTGTTGACGGCCTCGCGATCGACTTCGTTGTCGAGTCCGATCGGGCCCAACTGAGTGAAATCGTCCAGCGGGTGAGGGACGGGCGACTGCGGACGAACATCGGCAACGTCTCGACCCTCGACAATGCTGTCGCCACCTTCAACTCGACTGAGCGGCACGCGGGGAAGACGGTCATCCGCGTTCGTGAGTGAGGTATCGGCCCCAAACGACGAAAGCGCGCACTCGAACCGACGTGCGCGCTTTCGTAAACTGTTGTAACTAAGTCACTTACATAGGTCGGGGTGGCCGGATTTGAACCGGCGACCTCTTGCTCCCGAAGCAAGCGCGCTACCGGGCTACGCTACACCCCGATGTCTTCCTGGTATAGCCTCTCAACTTAATCTGGGACGACCGCGCCGCGCCACCCCGAGGTGACGCGTTCCCGGGGGAGGGGACCATGCAGATTGCCGACCCGAACTCGATTCCTGCTTCAGCCGGAATCCGGACCCCCCGTCCGGCACGCCTCTGGCCTGTGGATTAACATAGGCTCGTCTCAATGCGCGCACGCGGGCGCGCGAAACGTTCAACATCAACCGATCCCGGAATGACTGGCTCCCTGCTGGCCGACGCACCTTCGGCGACTTCGCTCTACGAGGCTTCGTCCAAACCTGAAGAGCTGGAGCGAATCGTCGCTCCGCTTCGCGGGGCGGATGTCGCCGAGTTGGTCAATCAGTTGCCGTCGGCAAAGGCGGCGCGGGTCATGGCGAATCTGCCGTTCGATGTAGCAGTCGATGTCATGAACGAGCCGGAGCTCGATCGCCGCCACGAGATCGTGCAGCACATGAATCGCGGCGTGGCCGGCGCGCTCATCTCGGCCATGGCACCCGATCGGCGTGCGGATCTGCTGCGCGATCTCTCGCCGGCCAAACGAAAGGCTGTACTTGCGACCATCGACGAGCCCGAGCGGTCGCTCCTTTCCTCGCTGCTGGTTTATCCGGACGGTTCGGTCGGTGCGATCATGACGACCGAGTTCGCGAGCGTTGCCTCGAATGTGACGGTCGCGGATGCGATCGAACGCGTGCGACTGCTCGCGCCCGATGTCGTTGCAGTCTACGCTGTCTATGTGGTAGAGCCGACCAGCGGTGTGCTGCTGCGCACGATCCATCTTCAGGATCTGCTGTTGGCTGATCACCGATCGAAAATCATGAACGTCGGTGACCCGCGCAGACCGCTGTCGACGTCGCCGATGACAAGCGAGGAGGATGCCGCGCGCCTGATTTCCAAGTACAACCTCGTCGCGTTGCCAGTTGTCGACGAAGTCGGCAGGATGATCGGTGCCGTCACGGTGGACGACGTTATAGATGCGATGGTGCGCGAGGCCACCGAAGATGTTCAGAAATTCGGCGGTGTCGAGGCGCTCGATGCCCCGTACCTGCGCATCTCCATGTGGGGAATGGTGCGCAAGCGCGCCGGATGGCTCGCAGCTCTCTTTCTCGGCGAGATGCTCACGGCGACCGCCATGGGACACTTCCAGGACGAGATCGCGCGTGCAGTGGTGCTCGCGTTGTTCATTCCGCTCATCATCTCGTCGGGGGGTAACTCCGGATCGCAGGCGACATCATTGATTATCCGAGCTCTGGCCCTCCGTGAGCTGCAGTTGCGGGACTGGTGGCGCGTTGCAATTCGCGAGCTGCCAACGGGCCTCGCGCTCGGGACGATCCTGGGCACGATCGGAGTTGTCCGAATCCTCACGTGGCAGCACTTTGGATGGTACGACTACGGGGCGCATCACAATCTCGTGGCCGTCACCGTCGGCGCATCGCTGGTCGGGGTGGTCACCTTCGGATCCATGGCCGGATCGATGCTCCCCTTCGTGCTCCGACGCCTGGGTTTCGACCCGGCAAGCGCCTCGGCACCCTTCGTGGCAACCCTCGTCGATGTTACCGGACTGGTCATCTATTTCTCGGTAGCCTACGCCATCTTGCGAGGGACGTTATTGTAAGGGCGTGACCCAACCGAACATGCCTCTCAACCCGCCGGGCTCACCGCTCTTCCGGGACCATCTCGAGACGAAGGTGGCATCCTGGATCCGGCCGTGGGACGGCATCGAAGCCGCCGACGCAGTACTCGTCGGGGCACCCCTCTCCAAGACGTCCATCTCGCATTCGGGAGCGTCTGGAACCCCGCAGGCGATGCGCGAGATGTTCGGCGCGGTGTCAACCTACAATTTCGATCACGACATCGATCTAGCGCCCACTCTCACGGTGCGCGACGCCGGTGACGCACGCGTGCACGTTACTGATCTTGCGCGATCTCGTGCTGGAGTCCGTGACGCTGTATCGGCAGTACTTGCGCGATCGAATGCTGCGCTCACCGTTGTGATGGGAGGCGATCATTCGATCTCGGCGCCTTCCGTCGAGGCGTTCAGAGAGCAAGTCGGCGGACCTGTTGGCCTCGTACAACTCGACGCACACATGGATCTGCGCAATCTCGAGGACGGTGGACCCAGCAACGGGACACCGATTCGCCAGCTGCTCGAGTCAGGCACGCTGGAAGGAAGGAACATCGTGCAGGTGGGCCTGCACGCGTTCGCAAATGCACGCGCTTACCGCGATCTCGCACGCGACGCCGGAATTACACAGATCTCGGCGCGCGAGGTCGCCAACACCGCGCCAGCCGACATTGCGCACCGCGCACTCGACGCCGTCGCCGAACACTCGCACGCGCTCTACGTAACGCTCGACATGGATGTACTGGATCAGGCGTTCGCCCCCGGCGTACCAGCACTTGTACCGGGCGGGATGACGTCCTGGCAGTTGTTTGAGATGTTGCTCGTGCTCGGTGGCCATCCCAAAGTCCGTGCTCTGGACATCGTGGAAGTCGACCCCTCGCAGGACCCGCGCCGCGCAACCATCAGGGTTGCAGTACACGCCATGCTGACATTCCTCACCGGTTTCGCCTTGCGCCGGGGTGATGCGTGAGCGTGGATCGGGTAGCCGTGAAACTCGATGGGCGATCGCTGCGCATCGAAGACGTTGTTGCCGTCGCGCGTCATCGCGCGCGCGTCGAGTTGAGCGAGACAGCTCGCAGCGGGATGGCCACGTCAAATGCGATCGTAACGCGGATCGTGGAGCGAAATGAAGTTGTCTATGGTGTCACCACCGGGTTCGGAAAGCTGTCCGACATCGCGATACCTCCGCACCGACTCGCAGAGCTGCAGGTCAATCTCATCAGATCGCACGCGGTGGGTGTCGGGCCGCTGCTGAGCGAGGAGGAAACGCGCGCAATGATGCTGTTGCGCGCAAATGTCATCTCCAAGGGATATTCCGGTGCTCGCGCGGTGTTGGTGGATCTGCTCGCCGGCATGTTGAACGCGGGATTGTATCCTCCGATTCCCGAACAGGGAAGTGTCGGCGCGAGCGGCGATCTTGCGCCGCTTGCGCATCTCGCGCTCGCCATGATCGGCGAGGGCGTCCTCTTCAGGAATGGAGACGCCGGTCCCGCCGCGGATATGCTGCGCGCGAGCGGTCTCGAGCCGGTAGCGTTGGGTCCAAAGGAAGGGATAACGCTCATCAACGGAACGCAGGCACACACCGCGATTGCGGCACTTCTCGTTCATGATGCCGAGCGGCTGTGGCGCGCGGCGCATGTTGCGGCGGCAATGTCGCTCGAGGCGCTGAAGGGCACGCCGGTTGCGTTCGACGCGCGGATTCAGAAAGCGCGCGGGCAGATCGGGCAGGAGGAGTCAGCGCGAGTGATGCGTCTGCTGCTCGACGACAGCGAAATTCGAGAGTCGCACCGGTCCAACGATCGCCGAGTGCAGGACGCTTATGGATTGCGCTGCGTTCCTCAGGTGCACGGGCCCGTGCTCGACGCGCTGCGCTGGATTTCGGGAATGGTATCCCGCGAGCTGAACGCCGCGACCGACAATCCACTCGTGTTCGAGAATGGCGAGATGCTGAGTGGTGGAAATTTTCACGGCCAGGCCGTGGCCATGGCGCTGGATTTTCTCGCGATTGTCATGACGAATCTCGCCGTTATCAGCGAGCGTCGCACGGACAGACTCGTGCACCCGGATCTCAACGAGGGTCTGCCACCCTTTCTGTCACCCGATGCCGGTACGAATTCCGGGTTCATGATGGCGCAGGTAACCGCGGCCTCGATCACGAGCGAGTGCAAGGTACTGGCGCATCCGTCGAGTGTCGATTCCATACCGACGGACGGAAGCAAGGAAGACGTCGTGCCGATGGCGATGGGCGCGGCGTGGAAGGCGCGCCGTGTAGTCGCGAACGTGCGCAACGTGCTGGCGATCGAGCTGATGTGCGGGGCGCAGGGGATCGACTTTCGAGCACCACTCGCGCCGTCAACGGCGGTAGCGCACGCGCACGCACGAGTGCGTGCCGTCGTCGATCGTCTGGACCGTGACAGAGTCATGAGCGGTGACATCGCGTCCATCGCGGGCGAGATCTTTGCTGGACGCTTCGACGAGTGCATCGAATGGGATGTCGCCGAAGAGGCGGAGGGATTGCGATGACACAGGGCGCGCGGACGGTGCGTGCACCGCACGGTACCGAGATCACATGCAAGAGCTGGCAGCAGGAAGCTGCGATGCGAATGCTGATGAACAACCTTGATCCGGACGTCGCGGAGCGACCCGATGATCTCGTTGTCTACGGTGGAACGGGAAAGGCGGCGCGCAACTGGGAAGCGTTCGACGCAATCGTGCGCGAGTTGCGCGATCTCGAGAACGATGAGACGCTGCTTATCCAGAGCGGCAAGCCGGTCGGAGTGTTGCGCACGCATCGAAGTGCGCCCCGCGTTCTCATAGCCAACAGCAACCTGGTGGGCCGCTGGGCGACCTGGGAGAAGTTCCGCGAGCTGGAACGCGCCGGCCTCATGATGTATGGACAGATGACCGCGGGCTCATGGATCTACATCGGCTCCCAGGGAATCGTGCAGGGGACGTACGAAACCCTCGGTGCTGTAGCAAGGAAGCACTTCGGCGGATCGCTCGCTGGGCGGCTGGTTGTCACGGCTGGCCTTGGCGGAATGGGCGGCGCGCAACCGCTCGCCGCGACAATGCTCGGCGCCGCGATCCTCGGAGTCGAGGTCGCGGAGCGGCGCATCGACAAGCGAATCGAGACCGGCTATTGCGACCGCAAGACGAGCAGTCTCGACGAAGCGCTCACGTGGCTCGACGACGCACGGTCGCGCGGTGAGCCGTTGTCGGTTGGTCTCGTGGGAAACGCCGCCGACGTAATTCCAGCGCTGGTCGAGCGCGGCGTGGTGCCCGATGTGCTTACAGACCAGACAAGCGCGCACGACATGCTGAACGGTTACGTGCCGGCCGGCATCTCGCTGACGCAAGCGGATGCGCTGCGCACATCCGATCCTGACGAATACCTCAGGCGCGCAACGACCAGCGCCGTCCGGCACGTCGAGGCGATGCTCGCGCTGCAGAAGATGGGCGCCGTGACCTTCGATTACGGGAACAACATCCGCACAGTCGCCTTCGATGCGGGACTCGAACGAGCGTTCGATTTTCCCGGATTCGTCCCTGCTTACATTCGGCCGCTGTTCTGCGAGGGGAAGGGTCCGTTCAGGTGGGCTGCACTCTCTGGCGATCCCGCTGACATCGCGCGTACTGACCGTCTCGTGCTCGATCTCTTCCCGAACGACGAGCATCTAGCGCGCTGGATCAGGCTGGCGAGCGAGCGAATTCATTTTCAGGGACTGCCTGCGCGGATCTGCTGGCTCGGGCAGGGAGATCGTGCCCGCTTCGGAGTCGCACTGAACGACCTGGTCGCGTCGGGCGAGATATCGGCGCCGATCGTGATCGGACGTGACCATCTCGATACGGGGAGTGTCGCGTCGCCGTTCCGCGAGACCGAGGCGATGCTCGATGGAAGCGACGCGGTGGCGGACTGGCCGATCCTCAATGCGCTCGTCAACACCGCGAGCGGTGCGAGCTGGGTCTCGTTCCATCATGGCGGCGGCGTTGGGATTGGCAACTCGCTCCACGCCGGCCAGGTTGTTGTCGCCGACGGCACGCCCGAAATGCGCGAGCGCATCGAGCGCGTGCTGACCAACGATCCTGCGACCGGCATCCTCCGGCACACCGACGCCGGTTACGACATCGCGCGCGACGCAGCAGCTCGGCACGGCATCACGATTCCGATACCGCGCTGATTTCGTGAGTCGGCAAATCATATTTCACAACGCGTCGCAGGTCGCGACGTGCGCCGGTCCTGCCCGTGGCCGGCGCGGTCTGGAAATGACGGACGCCGGCGTGAGAACCGACGTCGCGATCGCGGTCGACGGCTCGATCATCGCCGCATTGGGTCCATTCGAAGACATGGAGCGTGAGTTTCCGGGTGCAGAGCGTGTGGATTGCGGCGGGCGCATCGTCACGCCGGGACT
>DATBNQ010000120.1:0-15984 GCA_036554185.1 Gemmatimonadaceae bacterium | reverse complement strand
GATCCGTTTAAGATGCGCTGGTATGCTAGAGCTACCTCGTCATCACTTGGAGGGTAACATCAATGCAAAACGTCGAAGCCAAGCGCCCGTTCTCTCGGCGCACAGCTCTCGCGATCATTCTCGGGCTACTTGCAGCCGTCGCTGCGCCGAACGCCGGGGAGGCTGCACAGGGTTGCAACAATCGCACCTTGCGCGGCGACTACGCCGCAGCGTTCGTTGGACTCGGCCTGCCTGGTTCAGTTCCCCTGAAACAGGCGCAAAAGGTAGACCATTTTTACCCCGGAGCGGCGAACGGCATATTATCCTTCGATGGTCAGGGAGCGTGGTCGTTCAGCGGCAGCCAGAATTTTGGCGGCACCTACTTTTCGGCGTCGTATCACGGCAGCTACGTTGTGCACCAAAACTGCGCTGGTCACTTTTCTGATGCACCCGACGGAATCAATTGGGATTTCATCGTTTTCCATAACGGCGACCGCGTAAACGCCATCGACGCCACTGGGTCGGTAGAAATCGCTCAGATCGAACGGGTGGACGAATAGCCCCAGTCACGGCTACGGCCGGCCGTGCCGGTCGTAGCCCGACCACGGGACTGAACCAAAGAATCGGTCGCGAGGGACGGCCGAGCCACCGCGCCAAGATTTGTCCGACGGGTATTGACCGTTGGGCGGTAGTCTATGGTAGCGTCGGTACTGACGACTCTCGGAGGATTCGCCTTCAAGGCGGATGGTAAGAGCTCGTCCGGTCCGCCGACTCGAAAGGCCCGCGCCCTAATGGCGTATCTTGCTATGAACGCGGACGCCGAGCTCGCGCGAGAGCGGCTGATTGAAACCTTCTGGCCGGACGCGCAGCCTGACCACGCTCGCGCGAGTCTCGCAAATGCGCTGTCATCGATCCGCGCGTGCCTGCGTTCGCTTGGGACAGATTGCGACGCGTACTTGACGGCAACCAAGTCGGTCGTGCGCTGGACGGGAGAAACACAAGTGGACGCGCGGCGGTTCGCCGAGCTGGCGATGCGAGAGGATCCGTCGGCAAGCAGCATGGCGGCGCGACTTTACCGAGGTGACTTTCTCGAGGGCGACTATGACGAGTGGTCAGTCGCCGAGCGCGAGCGCTTGACGACGCTCTATGAAGCCGTCCTGGCGCGCGCAGTGCGGGCACAGCGCGACCCCGTAGCCGCCCGGCTCTTGCTTGCGCGCAATCCGTACGCGGAAGAAGCGTACGCCGCGCTGATTGAGGCCGAACTCGAGGCAGGTCGGAACACAGCAGCACTTGCAGTTTGCACGCGCTGTCGCGAAGCGCTCGCGGAGGTCGAAGAGACGCCGTCAGCCGCATTTGAGGAACGCTTTGGACACATCAAGGTGCGGTCGCTCGAAGTGCCTCCGACAAACCTGCCGCGTCAGATCACAAGTTTCGTCGGTCGTGACGTCGAGCTGGGCGAAATCAACGGACTCCTTGCAAAGTCTCAGCTCGTTACCGTCATCGGAGCCGGAGGCGTTGGAAAGACGCGAGTGGCCATACAGGCGGCGGTGCAAGTGCTTCACCAGTTCGACGATGGCGTCTGGTTTGCAGATCTCGCGACAATCGACGGCGAAGGGGCGGTGGTCACGGAGATTGCCTCGGCACTCGATGTACGGCCGTCGAATTATCGTGAACTACAAGACGCAGTTATCGCCCATCTGAAGTTGAAGCGTCTGCTCCTCGTGCTGGACAACTGCGAGCACGTCGTTTTCGAAGCGGCTCGGGTCGTTCGGGAGATCATGAAGGCGTGTCCTCACGTGGTTGTATTGACGACGAGCCGCGAGCAACTCGGCGCCTCCGGAGAGCACACTTACCGTCTTCCGTCGATGGCTGTGCCTCGAGGAAACGAGGCCCTCACCTCGGAGGTTGCTCGCACGTTCGGCGCTGTTGCATTGTTTTGTGCCCGCGCTTCCGCTTCCGACGCTGCTTTTGCTCTTACCGATGACAACGTAGGGGCCGTCGTCGAGATCTGTCGACATGTTGACGGAATCGCGCTCGCTCTCGAACTCGCCGCAGCGAGAGTGCCTGCGCTGAACGTCCATCAATTACTCGACCGGCTTCGAAGAGAGTTCCGTCTACTCAAAGGGGACGACGTTGGCGTGCATCCGCGCCACCAGACGATGTATGCGACTCTGGACTGGAGTTACGACTGGCTCTCCGAGACAGAGAAGGCGCTGTTCAGGCGCTTGGGTATCTTCCGCGGGGGTTGGAGCCTCTCAACAATCTACGCTGCCGGGGTGGACGAGTCGCTGGGGGACCTCGCCGTCCTCGACCTGTTATGGCCTCTCGTGAAAAAGTCACTCATAGCGGTAGAGTTGCGCGCCACGTCTCAGCGTTACAGGTTGCTTGAGCCGATGAGGCAATACGCGCTTCCTCTGCTGGAGAAGCACGGTGAGTACGACACAGCGGCAGATCAGCATGCGCGTTACTTCGCGGAGTTCGCCCGGCGCGAGGGCAGCAAGTGGCTAAAAGTCGACGATTTTGAATACGTTGCCACGATCGAAGAAGAAATCGATAACATCCGGGCCGCGCTCGAATGGACGCTCGTTCGAGGAAATGACCGGGCGGTCGGGGCCGAGATCGCTGGATATCTCGGCCCATTCTGGGTTACGCGATACTATAACGAGGGCTTGCGATGGATGTCACTAGCGCAAAGCGCGGTGACATACGAGTCTCATCCGGTTCTCAGCGTGCAGATAGCGCACCACAGGATCCGGGCCTATCTGATGACCGACGGCGTTGCCGCCGCTCGGATCGGGCAGGAAGCGCTGCCGACGGCCCGTGCGGTTGGCGAAGGGCCAGACCTCACGCGGGTCCTTCTCTTGTATGGCAGCGCGCTCGTAATGGTGAGAAGATTCGACGAAGCAGAAGCGATCGCGAATGAGTCGTTGGCGATGGCGGAGCGAATCGGGGACGTCTATCGGATCTGGGCGAATCACATGGCGCTTGCGAAGCTGAACTGGAGGCGCGGCAACCTCGACGCGGCGCGACGGCACGTGATGTTGATGAGCGAGGCGTATCGACGAGTCGATTTGCACTTCGACAGGCATAGGTGGATGGTTCTGGCGGTGCGTGCTAACCTTGAACGGCTAGATGGTCATCTCGAGCGGGCCATCGAATTGGCGAGCGAAGGCCACGCTATTACGTGGTCTTCAAAGGACTGGACGGCAAGCGTCTACGCCGAGTACTACCTAAGCGCGCTGCATTTCCTTTCCGGTGAAGATGGCGCATTCGAGCACGCGCGTTCGGTGTTGAAGGTCAGCCGGGAGGAGCTACAACCTCACGGAGTCGCGGGCGCGCTCCAAGTGCTTGCTGGCGTAGGCTTCCGTCACGGCTTGCACGACGAGGCAGCTCGATTGCTGGGATTTGCTGAAGAACGATTCTCGACGCAAGCCGTTTCCCGCGATGCATTCGTCGAGGTCGATCCGGAATGGTTCCTGGAGCCACTACGCGTCCACTTCGGAGAAGCAAAGCTCGCGAAACTTATGTCGGAGGGCGCCGCCTGGTCGGAAGATCGCGCGGTCGAGGAGGCGCTGAAAATAACATGACGGGCGAGTGACTCGACCCTCGAGAAGTTTTGGAACTTAATACCGACGACGGTGGAAAGGGGGCGATAGCCACACGAAGTCGGATATTGGGTCAGCCTCCATGAGATCCGCCGGCGCATTTTTCAAGTCGAGATGAAGTCGTACCATTTATGTACCACTTATGAGGCGAAAACTCGCGAACAACGCCGGCGGCAACAGGCTCTCGTTATGGTGGAGATGAGGGGACTCGAACCCCTGCTAGAGCGCTTTAGAATCCGGTGCCCCCACGCCTCCGACGCGCGATCGAGCGTGGCTCAATCGGGGCACGCCAGACGCACGGCGCAAGTCTACGATACCGGCAAAGGAGAGCGACCGGTACGCAGCAAGCAAAGTCAGCAGTCCACCAAGCTGTGCGATCACCGGTTAGAAAGTTGAGAAACGCGCGCTAACAATCGTTGTCGCTATGCTTCTTGTGCTCGTGCGTGCATCAAACCGACACGCAGGGCGAAGCGCCGAGCGCTGCTGCGTCGATTTCTCCCATCCAATCGGCTGATTCGGCCGAGTCCGCGGCCTCGCCCGCGACAACGCTCTCTGGGACTGCGGCCTCACCGGCCGCATCGCTGTCGTCGAAGCCTACATCGGATCCGAATCCGTTGACGGTCGTCAACGGCGCGTTCGTTCGTCGATAGACGATCGGAGCATCGACGTGCCGCCGCCGTCTTTACGGCTGGCGGTGCCTATGCAGCGGCCATTAACCTGCTTTCAGGCGACACGATCATTGCGTTGGAGCACTTCGACCCGCCGTATTCACGAAGTGAGATCGCCCTGATGATCCGTGCGAAACACAGCGATGCGGCGGCACGGGCTCAAATCAGAGCACAAATCCACTGCGACGAAGGTATTTGATGAGGCGCCGCAGTCTTGCACGCCGGGCGCACGGTGCTCTGCTAGCCTAAGCGCCAAAGGGGTTTGAAACGCATGAAAAAGTCAGTCTCGAGGTCGCGTGGCCAAGCTGGCGGCGCTGGTATTGGAGTTCTGCTTTTCGTCGCGCTCCTCGAAATCGCGCTCGCCATTTTTCTCTTCCTCTGGTGGCGCGCCGGTGTCTGTCAACCACCGCTGCCGGCAGCCATACAGCACGCTCTCCTTGGGGGCAGAGCAGGCGGACAGATCGAGGGCAACCTAAACGGCGGGCCCAGCCAGGGGCAAAGTTCGCAAACGCAAGCTCAGAGCGTTTCGACGAGCGTGCCTGAGGGCGGAAATTCATCCACTGGCGCGGCCGCTCAGGATGCCGGAAGCAACGCCGCCGGAGGCAATACGTCGGGAAGTCTGAACGACGTGCCGGATCCGAACTGTGTTGGCAAGACAACCGCATCGCTGCTCAGCTCTGGAAGTTCGACGCCTCCGCCTACCTGCGCTCCGATAAAGGCACCGGCGCAACTGCAACAAGCGGCACAGCAGGTGCAGAACATGAACGGCGCGACGAATGCGCAGACCCAACCCGCCGCGAGCAATACGCCATGAGCCCTCGTTATGCGTACTGGATCGTCGCATTGGGAGCCGCAGCGGTCGTCGGTTGCTCGCATGGCAGCAGTCAGGAATCGACAGCCACGACTAGCGGTTCATCCCCCGCCAACAGCTCATCCACTGCCAACAGTTCATCCGCGGTGGCGGCCAACGGTGGTTCATCCGCCGCGCCGACGGAGCTCAACTCGCCGCAGAGCGCCGCCAGCCCGGTCGCGACGCCGGAGCAGACCACCTTCAATGTCACCTGGAATCCGCAAACCAAAGTGATCGACGCCGCAACGGTGAGCCAAGCCTATCGCGGTGTCGCTCAAGACGGTTCGTTGACGTTCGATGCGGCATCGGCACCAGCGATCGCAGCCTTGACTCCGGGAACGGTGACCGTGTTCTCCGGCTTGGCGCTGCGAAAGATCGTCAGCGTGCGCAGCGATGGGAATCAATTGCACGTCGTCACGGCGCCCGCTGCTCTGAACGAGGCCATCAGCGATGGGCAGATCGCTTGGAAGTATAACGTCAATTTTGCAAACCTCGCATACGTGACGCCGCCGGGTTTTCATCGCGTCGACGTGGCCGACGATCCGAACACATGGATCGACAGACTCATAGCGAGCCCAGCTCTCGCAGATGCACCGGTCCACTACAATGGCTCGATACAGGACTGGGATATAGACATGAAGTTGACACCGAACGGCGACAACCTCGAGATGGAGCTCACTGCCGACAAGCGGCACGGTGGCGGTTTACTCGAAGTGAAAGCCACGGGCGAACTCGACAGCTTGACGAACTCCGTCAACATCGACTTGGCCAACGGTCAGACAAAGCGCATTGGCATCAGCGACGGAAACCTGCACGGCAAATTCGATCTCACATGGAGCGTCACGTTTGACAAAGATCATGGCGGCGACGATAAGGAGATCTTCAACGAGGCGGCCGTCATCAAGCTCCCGCTTGGGTTCAGAATTCCGTTTTTCGTGGGACCGCTGCCGTTCGAACTAAACATCAAAACCGGTTTCTCATTCTCCCCCGCCTTTACGAGCAAAACCACCGTCGCGCAGGGATCGTATCATGCGTCGTTCGGCGGAGACGTCGCCGTCAATGACGCCACTTCGGGCGGTGGCGCGCAATCCACCATGGACAGCGATGGAGGGCTCGACTCGTACGGAGGAACCCTGTCGGTCGCGCCGCTCGGCCTTTCGCTCACGGTGATGATGCCGAAGATCGAGATAAAACTTGGCGCCCCCGAAGAACTCGAAACCATTCTTGGCGAGACCAGTGGCGATGCGTTCGTGGCGCTTTTCATCCAGGCGAACTTCGTTGCCACCGGACCGGTGGCCATCGCTCCATGCGAGCGCCGCGAACTCAACGTCTCCGGTATGTACGGTTACGATGCCGGGCTCCTGGGTATTGGCATCGCATCGTACAATCATCAAATCTTCAAACGGACCCGTACGTACGTCATACCGAGCAACATCAGACTATGTCAAACGTCTTAGCAAAGTCGCCCGCCGGATCATAAGTTCGCGCGGGCTCGCTTTGGTTCTCCCCCTGACAGCCGTTCGATGCGAGGAGCGCCACTAAGGACAAGGCGAGACCCGCGTTGGTTCGTTTCATAGCAACGTCAGTGTACTTTGTGGCGTGCCGGAAGCGTACGCCAGTCGATGTTCCCATGATGGCGCGCGCTGCGTGCCGGAAGATCGCTAGGCGCCCGTCGGCGGCCTTCGGACGCGTTGACCATTAGTTGGGCTGGAGTACGACTCGTATTTTCCCTTTGTACCGGAGAACCCCAACGATCCCGGCACTGCCTCTAAAAGTAGTTCCGGCGGAGCTAACCTGTTCCGCATAGCCGGAGAGCCGCGCCTTATACCAAGCGGTCACCACGCTACCGGAATCCGGCGTGTCGAAAAAAGTAGCATAGCCCTGCGTGAGGGCCACCTGAAGCTGCGACGTTGTCGCCTTATTATCATAACGACCGTGGTACCAAGAGTTGATGCGATGGGGATAGACCGGGAGAGACCCACCATCAGCGAGGACGGGCGGGCTCTGCGCCGCTACAACAAAGAGCATCAGAGTGATGTAAGCGAGCTGGATAGGACGTCGGACGTTCACAATTGTCTCCTTTGGAGGAGTGTCGGTCGCTCCGGCGGAGCGACCTCGACGAATTCATGATATCGCTTCAACATACGTCCCGCGTGCGCCGGGATCGGGCCTGGCTCATCGGGGCACGCCAGCCGTACGGCAAAAGTATCGGACGCGTTGAACATTAGTTGGGCATGAGTGCGATTCGTATTTTCCCTTTGTACGGGAGGATCTTAACGAGGCCACCGTCGCCACTGAACGTGGTCCCAGCGGAGACCGTATGTTCCGTATAGCCGGGTAACCGTGCGTGATACCACGCGGTCACCATGCTACGGGAATCAGACGTATCAAGAAAAGTGGCAAAGCCCTGCGTTAGGGCCACCTGAAGCTGCGACGTTGTCGCCTTATTATCATAACGACCGTGGTACCAAGAGTTGATGCGATGGGGATAGACCGGGAGAGACCCACCATCAGCGAGGACGGGCGGGCTCTGCACCGCTACAACAACAACAAAGAGCGTCAGAGTGATGTAAGCGAGCTGGATAGGAAGTCGGACGTTCACAATTGTCTCCTTTGGAGGAGTGTCGGTCGCTCCGGCGGAGCGCCCTCGACGAATTCATGATATCGCTTCAACGTACGCCCCGCGTGCGCCGGGATCGGCCCCGACTCATCGAGGCACGCCAGCCGTACGGCAAGAGTATATGATGCGGGTGAAGGAGCGACCGGAATCCAGCATGCAAAATCATCAGTTCACCAGGCTGTGTGCGGTCGCAGATGAGAACGTTGAGAATCGCGCTACCGGTCGTCGGCGCTATGCTCCTACTGTGCTCGTGCGCGCATCAGACCGCCACGCAGAGCGAAGCGCCAAGCACCGCCGCGACGATTTCTCCCCTCGCGACGCCAGCCAGCGGCGGCGAACTTGGTGCGTCGAGCACGATAACGCAGTCGCCGTCGACTGAGGCGTCCGCATCAGTTGCATCAGCCGAACCGGCGGCCTCTCCCACAAATGTGCTCTCGGGAGCTGCGGCCACGCCGGCCGCGTCGCCGTCGTCGCAGCAATCCACGCCAGATCCGAATCTGTTGACAGCCGTCAATGGCGCGTTCGTTCGCCGATGGACGACCGGAGCAGCGACGTACGGCGTCGAGCGACTAGTCAACGGTGCCGGCATCGTTGTCGCGAATTCGTTCGCGAAGCCGATAGAACTCGTGTTTGAACTTCCCGAGACCGCGCGCTTCTCGGCGATCGGTCTGAGGTCGACCGGCACTACGAAATTGCACGGCGATTTTGCCGTCTCCGACGATGGGCGAACATTCGCCGCCGCGGGCCGCGTTGACGTGGATCCAAGTTCGACCACCCAGCTCGTTCTGCAACCCATCCAGGCTTCGGGGAGGTTCGTTAAGGTTACGGTGACGCGCGACAGTACCGGTGACATGCGGCTGGATGAGGTCGTTGCCGTCGGAACCCTCACTCCGCCCGCGAGGAGGATGCTGGACGGCTATTGGATGTCGGCCGACGCGTCCGACGGATCGAGCGATTCGGTCTTTGCTGGCGCGCGCGGCTTCGTGCCGCAGGCACTGCCCCCGAAATCGGGTGAATATCCGCGCGTCACGTTTGTGCACGACGGCGTTCTCACAGAGTTCAGCTGCACTGACCGGTCAGACGTTTGGCGTGGATCGATCGACGGAACGCGCGCCATCGCGCCGAACGGAGAGGCGCTCAACGTCGTCGCCGACGGCAACGCCTTGGTTGGATTTGCGTCGAAGCGCCTGTTAATCGCGCTTCGCGTACCGCACGCGCCGGCTTGTGTCGACCAGGCCGCGGGGCGAGGGCCGGTCGTGCTTGTGCTTGGTCGCCAGGCGGGCGTCGAATCGCCCGACGACGACGTTACGGCGGCGCCAGGCTATCGCTTCGAGCGTGCGCTACTGCCGCTCGTCGATGCGCCGATGCTACGCGACGCTCGCATCGCGGTTATCGCGCAGTCGTGCGCTGCCGACATGGAGCTCGCGCCGTGGCAGCAAAAACTGCTCCTCGATTGGGTGGGCGCCGGCCACACCCTGATCGTGCGCGATGCCGATTCGTGCACGAGTTCCGCGTATGCTTTCATACCCTATCCGTTCAGGACGAATGCCGCGGGCGCAGGGGGCGCGAGCGGACACGTGCTCGCGATTGCGGATCCGTCGACGCTTGGGAGCCTCGCGTCTGATCCTGCTCACGAGATCGATACGAAGGCGTATATCGCGAGCGCGACACAGCAGATCGGCGACGCGGACGTCATGCAGACCGACGATCCTCACTGGTGCGGGCTGATGTTCGCCCGCAATGCGAGCGGGGCGAGCGGTTGGGTCCACGCCTACGCGCGCTACGGACGCGGCCTGCTCATCTACAACGGATTCGACCGTGACGACTTGCGCAGCCATGTGCCGGAGGCCCAAAAACTCGCGCGAGTCGAGTACGAGCAGCTGCCCTCGGGCGAGCTTCCTTGCAACGCGGAAGTCGCGTCCGATCTCGCGCTGTATTCGTCGGTGAACGAGCGGCTGGCGCCCGGGGCCTTGCACGAGCTGCGTGTGCCGATGACGCTCGACTACGTTGCCCTAAAGGGGAACCCGATCGCCGCGACGTTGACGCTCGCGGGCAATGCGCCGTGGAAAGTCGCCGTCGCGCCATCGCACGTCACGCTGAACGCAGGAGCTGCCGCGCAGATAGTCGCGACCGTCGTGATGCCCGCGTCGGCAAGACCGGCACGCTATGTATTCACGGTGACGGCGAGTGGCGGCAGCGCCACAAAGCAGTCCGCGCAGGCGTCAATCACGATCGATGCGTCGATCGCCCTCGCCAAAGAATTATTGAACGAAAAACGCGCCACGATCTATGGAATTCATTTCGACGTTGCGAGTGCGACGATTCAAGCACAATCCGAGGCGACGATCGCGCAAATCGCCCAGGTGCTTCGCGCCTATCCGACGTGGAAGATGCGCGTAGAAGGACACACCGATTCGGATGGCGGCGCGGCCTACAATCTCGACCTTTCGCGCCGCCGCGCGCTGGCGGTCGTCGCGGTTCTGGAACACCGATATCACATAGCGCGGGGCCGGCTTGCAGCCGAAGGCTTCGGTCTCACACGGCCGGTCGCGTCGAATGCGACGGCTGCGGGCAAAGCGCTCAACCGCCGCGTCGAACTCGTCCGCTTGTAGCGCGGCCAAAGGGAAGAATACCGCCCGTGCGGCGTTGGATCGGCGCACGCCGGCCGCATGGCGCGTGCTAGGCTGGTGACATGAAGAACAATCTTCTCGCCACCGCCGCCATCACGCTCGCGTTGTGCGCGTTCGCCGCATGCTCGCACAGTGCATCGAGTTCTGAAAGCGGTGGTACTTCGGCAAAGTCCGCGGCTGCTGCCGGCGGTTCGAGCGCCGGCGGCGACTGGACTGCCAACGGCGCTACCGCCTGCGAGAAATACCTGACGCCCGACGTGGTCGCGGGAATCTGGACCCATCCGGCCAGCCACTTCAAGGCCGGGGACGATGGTTCTGCATGCTCCTACCAAAGCGACGATTCCGGCAGATCCATCGCGATAATGCTCGCGAAAGACGGCCCCGAATCATTCGATGCCATCTTTAAATACCTGGTCGATCCTGCGCCGCTGCCTAACGTGGGCGACAAAGCCTCACTAACAGCGAACGGGGTCGTCGCGGTCAAGGGCGACAACCGGAACTGCCATATCAACGTCTACGGCGAGGACGCAGCGCTCAAAGTGAGCCGCGAAGCGCTGGGGCAGAAGTTGGGCGAGATATGCAACAAGTTATTCGCACTGCCATGACTCCGGCGCACGCCACGCGCACGGCACCTTTCTATACTCGAAGCATGAAAAACAAACGTTTCGCCATCGCCGCCGCGCTCGCGCTCGCGCTCGGCCTGGCGGTCGTCCCTGCCCTCGCAGCGCAATTTGATGGACGACTTCCGCTCTACCCTCGCGGCCACGCCGCGCCGGGTATGGAAATAGCAGCCGGCGCCCTCGCGCAAGGCGTCCCCTACCAACAGGTGACGACCGATTCCGTCCATCTGGTCGATCTCTGGTACAAATCCAACGCGCCGAAATCGTGCACGCGTGTCACGGCGACCGGCAAACCTGCGGTGCAGTACAAATGCCCAGGCGGTTCGATCGTGATCCAGGCGCGAGGTGGAACGCTCATCTCGTTCGTCACCGCATTTCCCCATTTCTAGAACGGTTAAGGAGTGCTCTCATGCGCAATCACGCGTTTTTCATCGCCCTCGCGCTCATGGTGACCGCGTGTTCGCACGGCCAAAGCGCAGCGACGACCAGCACTAGTAGCACGCAGCCCGATTCAACCGTTGCGCAGAATGACACCGCGACGACGCAGTCCGCGGTGGCAGCGGCAAATTCGCCGGCTCCTGTGGCAGGGGTGCCGACGGATCAGGGCTCGGCACCGACGGGATCCGACGCAGCGCCCACCTCGACCGGAGGATCCGACTCGGCCGCGCCGAGCACGACACCTGAGATCGCCACATCCGCTGCTCCCTCTGACGCATCAACCGGCGCGCAATGCGCCTTTTTGTCTAACGCCCAGGTCGAAGACGCTGTGCACCTCAGCGTCAGAGCGGTTCAGGTTACGTCCAATTCGTGCGAGTTCTCGTTTACGAATCAGGCAACGATGGTGAAGATCGAGTTTTCGACGAGCGGTGGAAAAGAGGAAGTGGATTCGATCCGCAAAGGCGCTGGAGGAGCGCAATCGATCGTGGGTGGCATCATCGACGCCGCCGTCGGAAAAAGCGGTAACAGTTCCGATGCGCAAGCGGCAAAGAGTCTCGCGGTCGGAACGCCGCCACCGGATCTCCCGAAAGTCGGGGACGACCAGTATGCGTTTTCAGTCGGTCTTCTCACGTCACTCGTTGCCGCAAAGGGCGATGAATACGTCACCGTCAGCATTACCTTTCCGCCGGACGGAGTGTCGCGCTGGCAGGTGTTGCCTGAGCTAGCGAGCCGCGTCCTCGCGACGCATTAGAAAACCGACCTGCCGCGATATGCTGAACTGTGCACTCGGCTACGAGGCCAGTGGTATCTGTGGGGCACCGTACCACTTTACTACCACTTATAAGGCGAAAACTCGCGAACAAACGCGAAGGACGACGAATTCTCTTGCTGCTCGCCGTCCCCCGTCTTTGTTCGCAATGGCCCGATTCTCAAGCGTTCCAGCGGTAACGCAAAAATAGGCCATTTGTAATTCGCATGTAAAGGGTCAGGGGTTCGAGTCCCCTCATCTCCACCATTGGAACCCGCTTCCGGCGAGGGATTGCGGGTTTATTGAAGTGCGAATGCCATTCAAGTAAGAGGTCAGATGTTCGAGTCCATCTGCGTCGACCGCTCAAACCCACTCGCGGTCGGCGCGCGTGCGGATCGAAGCCGCCAATCTCGGCCAATCGAGCAAGCAGTGATTATTTCTTTTGCCGACTTTAAGAAGGTCTCGATTTTCCGGTGGAAGTCCGCCGTTGGGCGGAGAATCGACTAGACCATCATGACACCGGCGGCTTCCCTCACGCCCAGCGCACTCGAGTACGTGCAAAGGCACGGTCTGGACGCGCTCGTCATCGCGCAACACGGTCATATCGTGGGGGAAGCGTACGGCGAAGGTTACGACGCTTCCACGCCGCACGCGCTCTTCAGCGGCACGAAGAGCTTTTGGGGCATCGCTGCCGTGACTGCCGAGCGCGATGGAATCGTGCGTCTTGATGATCGCGTGGCTGACACATTCCCGCAGTGGAGCGCTTCCACATGGAAAAAGAGCGTCACGTTGCGCCACCTGCTAGAGCTTACGAGTGGTATCGGTTTTGGTGGCCTAGGCTCGGCTGTTCCGCTGTACGCAAAAGCTCTCGCTTGCGAATTGAAGAACGAACCGGGAACCACGTTTACGTACGGCGGAATCCCCCTCCAGGTCTTCGGAGCCGTCCTCGCACAGAAGCTTGAGTCTCGCAAGCAAACACCTCACGAGTATCTCCGTCAGAGAATTCTCGATCCTATCGGCATGCAAATCGGAAAGTGGCGCACGTTAGCCGACGGATCACATCCGTTGCCCACCGGCGCATTTGTTGCTGCACAGGAATGGATGAAGTATGGCCAATTTGTCTGCGAACATCGCGAAGAGTTCATGGAGTGTTTCCGGGGATCGGCAGCCAACCCACGCTACGGCCTAGGCTGGTGGCTCGGATCGCCTCACGCGCCGTCCGACCTCATCTTCGCCAGCGGATCGTCGGGCCAAGCGATGTACATCGTTCCATCGCAGCAAACAGTAGTCGTGCACTTCGGGAAATCGTCATCCTACAAGCACGACGTATTTTTGAAGCGCCTCTTCTCGCCCGCCGCTTCCCAAACGTCTTTGATTTGAGGCGACCAAATTCCCAAGGTTTGAATCCCCCATCTCCACCGTAAGAATTTCACACTCGCGCCGCTTTGCCGGCGCGAGTGAGGAGACTAGGGGTATCGATCGTTCGCAAAAGGCAGAGAATTATTTCGTGGTTCCGGTTCGAAGGGACCACAGGAGCCCGAATCCCTCCCGGCGCGTGAAGCCGTTGCGGGTTGGTTTTCTGCTGCCGCGTTGGTTTGTGTCGGGTTCTCTATTGCGTCGCCCTTTGAAATCGGATTTTGGACCGCTCGCGCGCTTTGGCCGACTCCACCTCGCGATTGCGCGGCGTCGCGTTCGTGACGAGGGATGAAAGAAGACGACTAGCCGCTTCGGCTACGTCGCACACGGCCCGCTCGAAGGCGACCTCGTTGGCTTTCGAAGGATGGGTGAACCCGCTCAGTTTGCGAACGAACTGGATCGCCGACGCGCGGATCTCATCTTCCGTCACAGGCGGCTCGAAGTTATATAAGGTCTTGATGTTTCTGCACATAACAGGCTGAATTGGCCGGCAAACCGCGGTCGGACCTTCCACCCGAGAAGCTGAATTAACTTAACCGCGTGTTCGATTAACCGGGGCCAGCTCTCGCGTCGACCGCTGAACCACACGTCGTGTAAGGAATTGACGTGTACAGCGCCGCCGTCGACGGAGTCGAAATAAAAAAGCGCCGCAATCTTCTTGCGGCGCTTCGCGTGGGAGGGTAGTCGTGTATTGGATCAGCGGACCTACGCTAGGGCTTCATTCCGCCGACTTCGTCTTGCGCGATTCCGGAGCGGGTATCGGTCCACGATTGGTACACGGTATCACCGGCCCAGATATTGCCTGTGTAGTCGCCCATGAAACCACTGCCGAAGCCGTCGTTGAACGGATTCGACGACATCGTGGAGATGCGAAGGTTTGCGGAGAACGTGAGGCCGCCGTCTGTTGAGGACGCGCCGAAGGCATCATAGTTGATGTTCGACGAATCGAGCCGGCGATCCAACCACGTTGCGCCGACCACGCCAGTCTTGGATGTGGTGAGCCACGGGAAGAACTCGTCGTTGATCGCGCCCGGCGCAACTCTGACACCCTTGCTCCACGTCGAGCCGCCGTTCTTGGAATGCGAGACGAGCACTTGATTTTGGTTGCCAGTCCAGTTGTAGTAGATCGCATAGAGACGGCCGGCGTCCGGTCCAGTCGACCGGTCGACGTCGATGGCTGGAATGTTGCTTATGCGTTCATTTGTGTTCGGCAGGCAGCCGTAGAACGCTCCGCAACTATCTGGGAGGAGATTTGGCTTCGCGATGACTTTCGGTGCCGACCATGTGTTGCCGCCGTCGTTGGATTTGGAGACCAACTCCATGGCTTGGGTGCCGCCGCAGTCGCCGGTTGGCCCGGTTGCAGAGCAACGCATCCAGCTAACCCAGACCGTTCCGTCCGCGCTGATCGCGAGGTCGCTGAATTGGTCGATCACGGGAGACGCTTGGGCGTCGACCATGACGTTGGTAAAGGTCCCTCCGCCATTTGACGAATGCGCAACCGCAATGATGGTGTTGCCGTTCGAATTGTCGAATTCCGTGTCTGAGATGTAGATCCAGTTGGGCCAGCGGCTTGTCGGAGTGTTGTCGATTTGCATCCATTCTTTGTCGACGAACGTGTAAGGCGGGATGCCGGTGACTGCAATGGTCGGAGACGACCAAGTCCCGCCGTTGTTCGTCGATTTTTCTAATATGACATCGCTGTTCCCGCCCACCGCATCGAGGGCGGCTGCATAGGCGTTGTGATTGAGGTCGTACCCGACGGCAGGGTCACCCTCACCTGAGCCACCCGAAACAGCCGCCATGCAGGTGTGGTTCCAAGTGGTTCCGCCGTTATTCGAAGCAAAGAACCCCTGGACGTTGGGGCAATTATAGTCGTTGCCACCGCTCAGCAAGTGCTTCTTGTTTTTCGGGTCGACGGCGATGGGCGTTTCGTTGACGGGGCTCCCGCCTTCAGAAGCTTGGTTGTTCGGCGTCGTGCAGGGTTCGGGTGAGCACGTCAAGACAAACGGGTTCACTTGTGTGCGATACAAGAACGGTACCCGGATTCTTCCCGCGCGAAGGGCTTGAGTGACCAGCACGCTGCCGGAAAGCGGGCTGTACATGATAGGTCTCTGCGAATTGTAGTAGCTTCTTCCTGCGGATTGTCCATACGCTTGGACTCCTATCGGCGTCCGGAATTGATCGAGGAGTTGTGATTGAAATGGTGACAGCGCAATCAGCAACCCCAGAACAGCAAAATTCATACTGGTTCCTTCCCAAAAACAATTTGCTGGAACAGCAACATGACTGCGGGTTCCTAATCGAGGCTGATTTTTCCCTGGTACATTTGTCAGTCGGAAGTTCCTGAAAAAATCGTTAGGACATAAGACCTGTCTCAAGCTCCATTGGAGACTTTCTGCCCCACAGGCCG